>JAGUXX010000247.1 GCA_020061585.1 Betaproteobacteria bacterium | reverse complement strand
TCGGTCCTCATTGCTTTGTCGTGTGAAGGTACCGACTGGCTGTAGGAATATAAGTTCCATCAAGAGTGCATCACTACACTAGTGTGGTGTTGCACGCTATCTGGCCCATAAAACGCCGGCTATTTCCGCCATGCGTCGTTGCGGTCCCTTGCCGTATACCGCCATACGGCGGCGGGTCCGCGCCTAGCCTGGCGGGAAAATCCATCCGTTTTATTTGGGCCGGCAAGCGTGCAATACCACACTAGTTCAGCGCCTTGTCCGCCCTTAGTCGCTCCACCGCCAGATTGACGAAGCTTCGCACTTTTGCCGAACCATGCCGCCCCTCCCGGTGGATGACATGCACAGGCAGTTCAGGGCCCTCAAACTCGCCGAGTACGGTTTTCAGCTCCCCTGACGCGAGCTGGGAGGCCACCTGATAGGACAGCAGTCGCGTCAAGCCGTAGCCTCGGCAGACCGCTTCCAGGGTGCCATCGTTGGTGTTCGCGATGATGCGGGGCTGTACGCGCGCCGTAACTTTCTCTCCCGCGTGATGGAAAACCCAGTCGTTGGATGGCGTAACACCACTGGACGCCACAAGACGATGTTTGGTCAGATCATCTGGTGTTTGCGGAATGCCGTGCTGCTCCAGGTAGGCTGGCGTGCCCACCACCACCCGGCGTACATGTCCGACCCGGGTGGCGCGCAGAGAGGAATCGGGCAGTTGACCGATACGGACACCCACGTCCATGCCCTCGTCCACAAAATTCACGATGCGATCCACGAACAGCGCCGAGACCGTGGTCTGGTCAAAGGTGGTTTGAAACTCGGTGATGATGGGCATCACGTACAGCTTGCCGAAGAGTACCGGCGCCGTGACCGCCAACTGTCCGCGTGGTGTGGCGTTGACGCCCGCCGCCGCGGCGTCGGCCTCATCCATCTCGATGATGATGCGGCGCGCGTCTTCCAGGTAGCGGGCCCCGGCTTCGGTCACGCGTACCACCCGCGTGGTGCGGGTGAGCAAGCGCACCCCCAACTGCTCTTCCAGGGCCACCACGGCACGGGTCACCGCCGGCGGCGACAGCTTCAGGCGCCGCGCTCCGCCGGCAAAGCTTTCAGCTTCAGCCACGGCGACGAAGACGTTCATCAGGTGAAAGCGGTCCATGTCTATTCCATTAATGGAAATAATGAATTGCATTCTATGGCTATTCTTTCTTTCCATGGCTTTTGCCAAAGTGACAAGCGTCGACAAGACATCGACACACCCACCCTGACATCCAGCAAAGGAGAAACACCATGGCACGCATCAACGTCGTCACCCACGAAACCGCCAACGCCGAACAGAAGGCGCTTTACGACGCGATCCAGTCGCAACTGGGCATCGTCCCGAACTTTCTCAAGGTATTCGCCAACTCGCCGGAAGCCCTCAAGGCTTTCCTCGGCCTGCATGGCATCGCCAATGGCGGCAGTCTCGATCCCCAGACTGGAGAACGCATCGCCCTGGCTCTGGCCCAGCAGAACGCCTGCGAATACTGCCTGTCGGCGCACACCGCCATCGGCCGCAAGGTCGGGCTGAACGGCGCCGAGATCGAAGCCAACCGAGCCGGCACCAGCCAGGACGCCAGGGCCGCCGCCGCCGTGAAGTTCGCCCGGGCCGTCAATGAGCACACCGGCGACGTCACCACCGCCGAACTGGCCGATGTGCGCAACGCCGGTTACAGCGAAGCGGAAATCGTCGAGATCATCACGCACGTCGGCATGAACATCCTGACGAACCTGATCGGCAGGGCCAGCCGGGTCGAAATCGACTTCCCCAGGGTCGAACTGAAACTCGCCGCCTGAAATCCAGGTGATAACGGAAGGGGCATCCCCTTCCGGCCGACGAAAAGGAGACTTCCATGACCAGCGCATTTGCCACTATTGCTTTCACCGCCAAGGTCAAGGCCGCGCAGACCCAAATGGGAAGCCGCGAGGCCTACGGCCGTCATGAACAGGAACCGTTGGAGGAACCCGAGTTCGGTCCGAACGAGGTCGCTTTCATCGCGGCGCGCGACAGTTTTTACCAAGGCACGGTGAGCGAAACCGGCTGGCCCTATGTCCAGCATCGCGGCGGCCCGGCCGGCTTCATCAAGGTACTTGACGGGCGTACCCTCGGTTACGCGGATTTTTCCGGAAACCGCCAGTACATCTCGGTGGGCAATCTTTCCGGAGACGACCGCATCTGCCTGTTCCTGATGGACTACCCGAACCAGGCCCGGCTGAAAATTCTCGGCCGGGCGCGGGTGATCGACGAGGACAGCGATCCCCAATTGCTGGCACAACTCGACAACCCCGAATACCGGGCGCGGGTCGAGCGCGGCGTGGTGATCCGGGTCGAGGGTTTCGACTGGAACTGCCCCAAGTACATCACCCCGCGCTATACCAAAGACGAGATCGCCCAGCGGATCAAGGAGGCCAGATCGGCGCCGGATGCCCAGTCGCCCGCGCGGCTGGGGGAGCCGCTCGGCAACGGTGAGCTGGCGCTCACGGTGACCGGCGTGCGCCAACTGACCCCGCGCATCCGCGCCTTCGAGCTACGCGCCGAGGATTGGGGCGTGCTGCCGCCCGCCGAGGCCGGCGCCCACATCGAGGTGCCGGTGCGGCTTGCCGACGGAACGGTAGTCACGCGGCAGTATTCGCTGATGACCGGGCCCGGACACCAAGACGTTTACGAAATCGCGGTGCTGCGCGAGCGCGAGGGGCGCGGCGGCTCCCAGGCTGTCCACGAGACCTGGCGGATCGGCACGCAACTACGTATCTCTCCGCCGAGCAACCACTATCCGCTGCACACCGATTCGCGGCCGGCGGTGCTGATCGCCGGCGGTATCGGCATTACGCCGATCCGGGCCATGGCCCAGGCCCTCAGGCGGCGCAACGTACCGTTCGAACTGCATTACTCGGGGCGAACCCCTGTGGACATGGCCTACCATGACCAGCTCGCGGTCGACTATGCGGAAGACTATTTTCCCTATTTCAGCCGCGTTCCAGACCACCGTCATCTCGATGCCGTCGAAGTTCTGAGACGCGCCGCGGATGACGCGGTGATCTATGTCTGCGGCCCGGCGGCGTTGATCGTAGCCATGCGCGCCGCCGCCAGCCGGCTCGGAATCGCGCCGGAACGTGTTCAGAACGAGTCATTCAGTTGAGCCTATTGTCGAGCCAGGACATCCGCAGCCGACGATTCCAAAGTCCGCCAGGCTCCTGGGTCGGCATGCCAGGGATGGTGGAGTAACAAGGTCGCGGCGTCCGAACTGTCCGGCCCTCATCGAGACCGGCGCCGGGCGCTGCCCGGCGTGGTGCCGAATTGCCGTTTGTACGCCCGGCTGAAGGCGGCCTCGCTGGTGTAGCCCGTCCGCTCGGCGATATCGATCATGCTCAGACCCGGGTCGCTCAACCCATCCTGGGCAAGCTGCATGCGCCAGCGGGTCAGGTAATGCATGGGCGTCATGCCCACGATCTGGTGAAAACGGGTGGCGAAGGCCGAACGCGACATGCCGGCCGCGCGGCCCAGCGTATCCAGAGTCCAGGCTTGTTCTGGCGCGTTATGCATAGCCTGGAACGCCCGCGCCAATTGTCGGTCACCCAAGGCCGCCAGATAGCCGTGATCCACACTCGCGCGTTGCATGACCGCGCGCACCACGAGAATGAACAGCGCGTCACCCAGGCGGTCCAGCAGGACATCGCAGCCAAGTCCGTCAGCCCCCGCTTCGTCCACCATGAGCCGGATCAGGGAGCCCACGGAGACGGCTTCATCTTCCTCGGAGCCGTGCAGGACGACCACCTCCGGCAGGGCCTCGATGATCGGATTCCAGGCTCGGGAGTTGAACTCGAAGTATCCGCAGATCAGGCTGGTGGAATCGGGCAGGCCCCGGGCCATATCCTCGACCTGGGCCGGCTGGTTGAGGGGCACCTCCGGCCCCGGCGTGGTATCCAGGCTGGAAAGTCGATGCGGCGCGTCCCGGGGCAACACCAGCAAGTCTCCCGCATGCAGTGGAATGGGCGCCTGGCCGTCCAGATGCAGCCAGCAATCGCCGCTGGAAACCACATGGAAGGCGGCCTTTTTCTGGCCCGAGGTGTCCACCGCCCAGACCCCGCAGAAACTGGAATGCAGGAACACATTGGTGCGCAGGCGCAGCAGGCGAAGCACATTGGTCAAGGCATCCATGTGGGACTCGTGTTGTACGAATGATCAAAATATACAGACTATTCGTCATTCATCGTATTCGTATCCAGTCCTATTCTGGTCGCACGGCAATTCCGCCGTGTGACCTGGAGTCCTCACCATGAAAAAGTCCATCGCCAACTTCCTCATCGGCGCCGCCCTGCTGGCATCCGCTTCCGTCTTCGCCGGCACCCCCGTCACCAAGGACGGTGTCACCACCATCAACCTGGACCAGTACGGCGGCTATTTTGCCGCCAAGGAAACCCTGGCCGACCTGAAGCCGGGCAAGTACCGCTTCGTGGTGGCCAACAAGACCAAAAAGGTGGTGGGGTTCCAGATCCAGGAGTTCACGTCGCATCAGCCGCTGGACATGTTCCCCTTGGAACCGGGACAGACCAAGACCAGTGAAGTGAACATCACGGAAAACGGCTTCCGTTTCCGCTGCCCCATCAATCCCACCCCCTGGTACGACGTGGAAAACGTCAAGGCGAAGTGATTGATTGGCTGGACCCACCGGATTTACGGTGGTCTATGAATTTCTGGAATCTCCTCCTCAGCGCCAGCTGGGTGACAGGGGCAATCTGTGACGTGGCCGGTGGCGTCATGGCGGGGATAAACGAGCGCCCTTCGGGTGGGGGGCGCCCGCCTTCCAGCCTGTGGATCGCATCAAAGCCCGAGATCGCTCAAACCCGGGTGATCATCCGGCCGCCGTCCCAGGGGCCAGAAAAACTTGCGCTCGGCTTCCTCGATGGGCAGGTCGTTGATGCTGGCGTAGCGCCGCATCATGAATCCCGCTTCGTTGAACGCCCAGTTCTCGTTGCCGTATGCGCGGAACCATTGCCCTGAATCATCCCTGAACTCATAGGCGAAACGCACCGCGATGAGGTTGTCGGTCCAGGCCCACAACGCCTTGATCAGCCGGTAGTCCAGCTCCCGGGCCCACTTGCGCGCCAGAAACTGCCGCACCTGTTCCCGGCCGACGGGAAATTCGGCGCGGTTTCGCCAACGGGTATCCTCGGTGTACACCATGGATACCCGGTCCGGGTCACGGCTGTTCCAGGCATCTTCAGCCAGTCGCACTTTTTGTTCGGCCGTTTCACGGGTAAAGGGGGGAGGGGGGCTTGGTTTCCATCATCATCCTTTCGAGTAAGGGTAGACAGGTCTGTCTACACGCCTTGCACTCTATGCGAAGTAGACAGACCTGTCTACACTGTGTTCATGCCCAAACACCACGCCTCTCCCAAAACGCCTTCCAGCGCCCGTGAGCGCATCCTGCTCACTGCCCATGAGCTGTTTTATCGGGAAGGCATCCGCGCCACGGGGATTGACCGGGTGATCGCCGAGTCCGGTGTCGCCAAGGTCACTTTCTACCGCCACTTCCCCAGCAAAAATGACCTGATCCAGGCCTTTCTGGAATACCGCCATGAGCAATGGATGGCCTGGTTCAGGGCAGCCCTCGCCCGCCACGGCGGCACGCCGCAGGCCCTGTTGCCGGCACTGGCCGAATGGTTCGGGGACGCAGGATTTCGCGGCTGTGCGTTCATCAACAGCGTGGTGGAACTGGGGGGCAGCCAACCGGCCATCGTGGCGATGACTCAACGCCACAAGCAGGACATGACCGAGGCCATCCGGGGCCTGTTGCCCCCGCCAGAGCGGTACAACCCCATCGCCGAAGCCATCGCCCTCGCCGTGGACGGCGCCATCGTGCACGCGCAATTGCTTCAGGTCCCGGGAGCCGCATTGGCGGGGCTGGATCGGATACTCAAAGCTTTGGAAGCTGGCGCCTGATACCTCGGCGCTCCAGGGCTTGGCCGCCACAGCACCGCAACGGGCGCGCGGCGCATGATCAGATGTACAGGCAGATGTCGGATTCGCCGGCGAATTCGAAGAAGGTGGCCGCGCCGCCGTATTCGATGCCGTCGATGAAGTCGTCGTGCTCGAAACCGAACAGTTCCACGGTCATCTGGCAGCCGATGAATTTCACTTCCGCTTCCTGGCAAAGTTCGCGCAGCTCCGGAATGCTGGCGACACCGTTATTGCTGATGGTCTTTTTCATCAGTACCGTGGCCAGGTTCTCGTAGCCGGGAATCAGACTTTGCACGGCGTTGGGGATATTCAGGTTGATGTCGCGCAGCCACTTCGGGCCATATGGCAGTTTCATCGGCATGCCGGGGTTGCCCAGCGGGCTGACCCTGAGGCCGGTCAGATCGCGGCGCAGCAGTTGCAGGCCGTAGAAGGTGAAGAACATCTGAACCTCGTAGCCTAGCGCGGCGGCGGTGGAGGCCAGGATGAAGGGCGGATAGGCCCAGTCCAGCGTGCCCTTGGTGGCGATGATGGCCATTTTCTTCTCTTGCATGATGTTGCTCCTTGTCAAGTTTGGCGCACCCCGGCACGGCGGCCGGGGTGGCGATCAGTGCTTGCGTAGCAGAAAAACGAATTCGCCGGCGCTCATCTCGGTCGAGATCAGTTTGTTGCCGGTCTGGTTGGCGAAGGCTTGCATGTCTTTTACCGAACCGGGATCGGTTGCGTTGACCTTGAGTACCTGGCCGCTGGTCAATTCATTCAACATCTTCTTGGTGCGCAGAATCGGCAGCGGGCAGTTCAGTCCGCGTGCATCGAGTTCCTTGTCGTGGTTCATGGCTGACTCCTTCAGGAATGTTGGTTGGCAAATCGTTTGATGGCGTCGAACGGCGGATGGTCGCCTTCGTCGCGGCCGTAATAGGCCAGGCGGATCGCGCCGCTTGCGTCGATCAGAAAATCGGCTGGCATGGTGGTCATGCTGCCGTTAATACCTCCGGTCCGATCCATCTGCTCAGCCCTCCCAGGTGCGGCCGGCGAACACGGCGTCCACCGGCGTGTGGAACAAATGATTGGCGAAGTTGCTGAGGGTTTTCACCGAAATGGCCAAAACGACTTCCAGGATCTGCTGTTCGCTGTAACCGGCGGCAAGGAATGCGCCGACTTCCGACTTGCTCGGCAAGCCGCGCTTCACCACCATGGTGCGGCTGAAATCGTGCAACGCGGCCAGCCTGGCGTCGGCGATCGGCGTGCCGGCGCGAATCGCATCGGTAACGCTTGCCGGCACGCCGGACATCTTGTCGGCCAGAAAACTGTGGGCGGCGACGCAGTAGTTGCAGCCGTTCTCGCGGCTGATCGCCAGGAATACCACTTCCTGTTCGGCGGGCGTGAAGCCGGACATTTCGCGGAAGCGGCTGTAGCCATGGATGTAGGTGTCGAGCAGGCCCGGCGAATTGGCCATGACGCTGTACATGTTGGGGATGAAGCCGAGTTTGTTCAGCGCCTCGTCCAGACGATCCAGCGCCAGTGGTTCGGCCTGGTTGGGGTTGAGCGACGGCAAAGTGAGTTTGTATTCGGATTGCATGCGATGACTCCTTGAAGTGGATGAATTTGAATTGAACCGATCGTTCCATATATGGTTAAAAAAAGCCCATGAGGCGTGGTCCATAGGTGTAATGGACTGAACGTTCCATAAGCACGCAAAAAAATCACGCCAGGGCGGACAGAGCCACCCCAATGATGCCTTCCAGCGTTTTTGCATCTGCCCCGGCCTTGGCCTGGGTCTTGAGACCGCTCATGCTGCTGACCAGAAAACTCGCCAGTATCGCGGGGTCGCGTTCGGGCGGGATATCGCCCTCTTGCTGCGCCCGTTCCACCGCGGCCCGCAGGATGCCGTGAAAACGCTCGATGCTTTGCGCCACATCCAGCGCGATCTCCGGCTCGCTCTGGGCGAATTCGGAGGCCGTGTTCATCACCAGGCAACCGCGCGGCGCACCGTCTGCCCGCACATCGTCCAGTACCGAATACAGAAAGGCTGCGATGAAACCTCGGCCGCTCGGTGCCGCGGCGAGACCCGCGCGCATCCGGTTCGCGAATTGATCCGTGTAACGCGCCACGCAACGCCGGAACAACGGCTGCTTGCCGCCGAAAGCCTGGTACAGGCTGCTTTTGGACAGGTTCATCGTCGCCAGCAAGTCCTGCATCGAGGTGTGCTCGTAACCTTTCGTCCAGAACTGATGCATTGCGGCATCCAGTGCGGTGTCGGGGTCGTATTCGAGAGGTCGTCCGATGTTTGCAGCCATAAGGTGTTTGTGGACCATCTGGTTCACAATGTCAAAGAATTTCTGGCGGGATGCAACAGACATGGCTTGTATCGATGCAAGACGCGGCAGCGACGGCATCAAGGCTGGCGCCTGAAGCTGCCGACGTAGTAGGTCAGATCCGCCGCTTCCCTGGTGCCCGTGGCAAGCGGTTTGCCCTTGAGAAACAGCGCTACACAATTGTTCTGCATCTCGGTTTGGGTGATGACCCGGTCGTTGAGCGGCTTGTAGCTCGGGTAGCGTTGCGCTACATCCTGTAGTGACGGGATGGCGACCTCATGTTCGCCGATGCCGACCTTGCCGCCTGCCGTGCCGCCATTGGGATGGCAAGCCGCGCAATTGAGTCCGCTGCTGCCCAAACGCGCATCGTTGAACAGCGCCTGCCCGCGCGCCAGGGCGCCTTGCTCGCCCTGGCGCATGACAGCCAGGCGCTCGGTTTCATTCAGCTTCATGAAGCGGTTCATGCTGGCCAAGCTGTCCGGCGATACGGCATCACTGAAATTGTGGACACTTGCGCCACTGCCATAGTGGGTGGGGTAGTTCAGCCAGGGGTTGTTGGCGGGGTTGGCGGGGCGCGGCGTCGGCGTGCCTGGGCCATTGACAATGAATCCGGCGCTGAAAGCCGGCAGACCGACCGTCGAGAGCGCGACACAAAGCAGGCGTTGCGAAAAAAGTCTGGAACTGGTTGGCATGATTGATCTCCATCGGTTTCGCCCAGAAAAAATCGGGTGCCGCTGGTTGGTCGATGCGGGTTCGAATTCCTGACAAATCATTTCGGGAACTAAATCACCTATTCAGGACCGATTGGTTCATAATCGCCGCGCACCGCGTCCGAATTCACATGAAGAATCATTCGCGCGAGAGGAGAAGGCATATGACCGACAGCATTCTGGGCTCACCGGAAACCTGGCTGGATGAGCATGGCGCAGCGCTCTACAAATATGCGCTGGTGCATACCCGCGACCAGCACAAAGCCGAGGAGGCGGTGCAGGAAACCTTGCTCGCCGCGTTACAGGCGCGCGACCGTTTTTCCGGCGGCGCATCGGCGCGGACTTGGCTGATCGGCATACTCAAGCACAAGATCATCGATATGTTCAGGCACGACGCGCGCGAGGTGCAACTGGACGAAGCGGATGATCTGGCCGATGCGGATGAAATGCAGGACTCCGACAACTTCGCTTCCGATGGTCGCTGGCAACACAAGTTGTCCGATTGGGGTAATCCGCAAGAATTGCTGGAGCGTGGCCAATTCATGATCATCCTGCAACGCTGCATGGATGCCTTGCCCCCCCGTCTGGCGCGACTTTTCCTGCTGCGCGAGGTGATGGAAGAAAATACGGAAGATATTTGTCAGGAATTGGCGATTACGCCGACCAACCTTTGGACGATGCTGTATCGGACCCGTTTGGGGCTCCGGCGGTGTCTCGACAGAAATTGGGTCGGTAACGCAATGCAGGCCGCCCAGAGGTGAATGAACATGCTGACATGCAAGGATGCAAGCCACTTGATCTCGGAAAACCAGGAACGCCCATTGGGCTTCCGGGAACGCTGGAGCTTGCGGATGCATCTCTGGATGTGCGTCAGTTGCCGCCGCTTCGAGCGTCAGATGACCTTGCTGCGGCAAGCCCTGCGGATGCTGGGCAAGCGCGCCGAGGACGAGACTGACAGCAGCGGATTCCCCCCCGAGGCGCGTGAACGCATCCGCAAGGCGTTGGCCGAGCGGAACAGTCAAACCCACGACCATCCCCATTAAGCCCGCGCCGGCTTCCATGCCGGCCAGGTCTATCGAGTATCCGTGTAGTTCAAGGAGCCCGTTTGCCATGTCCAAGCGGAATCGTTATTACACCCTCGGCGTTTATGGCCTGCTGCTGGCATTGAGCGCCGGTTTCTCGATCAAGATCTACCACGACAGCCGTGCGCTCTACGGCGAAACCGTGGCGCTGATCGAGCGGGATCTGCCCATCCTCGCCAGCCTTTCCAGGCTGCGTGCCAATGTCGTGGAGCGGGAGCCGGTTCTTTACGAGTATTACGCCACCACAGACCGCGCACGTTTTCAATTGCGCTGGCGGCGCAATCTTGGACTTACAGAAGAACTGGGCGCCAAGGTAGGCCAGGATTTCCCGGGGCATCCGCGTTTGCTCGTGCTCGATGACCTCAACCGACAGGTCGATGAGCTTGCTCTGGAACTGGATCGAGTTCTGGTCGCCAGGCAGGTCGACTGGGATGCGGCGCGCACCTTGCTGGAGGAAATCAGCCGCAAGGCACTGGTGATCAATGCCAACCTGGACAGGCTGGCCGAGGAAGTGCGCGGTCGCGTCGATAGCAGGGCAAACGCCGCGCACATGCGCGTCGACACGATCAACTGGACGGTGCTTTTCTACAGCGGCGCGATGTTGCTGCTGGCCATCGCCGCCGGCTACTTCATCAACAGTTATCTTGTCGGCGCGCGGGAGCGCCGGCGTCTGTCCATGTTCGCCGAGCGCAACCCGAACCCGGTATTGAATCTCGATGTGACTGGCGGCGTGCTGTACGCCAACCCGGCCGCGCATTCGACGCTGGCCGCCCTGGGGTACGGCAGCGGCCCGCTGACCCTGCTGTTTCCCTGGGACTCATCCGCGCGACTTGCGGAAATGCTCGCGCGGGGGCAGGCAACCCGCCAATGGAATTACACCGCACTGGGCCGGGAATACGAGACGACCCTGCAATATCTGCATGATTTCGAGTGCTTCAACGCCTATCTGGTCGATGTCAGCGGACGCAAGGAAGCGGAGCGGCGCATGGAATATCTGGCCGAACACGACCCCTTGACCGATCTGCCCAACCGCCGCCGTTTTATCGAGGATATCCGCCGGCAACTCGCCAGCGGCAGGATGGGCGCGGTCGTGTTGCTCAGCATCGACCGACTGCGGGCCATTGTCGATGGCGTCGGTCATGGCGTCGCGGATCAACTGTTGCAGGCTGTCGCCCGGCGATTGCTGCGTGCGCTGGCGGATTGCGCCGATCTATGCTCGAACGCGCATCTATACCGATTCGAGGGCGCCGTATTCGGCCTGTTGCTGCCGTGCCTGGAATCGGATCAGTCGCCGGAACTGATCACGCGAAAGATCGCGCGTGATTTCGAGTCGCCCATCCATGCGGAAAACCAGGCTTTCTTTCTCGGGGTGAGCATCGGCGCCAGTCTGTTTCCCACCGATGATGGCGACGCGGTTAATCTGATCAGCCATGCCGACCGCGCGCTGCAACAAGTCAAACAACGTGGCGGCGGTGGTTATCGGGCCTATGACCGGGATTTGTCGATCCAGGCCGTCGAGCGGCTTGCGCTGGAAAGCGATCTTCGCCACGCGCTCGAACGCAATGAACTGTTCATTCAGTATCAACCGCAGGTGGACGTGGCGAGCCTGCGCATCGTCGGCGTGGAAGCCCTGCTGCGCTGGCGGCATCCAATTCGGGGATTGATTTCGCCAGCCCAATTCATCCCGCTCGCCGAAGCGTCCGGACTCATCGCGCCGATCGGCGTCTGGGTTCTGGAAACGGCATGTGCCCAGGCGCAAGCCTGGCATACGACGGGTCTGCCGCGCATCACCATGGCAATCAACCTTTCCGCCCGCCAGTTTGTCACCGAGGATTTGGCGCGGGACATCGCGCGGGTGCTGACCCATACCGGCCTGCCCGCGCAATACCTGGAACTGGAAGTCACCGAAAGCATGGCGATGGATGACGTTGAGCGCTCGGTCAGGATGTTGCGCGCGATGAAGGACCTCGGTGCATGCATCTCGATCGACGATTTCGGTACCGGTTATTCCTCTCTGGCTTATCTGCGCCGCCTGCCCATCGACAAGCTCAAGGTGGACCAGTCCTTCGTACGGAATCTGGAAAGCGATCCCGGTGATGCGGCCCTGGTCCGAAGCGTGGTGCAACTGGGGCATAGCCTGAACCTGAGCGTCATCGCCGAAGGCGTGGAGACGCCGGGGCAACTGGAATTCCTGCGCGCTACGGGGTGTGAAGAAATCCAGGGCTATTACTTCAGCCGCCCCCTCGACAGTTCGGCAATGGAAATCCTGCTCGGCCGCGACATCGCGGCACTTCAAGCGTGAATCGGGCTCGATTCCGCTGGCCGTGAAACCAGGCGCCTGTCGGACTTTGGAATCGTCGGCCGCATCGTCCCGGGGGGTATAAGCGGGGAAAGTCCGACAGGCGCCCAGGACTCGCACAAGTCACCGTCGCGTTGAAGAGTGGCGTTCAAACAGGAATGAAAAATATCTTGAAGATTTTTGTCAGGAATTGACCGGCGCGCCGACCAAACGCTGAGCGATGCTGAATCAGGCCATTTTCCGGCACGGGCGGCATCGTCATGAACCGCCCATCCGGGCTTATGCAATGACCTTAGGAGACATACCATGAATGCACGTAATACCCATCTGACCATCGCCCTTGCCGCAACCATAGGCGCAGCCGCCGGCATCGCCGGTTACGCTCAAGCTGCAAGCGGCAATCCGTTCGCCATGCAAAGCCTGAACAGCGGCTATATGGTCGCCGCCGCCGATACCAAGGCCAAAGAGGGAAAATGTGGCGAGGGCAAATGCGGCGGCGCCAAGGCTAAAGCCAAAGAGGGCAAGTGTGGCGAAGGCAAGTGCGGTGGCGATAAGGCCTCATCCGATGCCAAGGCCAAGGAAGGCAAGTGTGGTGAAGGAAAATGTGGTGGCAGCAAGGCCAAAGCCAAGGAAGGCAAATGTGGCGAGGGCAAGTGCGGCGGCAAGAAGTAAACCCGCGGCAGACCGACCATGCGTGCATCCTCACTGCATGGCGCGGGCCTCGGCCTGAGGCGGGAACTCATTCCCGACCTCAAGGCCGACCGCTCCGCCGCCATCGACTTCTTCGAACTCGCTCCGGAAAACTGGCTGGAGATGGGCGGCTCGCGTCGCCGCGATCTGCACCACTTTGCCGAGCGCCGGCCGCTCGTCGCGCACGGCTTGTCGCTCAACCTGGGCGGGCCGGCGCCGCTGGACGAACAGTTCTTGCAACGCGTGAAGCGTTTTCTCGACGAATACCGTATCGACCTGTTCACCGAACACCTGTCCTGGTGCGGCGATGACGGCCACCTCTACGACCTGCTGCCGATTCCATTTACCGGTGACGCGGTGCGTCATGTCGCGGCGCGCATCCGGCGCACGCAAGACATTCTCGAACGCCGCATCGCGATCGAAAACGCCTCCTACTATGTCGCGCCGGCGATCGCCGAGATGCGCGAGATCGACTTCATCCGCGCCGTACTTGATGAAGCGGATTGTGATCTGCACCTCGACGTCAACAACGTCTATGTCAATAGCGTCAACCATCGCTTCGACCCGCGCGCCTTCATCGACGCGATGCCGGCCGAGCGCATCGTTTACCTGCACATGGCCGGGCATTACCAGGAAGCCGAAGATCTGATCATCGACACCCACGGCGCGGCGGTGATCGACCCGGTATGGCAACTGCTCGACCACACCTATACCCGCATCGGCACGCGGCCGACGCTGCTGGAGCGCGATTTCAACATTCCGCCGCTGGCCGAACTGCTGCCGGAAGTGGGGCAAATTCGTCAAATGCAGACCCATACAACTCAACGTCATGCCCGCGCATGCGGGAATCCAGAGTGTCCCCCTGAACCACTTTCAATCGGCGTCCGCCGTGCGGACTGGATACCCGCCCGCGCGGGCATGACGGAAGGGGAACTGTGTCATGCCGCCTGAGACGATGACCTTCACCGCCTATCAGGCGGCTTTTGCCGCCCGCATCCGCAACCCCAAGCAGGCCGCGCGCCCGCCCGGCGCATCGGCCAGACGCATGCGGGTGTACGAGGAACTGCTGTTCAACAATCTGGAGGGCTTCTTGCTGAGTTGCTATCCGGTCACCCGCAAGTTGCTCGGGGCCAGGCTGTGGCGACAGAGCGTGCGCCGCTTCTTCAGCGAACACCGTAGCCACTCGCCGTTGTTCCGCGACATTCCGAAAGCTTTTCTCGACTGGATGCGCGCGCGGGGCGCGGCGGAGTTTCCGGCGCCGCCGTTTCTGCCCGAATTCATGCATTACGAATGGCTGGAACTGGCGGTGTCGATCGCGCCGGAAGAAGTCGATCCCGCCGCCATCGATGCCAACGGCGACCTGCTGCGCGGGCGCCCGGCGCCGCGCCCGAGCGCGCGGTTGGCTTGCTACCGCTATCCGGTGCATCGCATCGGCCCGCGTTTCCAGCCGCGGGCGGCGGATGGCGCAAGCTATTGCTATCTGTTGTTTCGCGATGAGCGCGACGAAAACCGGGATGAAGTCCGTTTCATCCTGCTGAATCCGCTGGCGGCCCGCTTGCTGACAATGCTGCGCGATCAGCAGCCGACCGGGCGTGAAGCGTTGGCGCATTTGGCTGGCCAAAATAATCCGACGCAGCATGAAACATTCCTGCAATTTGGCGGCGAACTGCTGCGCGATTTGCGCGCACGGGGCGCCCTGCTTGGCACCTGGAGAGATCAATGAACCTGATAGCGAATGCAACCCACGTTACCCGCAACACTTTCGGCGGTTTGAGCGCAATCGGCGCATGGATCGCGCCACTCGGCTTGAGATTTCTGTTGGCCTATGAATTCTGGCAAGCGGGCGTCGAGAAGCTGAATGGTGAAAACTGGTTCGGCGATATCCAGGACCAGTTTCCATTTCCATTTCATCTGGTTCCGCCGGAAATAAGCTGGCAGCTTTCCACCTGGACCGAGTTGATCGGCCCGGTGCTGTTGGTGCTGGGTCTGGGCACCCGTTTCGCCAGCATCTCGTTGATCATCCTGACTGTCGTCGCCTGGGTCAGCGTGCATGCCGGCAATGGCTACAACGTCTCCGACAACGGCTACAAGCTGCCGCTGATCTATCTGGTCATGTTCGTGCCGCTGCTGCTGTCCGGGCCGGGCAAGCTGAGTCTGGATCACTGGATCGCGCGTCGCTTCGCCGGCTGACCAGCAGAACTCAAGCGCGGCGCCTGACCGCCGCTCGCCCCGGCGCATTTCTCGAAAATGGAACGCAAGGGGGCGCAAGGTGAAACGCGCGCAACCGCTGTGCATCCCCGCCGCCTGGATCGTCAGGGGAAACCGGAAACCTTCGACTTCCTGGGCTTCACGCGCCGCGGTTCGAAGACCCACCAAGGGGGCTTCAAAATACTGCGACTGACGGTGAAAAATCGGTTGCGGGCGACACTCGCGGCGATCCGGGAAAAGCGGAAGAAACGGCGACCCGACCCGAGCGAACAGGTGGGCGGCTGGCTGAAGAGCGTATTGCGAGGCTAATTCAACTACTTTGCGCTACCGGACAACCTGAAAAGGCTGGAAGGATTCCGACGAGAAGCGTCGATAATGGACAAGACTGTGGGCAAAAGCGCGCTCGAGTCCGTCCGCAAATGGCTGGAAGAGAACGGAGTGAAACCATGAATACCATGACGATTAACGGATACCAGGCGGTCATCGCCGCCGCGGCGGCGGAGTGACGCGCCCCGCCATGCCCGATATCCCATGCCCGCTGTGTCAAACCGGTGCGACTAATGTCCTCTGGCAAGACCCCTTCTGCCGCGTGATCTGGGTCGATGACGCCCATTACCCCGGATTTTGTCGCGTGATTCTGAATGCGCACGTCAAGGAAATGACCGATCTACCCTCCGCCGAGCGGCTGCGCTTGATGAACGTGGTGTTCGTGGTGGAAACCGCCGTGCGGGAAGTCGCACAGCCCGACAAAATCAATCTCGCCAGCCTGGGCAACGTCGTGCCGCATCTGCATTGGCATGTCATTCCGCGCTGGGCAGACGATGTGAATTTTCCCGACTCGATCTGGTCGGCGGCCAAACGCTCGCCTTCTGCGCGCGGCCTGCCTGTCGATCTCAAAGAGCGGCTGACAACACGGATACAGGCCTTGCTGGGGCATTTGTCATAACCCTTCGTTGGCGTGATTTAGTCCGGCAGGCATGGCAACCCACTTGATTGTTACAGGATAATGACTGTTTTGTGACAGTCATTCGCCCGCTGAGGAGCTGCCCGTGGACGTCTGGCGACGAGCCGGGGTGTCCGCGTGGAACTGAAGCATCTGAATGAAATCGAGCGCGCCACCCAGCGTGGTCGCAATGAATTATTCCGCATCGGCATGGCCTTGCTGTTTATCGTCGGCGTCATGCTGTATGCCAGCATGCGCGGCGATGGCGAATTCAGCCTGATTCTGGTGGTGGCCGCGATGATCGGCGGCTACATGGCGATGAACATCGGCGCCAACGATGTCGCCAACAACGTCGGTCCGGCGGTCGGATCGAAGGCGCTGACGCTGGCCGGGGCGCTGGTGATCGCCGCCATCTTCGAGGCGGCGGGGGCGTTGATCGCCGGTGGCGAAGTGGTCGGCACCATTCGCAGCGGCATCATCGATCCCGGCCGCATTGCCGATCCCGACACCTTTGTCTGGGTGATGATGGCGGCGTTGCTTGCCGGGGCGCTCTGGCTGAATATCGCCACGGCGTTCGGCGCGCCGGTTTCCACCACCCATTCCATCGTCGGCGCGGTGCTCGGCGCCGGCATCGCGGCCGGTGGCTGGGACATCGCGAACTGGGGCAAGATGAGCGCCATCGCCGCGAGCTGGGTGATTTCGCCGGTGTTGGGTGGACTTATCGCCGCCGGATTTCTCTATCTGGTCAAACGCATCATCACCTATCAACAGGACATGTCGGCGGCGGCCGGTCGCAATGTGCCGCTGCTGGTGGCCGGCATGGCCTGGGTGTTCGCCGCCTGTCTGATCCTGAAAGGTCTGGGCAAGGTCTGGAAGATCGAGTTTTTCAGCGCCACGCTGATCGGCCTGGGGGTCGCCATCCTGATCTACTTCATCGTCAAGCCGTTCATCGTCGCGCGCAGTCGCGACATCGGCAACAGCAAAGCCGGGGTGAATCAGTTGTTTACCGTGCCGTTGATCTTCGCGGCGGCGTTGCTCAGCTTCGCGCATGGCTCCAACGATGTCGCCAATGCGGTCGGACCGCTGGCGGCGATAGTCGATATCGTCAGCACCGGCGGCACGGAAATCGGCGCCGATGCGCCGATACCAGTCTGGGTGATGATGATCGGCGCGCTCGGCATCGGCCTCGGCCTGGCCTTGTTCGGGCCGCGGGTGATCCGCACGGTGGGTTCGGAAATCACCGAGCTGGACCAGATGCGCGCCTATTGCATCGCCATGTCGGCGACCATCACGGTGATCGTCGCCAGTCAGTTCGGCTTGCCGATCAGTTCCACCCATGTGGCGGTCGGCGGCGTGTTCGGCGTCGGTTTTCTGCGTGAATACCTGAAAAAGAACTACTCGCGCATGCTGGCCGATATCAAGCTGCACCACCCGGAAGGCGACCAGACCGCCATCGATGCGTTCATGGCGCGTTTCGCCAAGGCCACCATCGACGAGAAAGGCGCGCTGCTGGAGGAACTCAAGCGCAACGCCAAGCAGCAACTCGACCCGGCGCATTTCTCGAAAATGGAACGCAAGGGGTTGCGCAAGGTGTATCGCGAGGAACTGGTGAAACGCTCGCAACTGCTGCGCATCGCCGCCGCCTGGATCATCACCGTGCCCGCCTCGGGCCTGATGGCCGGGGTGTTGTTTTATATGATGCGCGGCATGACGCTGTCGTCTTGAAGACTAACCGCCGCGCCGCTCAGGTCGCGGGCGCGGATCGCGGCGCGGCCGCCAGTTCCGGTATGACTCGTTCAACCGGGAAACAGGCAGAAAATGTGCTGCCTTTGCCGGGGATGCTGACGACGCGCAATCTGGCCTGATGCCGTTGCAGCACATGTTTGACGATCGCCAGCCCCAGCCCGGTGCCGCCGGTCGAACGTGAACGGCCTTGATCGACGCGATAAAAGCGCTCGGTGAGGCGCGGGATGTGCCGGGCTTCGATGCCTTCGCCGCTGTCCTTCACCGAGAAAGTCTGTTCACCGAGTTCCGACACCCCCCAGCGGATCAGAATGTGGCCGCCGGTCGGGGTATAGCGCACCGCGTTGGACACCAGATTGGCCAGCGCGCTGTAAAGCTCCTGGCCGTTGCCGATCAGACGCGCCTGATTGTCGATGCGCAGTTCGATCTGGTGACGGCCCTGGCTCATGGTCTCCGCCTCGCCCGCCAGACGGCGCGCGAGCGACACCGCATCGACGGTTTCGTCCTTGGTGTCCGGTTCGCTTTCCAGCCGCGCCAGATTCAGCAAATCGTCGACCAGGCGGCGGATGCGGTCGGACTGTTCGCGCATCAGCGGAATGTGTTTGCGGAATTGCACCGGATCCGGTTCGGGCATGTCCTCGAAGGCTTCCAGAAAGCCGACGATGACGGTGATTGGCGTGCGCAGCTCGTGCGAGACATTGGCGACGAAATCTCGGCGCATGGCTTCGACCCGGGCGATCTCGGTAATGTCGCGCGCCAGCAGCATCTTTTGCAGACGCGGCAGCGGGATCAATTGCATGGCGAGTTTGGTCTCGGGGCTGGCTGGTGAATCGAGGTTGAGCACCACCGAGTAATCATCATGGTTCAGCCATTCGGCGAATCGTGAATTGCGCAGCAGATACAGCGCGAACTGCCCGATATCGCGATTTGGCGACAAGCCGAGCAGACGTTCCGCCGCGAGGTTGAGCCAGACGATGCGGTTGTCGTCATCCAGGATCACCACGCCATCCGGCAGATTGCGCGTGGCTTCCAGCATCTGTTGCAGATCGGCGGCCACTTTTTGTTGGGCGCCCTGACGACCGCGCAGCAACTTTTCCAGGCCGTACAGCGCATCGCCCCAGACACCATCGCCTTGCAAAGGCGGTCGAGACGGATTGCTCACCCATTCGGAGAATTTGCGTAGTTGCCGCAGTTGATAAATCAGATAGGCAAACAGCCCGAGGGAAAACAGCATCCAGCCGCGTCCGCCGGAAATATCACCGTAAAACAGAAAGGAGACGAAAGCCAGCCCCAGCACGAACAACAGGGGACGCCACCAGAATTCCAGCATCGACACTAGTATCGTGACCCATAAATATCGACCCATCCAGAGCCCCCATGAAGCGTCAGGACAAGGCGCGGCGCGCAGGCCATGGTCATTCCCTGGTCAAGCGTCGCAACGCGGTCATGGCGCTTCATGGGGGCTCCCTTCGGGCGAGGCGCTGAGGGGCCATCCGCCGCGTTGCGCTTGCTTGGAAGGGCTGGCCATTCCTGCGCAAGCGCGCCTTGCGCCTGGCCCCTCAGCGCCTCGCTGGATGGGTCGATATTTATGGGGCACGATACTAGGGCAAGTTCGGAGTTTGCGGATGGCCGGGGATTCTACTCCTCGACAGAAGGAACAAGGCTCAGCCCTGAATCGCGGAAAGCCGGTATCCGGAGCCGCGCACGGTCTGGATCAAACGATCATGGCCGGTGACTTCGAGCGCCGAGCGCAAGCGGCGGATGTGCACATCGACGGTGCGTTCCTCGACGAAGACATGGTCGCCCCAGACCTGATCGAGCAACTGCGAGCGCGAATAGACCCGCTCGGGATGGGTCATCAGAAAGTGCAGCAGGCGAAACTCGGTCGGCCCGAGATCCAGCGCGGTGGATTTGTCTTCGATCTTGCCATGCACGCGATGCGATAACGGGTCGAGCTTGAGTCCGTCGATCTCCACCGTGTCCTCGGTCATTTGCGGCGCGCGGCGGCGCAGCACGGCCTTGATGCGCGACATCAGTTCGCGCGGCGAGAAGGGTTTGGTGATGTAATCGTCGGCGCCGGTGTCCAGTCCCTGCACCTTGTCGCGCTCGTCGGAGCGCGCGGTCAGCATGATGATCGGGATGTTTTTCTGGCGCGCATCGGCGCGGACGCGACGCGCGAAGTCGATGCCGGTCATGCCGGGCAGCATCCAGTCAAGCAGGATCAGGTCGGGCAGCGCGCCGCGCAGCAAGGTCAACGCCTCCTCCGCGTCGCCGGCGACGATCACGTCGTGGCCGTGCTGACCGAGGTTGAATTTGAGCACTTCCTGGATGCCAGGTTCGTCTTCTACGACTAGGATGGTGGCCGACATGCGTGCCTCCGGTGAACAAGATTGAACGTGATGTTATGACGGATTCATGACGGTTTCGTGACGTTGGAGTCAATCGTGTCGGGCGCGCGCGACGGGTCAGATCAGCGGCGGCTTCGGTCTGCGCGCATCGATCAGCGGTTTGAATTCGCGGCCGAAGCAGGTGAAATAGCGCGAGAAGCCTTCGTAGTACTCCAGCCGCAAGGTCTGGATCGCGACGATCGCGCCTTCCAGAACCAGGATCAGCAGATTGCCGAGTATCAGCAGGATGATCTCGCCGATGCCGCCCAGCTCCGCGCTCAGCGTGGAGATCGCCATCGCCAGCGCGACATGGCTGATCGAGAAAGCCGCCACGCGCATGAACGACAGGGTGTTGACGAAGTCATTGAACACCGCTTCCAGGCTGTCCATCAGGCTGAGAAAAAACCGCCCCGGCCAGGGCTCGGTCTGTAGCGCGCAGTGATGGATCAGTATCAGCACGAAACCGGTGGCCGCCATGCCGCTGGCGAACTGGACGTACAGGCGCTGATCCGGCCCGCCGGCAAAGGTGAAATAAACTCCGGCGACGCCGCCGACATACAGCATCAGCCCGGCCGCGCCGCCGGCATCGAACAGCGCGGCGCGCCAGTTGCGCGCCGCGATCCGGTTGTAGAGCATGATCAATTGCGTGGCGACGAGAAACCCGACACCCCACCACAGCGCCGCTTGCAACATGCGCGCCGGATCGGACAGCGGCGCCAGCCACACCGGCTGGATCAGGTGTTCCAGGCCGAACACGCTGCCGTACAGCAAACCGAAGCCGCAGGCCGACGCGCCGGCGGCCAGCAGCAGCGGGCGGAAGCGTTTCGCCTCGCCGCGCAGCGCCAGCCCGGCGGCGGCGATCAGCAGTCCGTGGCCGACATCGCCGAACATCATGCCGAACATGGCGATAAACGACAGCGTGAAAAACAGTGTCGGGTCGAAATCGCCGTAGCAAGGCACGCCGTAACCGCGCACCAGTTCGGCGAACGGCCCCATCCAGGTCGGATAGCGCCGGGCGGAAGGCACCGACTCGCGCTCGCCCGGCTCGGGGGCGCGCGTTTCAAGCTGGTAATCGCCGCTCAGCGCCGCCGCCAGCCGGGCTTGCAGGCGTTTCAGGTTGCGCTGCGGAATCCAGCCGCGGATCAGCAGATCGCCGCCAGGCTCGGTGACCGTCTCGGCCACCAGACGCGCATAGGGCTCGGCCATCTCGACCGATTTCACCACCCGCGCCAGCCGCTCTTCGATGCCTTCGAAAGTATGGCGATGCGACTGTTCCAGGTTGTCGACGCGATGAGTGATGCGCTGACAGAGATTTTTCAGTTCGGATTCAACCTGGCGCGGGTTGCCGGAAAATTCGCTAGGCAGATGAATTTCGCGCCAATGATGCTTGTCCAGCATGGCCCGCGACAGCAGGCAGCGCGGTTGCGGACAGATCACTACCAGATAGGCGCGCCCGGTTTGTCGGCCGAACAGCTCGATGATGCCGCCGACTTGCGCCAGTTCGCCGGTCAATTCGTCCAGTTCCGCCTCCGGAATGCTGCCGACCAGTGTTTCGATGAAGCGCTTCGGCCGCGCCAGTTGGGTGAGATCGACATCCAGCGTCTCGAACGGTTTCAGTTCGTCGAGCAGGGCGGCTTCATGCCGCTGTTCCCGCTCAAGCTGCTCGCGCCGCGCGCGGCAGGTATCGGTGACCTGCAGCAACTCGTCCAGCCAGGCGTTGATTTCGCGCAGTTCGGCGAGCGTCGGCGGTTGTGACGGGGGGTGCGTCGACTCCGGCGCCGCCGGCAGTTGCTGAAAATGCGCGGCCAGGCGGGTCAGCTTGGCGCGCGCCAGCGCGGTGGCGTCGTGATAGCGCTGGCCGCCGCTGTTGTTCGGGTTGTAGCTGCCGAGCAGACTTTGTTCCGGTGTGAAAACGCCATATTTCGCCAACAGATAGGCGGCGCGCGGCGCTTGTGCCTCGCCGGTTTGCAGGGTGACATGAAGCATTCTCTGGGTCATGCTGGCTACTCTGATGCAAGATCCTCGTTCAGGGATTATCCCGCTACCCAGGCAAATTGCGATCGGCGCGTCCGAATGCTCGCCGGTCAAGTTATCATCGCGGCATGCTCGAAACTACCCTGCTCGCCGCGTTTTTGACCGGCCTTCTGGGCGGCACGCATTGCGTCGGCATGTGCGGCGGCATCGTTGCCGCGATGTCGTTCCAAGGCCAGGCGCGTCAGCCCTTCACTTTCCATATCGGTTACAGCGTCGGACGCATCGCCAGCTATGCGCTGCTCGGCGCGGCGGCGGGGCTGCTCGGTTCCGCCGCGTTCCTGTCGGACAGTCTATATCCCTTGCAACGGGCTTTGTATGTGCTGGCGCAGGTCATGTTGATCCTGCTGGGCCTGTATCTGGCTGGCCTGAATCAGTCGATACGCGTGCTGGAACAGGCCGGCGGCGCGGTTTGGCGGCGGGTTCAGCCGTTGCTGGCCAAAGTCATGCCGGTGCGCAATCTGGGCCAGGCGGTGGCCGCCGGGGCCTTGTGGGGCTGGTTGCCATGCGGTCTGGTGTACAGCGTGCTGGTCATGGCGCTGGCGGCGGGCGGCGCGTTGCGGGGCGCGATCTTGCTGCTGGCGTTCGGCCTCGGCACCTTGCCGAATCTGCTGCTGATGGGCTGGGCGGCGGAGCGTTTGCGCGCCTTCGCCCGCAAAACCTGGGTCAAACGCGGCGCCGGCTTGCTGGTGGCGGCGATGGGGGTGTGGGGCTTGTTTCAGTTAGTTCGCTAACGCTTGCGGCACATTGAAGGCGCGAGAAAATTCCACTTTCATCGATTTGCCCAGCACATTGGCGTTGACCAGAAAGCGGATCATGTCCGGCGCGTTGATGCGGTATTCGCCCAGGTAATAAACGCCGTCGGGCTGGCGCACTTCACGGATCGGAATGGTGAACAGCTTGTTGTCCATCGTGAAACCGCCGGCATATACCTGGCCGGCTACCGACTCCGCCTTGCCGCCGCGCCCCTTCTTGATCAGGGTGACGGTCAACAGTCCGCGCTCGGTGGATGGCGTGATGTTGAAATCACGCGCGGCTTCCGGTGTCAGTTCGATGGTGGGTACGGCGACACTATGCACTTCCACGTCGCCTTGGCGGGCGACCTCGCTGGCGCCGGCGGGGCCGGCACAGGCCAGGGCCATTGCTAAAACGGTGGGCAACAGTCGTGTGAACATGGTTTTCTCCTTGAATTGTTGTGTATCAACATCACTATAGCGTTCATCTCCACGCCGGGAATCGGGTGGAATACGGGTGATAGACTCCTGAGAGCCTGTCGGACTTTGGAATCGTTGGCTGCAAATCGACTGCGGCGGACCCTTTTTCACCGGCTTCTTGCCCCATGGAACAACCATGCGGCGGCGAATCCGGCAAAAAAATGGCCCCGCTGGGGCCGATTTTCGCTATCGACGACCAAGTCCCGGGGGGTAACAGCGGGGAAAGTCCGACAGGCTCCTAGGCCGTTGAATGAAATGCTTATAACCGGTAATGACGAAAAAATCATGACACAAAATTTGTCACAGATGACGCCCCAGGAAATCGTGCATGAACTCGACAAGCATATTGTTGGGCAAAATGCCGCCAAGCGCGCCTGCGCCATCGCGCTGCGAAATCGCTGGCGGCGGATGCAGGTCGAAGGCGTCATGCGCCAGGAAATCACGCCGAAGAATATCTTGATGATCGGTCCCACCGGCGTCGGCAAGACCGAGATCGCGCGGCGTCTGGCGCGCTTGTCCGGGGCGCCGTTCATCAAGGTGGAGGCGACCAAGTTCACCGAGGTTGGCTATGTCGGCAAGGATGTCGACAGCATCATCCGCGATCTGGCGGAAATCGCCGTAAAGCAGGCGCGCGAGGAGGCCACGCGCAAGGTGCGCATGCGCGCCGAGGAAGCCGCCGAGGAACGCGTACTCGATGTGCTGCTGCCCGGCGCGCGTGACGCCTGGGAGACCGGCGCGAAGCCGGAGGAATCCGCGACCCGCCAGAAATTCCGCAAGATGCTGCGCGAGGGGCAGCTCGACGACAAGGAAATCGAACTCGACCTGGAGATGTCGAATCCACGGATGGAAATCTTCGCGCCGCCCGGCATGGAAGAACTCACCACGCAATTGCAGGGCATGTTCCAGAACTTGGGCCAGAAGCGCACCCAGAAGCGCAAGCTGAAGATTTCAGAGGCGATGAAACAGCTCGTCGATGAGGAAGCCGGCCGCTTCGTCAACGAGGAGGAGATCAAGCTGGAAGCTGTGCGCAATGTCGAATCGAACGGCATCGTGTTCCTCGACGAGGTCGACAAGATCGCCGGCCGCGAGGGTAGCGGTCCGGACGTTTCGCGCCAGGGTGTGCAGCGCGACCTGCTGCCGCTGGTGGAAGGCGCCACGGTGTCGACCAAGTTCGGCATGATCAAGACCGACCACATCCTGTTCATCGCCAGCGGCGCGTTTCACCTGTCCAAACCGTCCGACCTGATCCCCGAATTGCAGGGCCGCTTCCCGATCCGCGTCGAACTGCAAAGCTTGTCCGTCGAGGATTTCGAACGCATTCTGACCGGCACCGACGCCTGCCTGACCCGCCAGTACCAGGCTTTGATGCAGACCGAGGGCATCAGCCTGGAATTCACCGACAACGCCATCCGACGTCTGGCCGAACTGGCCTGGCAGGTCAACGAGCGTACCGAAAACATCGGCGCGCGGCGGCTCTACACGGTGATGGAACGGCTGCTCGACGAACTGTCGTTCGACGCCGACAAGCGCTCCGGCGAGACGCTGCAAGTCGATGCCGAATATGTCGATGCGCGTTTGAAGGAATTGGCCGCCAGCGAAGATCTGGCGCGCTATGTGTTGTGAACCGCCCCAGGCTTTTCCACCCCACGCTTTTCCACCCCACCCGCAGCCGATATCATTCGCCCAATCCCTAGCAGTCCGACTCCATTGAACCACTACAACGAATCGTCCATCCGCGTGCTCAAAGGCCTGGAGCCGGTGCGCGCGCGGCCGGGCATGTATACCCGCACCGACACGCCGACGCACATCATCCAGGAGGTGATCGACAACGCCGCCGACGAGGCCTTGGCCGGCTACGCCAAAACGCTGTCGGTGAAAGTGCATCTGGATGGTTCGGTATCGGTGGAAGACGATGGACGCGGCATCCCGGTCGGGCCGCATCCCACCGAGAATGAGCCGACGGTGGTCGTGGTGTTCACCCGTCTGCATGCCGGCGGCAAGTTCGACAAGACCAGCGGCGATGGCGCTTACGCCTTTTCCGGCGGCCTGCATGGCGTCGGCGTGTCGGTGACCAATGCGCTGTCCACCCGGCTGGCGGTGACGGTGAAGCGCGACGGCGAGATTTCCGCGCTGGAATTCGCCGATGGCGGGGTTTTGACGGTGCCGCTGGCGGTGACCGGCAAATGCGCCAAGAAAGATACCGGCACGCTGGTGCGCGCCTGGCCGGACCCGACCTTCTTCGATACGCCGCGCATTTCGTTGAACGAAATGGAACGCTTGCTGCGCGCCAAGGCGGTGCTGCTGCCGGGCGTCACGGTGAAACTCGCCATCGAACGCGAAGGCCAGCCGGATCAGGAAAAAGTCTGGACCTATCCGAACGGCTTGCCGCAATACTTGGCGGAATTGCTTGGCGATGCCGAAACGCTGATCCCGGCCTTCGGCGGCGAGCGCTATGCCGATGGCGATCCCAACACCGGTGGCGGCTTTGCCAAGGGCGAAGGCGCGGCCTGGGTGTTTACCTGGTCGGAAGGGTCTCTTGCGGCGGAGAGTTTCGTCAACCTGATCCATACCGCCCAGGGCGGCACTCATGAAGCCGGCCTGAAAGCCGGCGTGTTCGACGCGGTGAAGAGCTTTGCCGAACACCACGGTCTGCTGCCGCGCGGCGTGCAGTTGCGCCAGGAAGACGTCTGCGGCCGGATGAGTTTCGTGCTCTCGGCGCGCATCCTCGACCCGCAGTTCCAGGGTCAGGTAAAGGAAAAACTCAACTCGCGCGAGGCGGTGAAACTGGTCGCGGCGATGGTGCGCGACCCGTTCGAGGTCTGGCTGGGCGGCAACGTCGAACATGGCAAAGCGCTCGCCGAACTGGCCGGCAGGGCCGCCGCCGCGCGCCTGAAATCGGCGCAGAAAGTCGAAAAGAAAAAACAGTCTTCGGTGGTGGTGTTGCCCGGCAAGCTGTCCGACGCTTCCGGCTCCAATCCGGAAGACCTGGAAATCTTCCTGGTCGAGGGCGACTCCGCCGGCGGCTCCGCCAAGCAGGCGCGCGACCGCGAAACCCAGGCCATCCTGCCGTTGCGCGGCAAGGTGCTGAACACTTGGGAAGTCGAGCCGGAACGGCTCTACGCCAACAACGAGGTGCACGACATCGCCGTGGCGCTGGGCGTTGAACGGCACGGATTCAATGACACGCCGGACATGTCCGGTCTGCGCTACGGCAAGGTGGTGGTGATGAGCGATGCCGATGTCGACGGTTCGCACATCCAGACCCTGCTGCTGACCTTGTTTTTCAAACATTTTCCCCAATTGGTGGAACAGGGGCGGATACATATTGCCCAACCGCCGTTGTATCGGGTCGATGTGCCGGCGCGCGGCAAGAAACCGATCCGTCGCTTCTATGCGCTGGATGACGATGAACTGGAAGCGATCCAGGATCGGCTGGTGCGCGAGGGCATCAAGCCGGAAGCCATCGAGGTCGGGCGCTTCAAAGGCCTGGGCGAGATGAACCCGGAGCAATTGCGCGAAACCGCGATGAGCCCGGCGACGCGACGCGTGCTGCCGGTGCGGGTCAGCCGCGCGGAAATGCAATCCGCCGTGGCGATGTTCGACATGTTGATGGGCAAGGGCGAGGCCGGCGCCCGCCGCGAGTGGATGGAATTGAAAGGAAATACCGTGGAGGCGGATATATGAGCAGTGAAACCAACAAAACAGCCGACGCAGTCGCCGACCCAGCCGCCAGCCAACCGGCTGCCGACGAACGCCGCTTCTGTTCCAGTTGCAGCCGCACCAAGCCGGTGCTGGGTGGCGTCATGGCGCGTTGCGCCAACGGCACCAAGCGCTGGAAATGCGCCGACTGCCACGCCCGTTCGAAGGCGCATCTGGCTTCGATCAAGAAAAGCCAGTGATGCACGCTGAAGACACGCTGACGCCCGACCTGTTCGACAACCCGCCTCCCGCCGCTCGACTAACCGCCCAGCCGCCACTGCCGCCGGCCGGCGGGGGGGGCGACAGTGGCCGGCCGGAAGAACCCAAGGACTACCTGTCGCTCGCCGATTACGCCGAGCGCTGCTATCTGGCTTACGCGATGAGCGTGGTCAAGGGCCGCGCGCTGCCGAATGTCGAAGACGGCATGAAGCCGGTGCAGCGCCGCATCCTGTTCTCGATGCGCGAAATGGGCCTGGGTTCGAATACCAAGCACGTCAAATCCGCGCGCGTGGTCGGCGATGTCATCGGCAAACTGCACCCGCACGGCGACCAGTCGGTATACGACGCCATGGTGCGCATGGCGCAGAGTTTCACGCTGCGTTACCCGCTGATCGACGGCCAGGGCAATTTCGGCTCGCGCGATGGCGACGGCGCGGCGGCGATGCGCTACACCGAAAGCCGGCTGACGCCGATCGCCGAACTGCTGCTGGCCGAGATCGACGCCGGCACCGTCGATTTCAAAGCCAATTACGACGGCGCTTTCCAGGAACCGGCGCTGCTGCCGGCGCGTTTGCCGATGCTGCTGGCCAACGGCGCTTCCGGCATCGCGGTCGGCATGGCCACCGAAATGCCGCCGCACAACCTGCGCGAAATCGCCGAAGCGGCGATCCAGATGCTCAAGCATCCGGAAACCTCGACGCGGGAATTGATGGCGCACATCCCCGGCCCGGATTTCCCCGGCGGCGGCCAGATCATCTCCAGCCCGGCCGACATCCAGTCCGCCTATGAAACCGGGCGCGGCAGCCTGCGCGTGCGGGCGCGCTGGGATATTGAACCGCTGACGCGCGGCCAGTGGCGCATCGTCGTCAGCCAGTTGCCGCCCGGTGTGTCCACCGCCCAGGTGCTGACCCAGATCGAGGCGATCACCAACCCGCAAGTCAAGACCGGCAAGAAGGAACTCAGCCAGGAACAGAAGACGCTGAAAACCGCGATGCTCGCCGCGCTGGAAACCGTGCGTGACGAATCCGACGAAAAAGCGCCGGTGCGCATCGTGCTGGAACCGCAATCGCGCAATCAGGACCCGGACGCCTTCATGCGCATGCTGTTGGCGCAGACCAGCCTGGAAACCACCGCGCCGATGAACCTCACCGTGGTCGGCCGCGATGGTCGCCCGGGTCAGAAAAGCTTGCGCGCGCTGCTGCTGGAATGGGTGGATTTCCGCCTGGTCTCGGTGCATCGGCGCAGCCAGTTCCGCCTCGACGCGGTGAATCGCCGCATCCACATCCTGGAAGGCCGGCAAGCGGTTCTGCTGAATATCGACGAAGTCATCCGCGTCATCCGCGAAGCCGACGACCCGAAGGCCGACCTGATCGCCGCCTTCGGCCTGAGCGAGATTCAGGCCGAAGACATCCTGGAAATCCGCCTGCGCCAGTTGGCGCGGCTGGAAGGCATCAAGATCGAAAAGGAACTCGGCGAACTGCGCGAGGAACGCGACGGCCTGCTGCGCATCATCGGCGACGGGGTGCAAGACAACGCCGAACTGAAGCGCGTCGTGATCGCCGAAATCCGCGCCGATGCCAAGAAATATGGCGACGACCGGCGCACGCTGATCGAAACCGCCGTGGCGATGACCGCCTCGGTCGCCGAAGCACAGATCGCCGATGAACCGGTCACCGTCATCGTCTCGAAGAATGGCTGGATGCGCGCCCGCAACGGCCACGGCCTGGATCTGTCGGCGCTGCAATACAAGGCCGGCGACGCGGCGCTGGCGGTCATCGAAACCCGCACCGTCTGGCCGCTGGTGTTGCTTGATTCGGTCGGCCGCACCTACAGCATCCGCATCCCCGACCTGCCCACCGGGCGCGGCGACGGCGTGCCGATGTCCAGCCTGCTCGACCTGGCGCGCGGCGCGCGGCTGATGTTCGCGCTGTCCGCCGCGCCGGAAACCAAACTGCTGATCGCCAGCGACAGCGGCTACGGCTTTATCTGCCAGCTTGCCGATCTGCTTTCCCGCCAGCGCGCCGGCAAGGCCTTCCTGACCCTGGAGGAAGGCGGTACACCGCTGCCGCCGGTGCAACTCGCCAGCAACCTGGCCTGGGTTGCCGCCGCCGCCGACAACGGCAAGCTGCTGGCTTTCCCGTTGGAAGAAATGAAAACGCTCAGCGGCGGCAAGGGCGTGCAGATCATCAAGCTGGAAGCCAAGGAACACCTCAATGCCGTGACCACCTTCAACGGCGAACGCCTGCTGATCGAAGGCAAGACCCGCGCCGGCAAACCGGCCAGCCTGACGTTATCCGGCGCAGCCCTGATCCGCTACCTGCTGCACCGGGCCAGAAAAGGCCACGACTTGGACAAGTTCAGCGTCGTGACACGGTTGGCGGCGGAATAAGTCCGAGCAGGGCGACAGAGCCGCTGTTCCACTGGTCTGCGCAAGCAGACCGTGGAGCCGATGTTCGGCATCATCAAGTCGGTCATGGGGTCTCGTTCCGGCTACGCGGCTTGACGAAGATAACGGGCCAATGGACCCCGCGAAAACATCCGGCTCTCCGCCCCCCATGTATCGCTGGCTGCGCATTGCCAAGCCGCCATTCCCGCCTGATCGGCATGAATTCGCCGCTATGTGCGTTTGCGAACTGAATCCGCCGACGGATGTGCGTAAACAGGTGGAACCGTGACGACGAAACGCCGTGTCACCTTCATCTGGAGACCCAAAATGCGCACAACATCTCTGCAGTTCAGTATTCTTGTCACGACTTTGTTTTCAGCGGGTATCGTCACCGCGCAAGCGGCGGACGGCTTGTTTTACGACCCGTCCAATGTCGCCAGCCCAACCGGGAACACGATAGGTTACAAGTTGTACCGGACCATCGGCTGCCCTGGCCGGGAGTTGCTCGGCACGGCTTGCCTGGTGCCGATGGAGCCTGAAAGCATCCCGGTCGCCAGACAGGATGTGGTAGTGGCCGCCCCCCCGGTTTCGCCACCAGTACCCCCGCCCGCGGCCATCGTCGTGGCGAAGCCGACGCTGGTCGTCGTGCCGGTCCCGGCGCGGACTGAGGAGTATTGCGCCATCCTCGACATCCAGTTCGAGATCAACCAGGACGAGATTCAGCGCGAAGCGAAGGAGAATCTCGCCGCGCTGGGCATCTTCATGAAGAAATTCCCCGACACCTCGGCGGTGATCGAGGGGCACACCGACGATGTGGGATCGGATGACTACAACCTGAAATTGTCCCAGCGCCGCGCGGAAAGCGTGGTGGATTATCTGGCGAACAACAACGGCATCGCCGCATCGCGGCTGTCCGCCGTGGGCTACGGCGAATCGCGGCCGCTGGTCAGCAATGCCACCGAGGAAGGGAAACGGCAGAATCGGCGCGTCGACGCGGTCATCGCTTGCGTGACGGATGTCGCCGGGCTGAAGGTCGCTCCCGCCCGAGTCACCATGGCCCTGCAGATGGAGTTCGACCGCAATCGGGCCGAGGTCAAGCCGGAATACAGCAACGACTTGCGCAAGGTGGCGGATTTCATGCGCGACAATCCTGCCGTGACCGCCACGGTTGAGGGCCACACCGGCAATTTGCAGGGGACGCCCAGGGAGGCGATGGATATCTCCCAACGCCGCGCCCATAACGTGGTGAACAGCCTGGTCGACGACTTCGGCGTCGCCCGTTCGCGCCTTGCCGCGGAGGGGTTTGGCGAGACGCGACGTTTCGCCTACAACACCAGCCTGGAAGGGCAGCAGGAAAACCGCCGGGTCAATATCATCTTCAAATTCCCGAAATAGCGGGCGAGGCCGAGGCGAGCTGGCTCAGCCTCAGGCCTTCTCCGCCTTGTGCCTGGCCTCCAGTTCCTTCGCCTTGGCGAGCATGGCGTGGATGCCCTTGATGTCCTTGCACTTGTGAGCGATACCGATGGCTTCCAGCGGGTTCATCCGCCTGGCCTTGACCAGCCCGAAGGCGGCGCTCTGCATGGCTATCGCCTTCTTGATGCCGGCAACGAAGCCATCCTTGAAATAGAGGGTTCGCGTCAGCTTCACCTCGTTGACCCGGCCGGTCTCGGTGCAGTTGTCCCAGAAGGTCTTGGACAGATGTTGGGTGGTCTGGGCTTTCGGCGATCGGCCGAGGCGGTAGGCGTATTCGGCGATGCCGTGCATCAAGTGGGTGACCGGCACCTTGCGCGGGCAGCGCACGTAGCAGTTGTAGCAGGAGGTGCACATCCACATGCCCTGGGATTGCAGGACTTCGTCGCGTTTGCCGGCCCGGATCAGCATGAAGATTTCGTGCGGCGCGTGGTCCCAGGCATCCTGGAAATGCGTCGGGCAGGAGCCGGAACAGAGACCGCACTGCATGCACATCTTGACCCACTCGCCCATCTCGGCCTGTTCCTCGATCTCCTTGAGGAAATTGTTCTGGTAGCGGGCCGCCATTTGTTGATTGAGATCGCTCATCAGTGAACTCCTTGTCTGGTATCGCTTCAACGAGGACGGGAGGGCGGCGCAAGCACCGCGTTGTCCCGCCAACCCTGCGCGATAAATAAGTCAGCCCGCCGGGTGAGTCTGTACGCTGGCGCACGCAGCGGGCATGGCGCATGGCGCGCGTCCTCCGCGAAATGGAATTCCAGTCACACCCGTGCCGCGCGCGAGTAAATTGACGTTCCGCCGGGGCGTCTCGCTGCCGGGTTGCTGCGCATCGACCGAACTGGAGAACGCATGGACATGCTGCACTGGGCCGATTACATCAAGTTCTTCGTGGCCCTTGTGGTCATCGTCAACCCGATCAGCGCGCTGCCGCTGTTCGTCAGCATGACGGCGAACAACAGCCAAGCCGAGAAGATGCAGATCGCGCGGATGGCGAGCATTTCCGTCGCCGTGGTGCTGTCTCTGGCGGCGCTGCTCGGCCAGCCCCTCCTGGCGCTGTTCGGCATCACCATCGCTTCGTTCAAGGTGGGCGGCGCGATCCTGATCATGCTGATGGCGGTTTCCATGATGCATGCCGCGCCCACCCGACAAAGGCAGACGCCGGAGGAGGCGATGGAGGCGCGGAACAAGGACAACATCGCCGTCGTGCCGCTGGCTATTCCCCTGCTGGCCGGGCCCGGGGCGATTTCCACCACCATCGTCTACGCCACGGAGCGCCTGTCGCCGGCGCATCTGGGGCTGATCGTGTTCTGCTGCCTGCTGGTAGCCGGCGGCGCCTGGCTGATGCTGCGGCTGGCGACCCCGGTGAGTAACTGGCTGGGCGAGACCGGGGTGAACATCGCCACCCGCCTGATGGGTTTGTTGCTGGCCGCCGTCGCGGTCGAAATTTTCACCAGCGGGCTGGTGGTTCTGCTGCCTGGGCTTGGGTAAGACCGCTTTATCCGCTGATTGCGAGGAATACAGTCATTCGCACGCGGCTTGAGCGCGTTGCATAAAGGGATGCTCTGAAATTGAAACCGCCGCTTGGATAATTGTGGTGTATGTCCAAAAGTCGGCCTGAGCCGACAGTCAAGGAAACAACCTGTGTTGAGTGGAAAAGCGAAGCGCCTTCCACCGAATGTCCGTTTACATACGGCGGATTTTGCCTTCGGCTCATTCGCCCTACGCTTGCTAGCTCCAGCAGCCAGCGTGCCGATCGGACGCGGCTGTGGAAATCATCTACATTTTCTGGTCATCAAGAGCGACGATGGAGGTGGGGTATGCAGCGGTTCGAAGGGGTCAATGGCGAAATCCTGCCATCTACTGATGCTCCAGACTGGTTGCGGATTGAGCATGTGCTGCAGAGGTATCGAGACGTGTGGGTACCGATCAAGTCGTATCCATTCTTGGCTGTCGATGTTGAACGAGTCGAGGCGCACTGCACCGAGGTGGAGGAGTTCGCTGTGTTCGCCAACGGTCGCATGATGCAGAACATCCGGCCGGACGAGGGTGGTGGCCGTCTACTCTCTGCGCTGATGGGAGGGGGTGTGGACGCCGGGATGTCGACGGACAGCAAGGTGATCGTCGAAGGCATCGCCAATCCGCGTGCCCATTGGATGATGTACTTCAATGACCCGTTATACATCGGCATGCACCCGTTCGCAGCGCTCGGGACGCAGTACGTCTACATCGATGGCAACGGCAGCTACCAGCGTGCCTTCGGCGAACTAGTGATCGTTGACCGGTACAGCAGTCCGCGTTCGACGCATGTGGACTTCGATCCGCTGGCGGACATGGTGCGGACATACCACAATGAATACATCAACGGGCCGTGCGAGGCAGCGCTAGACATCGCGCATCTGGCGGCGCTGCTGGATGCGATATTCATCGAGAACGAGAAGATCCTGGCGACAGCGACACAGCATCATCGCAACCGCACGCCGCTGGAGACGCCGTTGGAATACGCCGCGCCGTTGCTTACGCGCTACGGCCGTCTCACCCACGATATAGCCAGGCTGCCACGTATCGAGTTGTCGTTCGCGCTATTGCACTACGAAAAGGCGCTACGCGAGTTCGACAGCCTCAAGTTGGCGATGCAGACCCGCAACACTGAGGCGTCGTTCCTTCACGGTGTCTTTTGTGTAGTGGCGGTTGCCGCCTGCATAGAGGCGATCGCCAACAAGCTAGTGTTCCAACAAACTGGGTCGCATCCCGACGACCGCGACAAGCGTAAGCCGCTGACGAAGATCAACGGGGCCGCAACTGAGCTGTCTCAGACCGCCGGCCCCCCGTGCCAATATCCCCTGAGACACCTGCCCTTCAGAAATTAGAGTGCAAGGCAGGCCAAAATCATGACAACCAAGAAGAAAGTCCAGATGCAAG
>JAGUXX010000186.1 GCA_020061585.1 Betaproteobacteria bacterium | reverse complement strand
GCAGCGGGTTCTGCGATGACTGCCAACTGACGACCGAGTCGTGCGACATTTCGTCGGCCGACTTGGAGCATCGCGCTCTGGTTGGGGCTTTGCAGGCCCGCGCGCATCTGGATTTCATTCATTACGAACCGGTGTTGTACGGTCTGGTGGACCGCGCCGTCGATTACGACTGGTCGAGCTTTCCGGTGCGCGTGGCGCAAGGCCATTACCCGGAAAACTGGGCGGCGCTGGCGCCGCCGGCTTCCATCGCGCGGGTTCCCCTCTGAGTCGCGTCAGGCCGTCAGCCAGGCCGGCCATCCGCCATAGGTCGTGATGTCGCGCGCTGGCGGGAAATCAGGCGCTGCAACAGATCCGGTTGCGGCCAGCGCTTTTGGCGGCGTAGAGCTGACGATCCGCCGTTTCTAGCAGGCTGGTGGCGGTGGTGTCGGGCTGGGGCGCCGAGCATGCGACACCGACACTGATGGTGACCCAAGGGGATGCGTCAGAATATCCATGCGGGATGCGCAGCGACTCCACCTGGCCACGCAAGCGTTCGGCGATGATCCGCGCGCCCTTCGGGTCGGTGTCCGGCAGCAGGGCGACGAACTCCTCGCCGCCGTAGCGCGCCAGCAAATCGCTCGGCCGGCTCACGCCGTTCCGCAGGGCGTTGGCCACCTGCCGCAGACAGGCATCGCCGGCGCCATGACCATGCTGGTCGTTGTAGGGTTTGAAATAATCAATGTCGAACATGACCAGAGCAAGCGACTTGGCGGTGCGCTGTGCGCGTTTCCATTCCGTCTCCAGGTCTTCGTCGAATCGACGGCGATTCGGGATATTGGTCAGACCATCAAGCCATGCCAGCGATTCGAGCAGGTCGGACTGGCGTTTGAACTGGATGTGATTGCGGATGCGCGCCAGCACGATGGGGAGATGAAAGGGTTTGGTCACATAATCCGCCGCGCCCAGATTCAGGCCGCGTTCCTCGTCTTGCGTATCGCTTTTGGCGGTAATGAAAATCACCGGCACGCCCTGGGTACCTGGGTCTTGCTTCAACCGTCGACAGAGCTCGTAACCATCCATGCCGGGCATCATCACGTCGAGCAGGATCAGGTCGGGCGGTCCCTGTCGAGCGATGACGTCGAACGCCAGCAAGCCGCTGCCGGCAACCTGGACACGATAGTGCGCCCGCAGTGCCTCGGCCAGAACGTGGATATTGGTCGGGGTGTCGTCGACGATCAGAACGACAGGTTTGTCCGGTTTTCTATCCAGCATGATCCTGAATTCCTTGATTGGACGTGGTGCAGAGTGCTTTTTTGCGGGGTCAGTGTATTGCCATCCAACGTTTTGGACATCAACGCCTCAATGGCTGACCCTCGCCACAGACAATATCGTTCATGACCACCAACGCTTGCGGGTAATCGGCGGCCTCGACGAACTGCGCAAGGCGCTGCAATTGGGTCTGGACGGACTGGCAGGCCAGGCAACGGCTCAAGTCGGACAGCAGTTCAGGTGGGACATATTCGTTGGCATCGAGCAATTCCCGCAAGCTCTGGAAGATGGCGCCGGCACGCTGCCAATCGCATTTCGCGCAGTTGGATGCCGCCTCCGGCGCGGTCTCGGTTTCGCGCAGTCGGGCCTGGGCGCTCAACACTTCATCCAGCGCCTGAAAAAACTCATCCAGGCTGAGGAGCTTGTCGGATGCATGTATATCCTGTACCTCCGCCTCCACCGCCTCCGCTGCCCGCCGCAGTCGGACGGCGGCCAGATTGCCGGCCGCCCCCTTGATCCGGTGCAACATGGCGGCGGCGGCGGTGAAGTCCCTGGCCGCCAGGCGGGTGTCCAGTTCGGCGCGGCTATCGGCGAATTGCTCACAGAAACGAACGATCAGATGCCGCAGCATCGCCTGATCGCCGTTGAGCATCCGCATGGCCTGGTCGACGGCGATTCCCGGCAAATCCTTGGGGAAGGCCCGTTCTGGTCGCTGAATGGGGCAGGCCGCGTCGACCATCGAAGGCGCCGTTTTAGCGCAGGGTTCACGCGGCTTGATCCATTGCGACAAAACGCGGATCAGCGCATCGACCAGTACCGGCTTGCCGATGAAATCGTTCATCCCCGCTTCCTGACAGGCATCCCGGTCTCTCGGCGAGGCGGCCGCGGTCATCGCAATCACCGGCAGATCGGCCCAGCGAGGGTTTGCCCGGATCAGCCGGGTCGTCTCGAAGCCATCCATGACCGGCATCTGTAGATCCATCAGCACGGCGTCGAATTCGTCCCGGGCCAGACAGTCCAGCGCCTCGCGACCATTGCCGGCCAGCGTCACGACGCTGCCCAAGCGTTCCAGCAGATCGTATCCGACGGTCTGGTTGATATCGTTGTCCTCAACCAGCAGGATATGCGTCCCGGCAAGCAGTTGGGTCGGCGGGTCGACAACGCTGGTGTCGCGGACGGTCTCGGGCTTGCCGCCCTGGACGTCCATGATGGCGTCGAACAGACCGGAGGCATTCACCGGTTTGGTCAATACCGTGTCGATATGCACGCCGCGCGCTTCATTGAGCAAGTACTCTTTGCTGTACGCGGTCACCATCATGACCACCGGCAACCTGGGTAGTAAGCGGTTCGACGCCATATGCTGTATAGCCTGCGCGACCTCGACGCCATTCATCCCGGGCATTTTCCAGTCGAGCAGAATCAATTCGTACGCGGTTTCAAGCGCGGCGGCGGCTTGGCGCAGCCGTTCCAGCGCCTCGACGCCGTTCGCGGCCTGGGTGACCTGAAAGCCCCAGTTGCGCAAAATCTCGACCAGAACCAGTCTTGAGATGTCCAGGTCATCGACCACCAGCACCCGCAAGCCACGCAAGTTCTCGGGCGAACGTTCGATGCGTGCGCCAGCGACCCAGGGCAATTCAAGGGTGAAGGCGAAGCAACTCCCCTGTTCCGGCGCGCTTTCGAGCTGAATCTCGCCGCCCATCCTGGCAATGAGACGTTTGCAGATGATCAACCCCAGGCCCGTGCCGCCATAACGGCGGGTGATCGAGCCATCGGCCTGGACGAAGGGCTGAAACAGTCGCTCCCGCTGCGATTCATCCATGCCGATGCCGGTGTCGCGCACGGAAAAATGCAAGGCCACCACACCTTCCGGGGTTTGACTCGGCAGCCGCGTCACCTTGACATGGACATGCCCGACATCGGTGAACTTGACGGCATTGCCGACCAGATTGTTCAACACTTGACCCAGGCGCAGCGCATCGCCACGCAGTAGCGGCGGTACATCCGGGGCAATTTCGAATACCAGTTCCAGCCCTTTCTGTTCCGCCCTGACATTGAACAGGTCGGCCACGTTGTCCAGCAGTTCTTCCAGGCGGAATACCGTTGTTTCGAGTTCCAGTCGGTTGGCCTCGATCTTCGAATAATCGAGTATGTCGTTGATCAGGGAGAGCAATGCCTTGGACGAGGTCTGGATTTTGCTCAGGTAATCGCGCAGTTTCGGCGGCAGATCGGGCAGTCCCAGCCCCAGCTCCGACAAGCCGATGATGGCGTTCATCGGCGTGCGGATTTCATGGCTCATGTTGGCCAGAAACTCGCTTTTTGCCAGATTGGCGTTTTCCGCCGCCGCCTCGGCCGCCTTGCGCTCCACGACTTCGCCGCGCAAGTGTTCGCGACTGCGCAGCAACATCCAGACCGCCAGGACGATGGCCGACAACAGCAAAACCGCCAGCATGAGGCTGCGCGTCTTGGTTTGTTGCAGCGTGGTCAATGCCGGTACGCTGACATAGGAAACCACGTAGGCAATGTGCCGGCCGGTCAGATCCGGCACCGCCAGAAACGCCGCGACATAGCCCCGGCCCTGATGCAGGATGGGCTCGGCAAAGGTGGCTCCGGCGCTCATCCGCTGCTGTATGTCTGGATTGCGGCGCAGGACGGGGTTGAGATCGCTCACCATCGTCGATTGCACGAAATTGCGCGTGACCCGCGAAATGGTCGGGTTTTCGACCCAAAACCCCGGATGCAATGGCGACTCGGCGTATTTCTCGCGGTGATCGGCGGCAATCCGCTGTTCCATGCCCTCCCGGCGCAGCAACAGGGCATAGTCGCCGTCCTTCAGCAAATGCATCAGGTTCTGGTGGATGCGCTCGAATGGCAGGGACAGCTCAACGCTGCCGAGATGACGGCCAGCGCGGGCAAGTGGAAATACATAGCGAAAACCGGGCAGGGTACGGCCTATCTCCAGCCCGGACACCGGGCGACGTTCGGTATTGGCGATGCGCAGCGAAGGCCGCGCCGCAAACAGCGGATCGCCCGCCAACTCCGGCAAATGAAAGCGCAGCAAGGCGCGATCGTCCGCCAGATGAAACTGGAACTGGCGCAAATCGGTCCGTTGCATTTCTTCATACATGTCGAACAGCAAACGAAACAGCCGACCGCGCAATGGCGGCATGTCGCTTTCGGGCGTATCCAGCGCCCGCGCCACCAGATCCAGCACTTCGGGGCGGTCCAGTTGGGTGCGGAAACGGGTTTCCACATCCAGTCGGTACGTTTCGATACTTGCGCGGTAAGCGACATCCAGCGCGATCAGTTGCTGATTGGCCAGATGCCGGGATTCTTCCTGGTATTGGCGGTGCAGATAACTCCAAACCAGGATGAGCAACGCCAAACCGGCCAGCGCCAAGCCGAGTATGGGCAGTCGGGGAAACCGCTGCAAAGTCATGGCTTCGGGTTCATGGCTGCAAAGTCGCGCGCGGGACGGGCTCCGGTGGGATGGCATCGACATCACCCAAGGCGCGCAGGCTGTCGAAGTCGCTATCCTTGGCTGGCGCCATGCCATAACGGATGCTGCCGCCCCAATGCTGGTAGGTGGTTTTGGGGGTGGCCAGCAGCAAGCCGCGAAGCTTGTCCAGCGTTGCCTTGTCCAGCGTATTGCCGTTGCCCGCCAGCCCGACCCCGGGAACCGGACTGGATCGGGCCAGGATGTCGATGCCCAGGGTGGCGAACTTGAGCGCAAATTCTTCCTTGACCGCGCCGATGTCGACTCTGCCGCTGACCACCGCCCGAATGACGTTTTCGTGCGAACCCAGGTAGCGGTAATCTGTCTTGCCGAGGGACACGCCGGCCTGATTGCGCAATAAGGCATCCGTGGCCAGGTAACCGCAGGTCGACAGTCTTTGGGTGAGTCCGAAGCGCTTTCCCCGCAGATTCGACATGCGCTGCTGGTCATCGGCAAATCCGAGCAGCACGCAGCGATAACTGACCGTTCCGTCCGGCTCCTTGAAGAACACCAGCGGTTCGGTCGCCTTGTTCTTCTGGCGCATCATCACGTAGGGCAGCGGGCCGAAAAACACCAGATCCAGGTGGTTGTCCGTGAAGGCGTCGACGATGCCGGCGTAGCTGTCCAGATAAACCAGGGTGACGGGCCGGGCGAGTATTTTTTCGAGGTGGGTGACCAGCGGGTTGAAGGCCTTGACGGTGGCTTCGCGGTTTTCCATGGGCAACGGGGCAAATCGCAACGAGGCCTTATGCACAGGCGTCACGGGCCCCGCCGCGGCCGCCTGGACGCCGCAGCCGATCAACCACATCGCCAGCACGGCATGGACGCGCAGGCCGTCGATGAGGTTGCGCCGATGATATGTGTGCGTTTTGTGCATGGTGTTGCTCCGGGCGTTCGGTTTGTACCGCACGGAACTCATGCTACCTATTTTTCGTAGGCCGCGCCGCGCGCGCCAATTGTTGCGCAATGCCGCGCTTGGCGCACCCTGCGGGCTATTGGATCGTTCCAGGCGGCTTCAATCCCCTGTCGGTCAACGACGCCAGCCATCGCCCGGGTGTTTCATGTCGCCGGGGCGGTGCATGGCCGCCACGCGTTCGCGGTCCCGGATTTCCCATTTGATGTTCCTTTCAGCCTGTTCCAGACGCTGTTC
>JAGUXX010000295.1 GCA_020061585.1 Betaproteobacteria bacterium | reverse complement strand
CATTCCGAACAGGACCGTGAAACGCCCCAGCGCCAATGATAGTAGGCATCTCGCCCGCGAAAGTAGGTCATCGCCAGACTCCCCTCTTCAACGCCCCGCACAGCGGGGCGTTGGCTTTTGTGCGGGGCGTAAATGCTCTTCAATGGAAGAGCTTGAGCGCCGCGCCGCGTAAACGTATAATTGCAAACACTTTTCAATCGAGCGGGATGGACGCAAGTCCGTCCCGCTTGTCACATCTGAACCAGGGGTTATCTTGTCTGCGTTCGTGCCTGCAATTCTGGTATTGGCCGATGCTACGGTTTTCCGTGGCATCGGCATTGGCGCCGAGGGTTATGGCGTAGGTGAAGTGGTATTCAACACTTCAATGACCGGCTATCAGGAAATCCTGACCGATCCGTCTTATTGCCGTCAGATCGTTACGCTGACTTACCCGCATATCGGCAACGTCGGCACCAACGCCGAGGATGCCGAATCCTCGCGTGTGCATGCATCCGGACTGATCATTCGCGACCTGCCATTAATGGCGAGCAATTTCCGCATGACCGACTCACTTTCCGGTTACATGAAGGCCAACAAGGTGGTCGGCATTGCCGGTATCGATACCCGTAAATTGACGCGACTGCTGCGGGAAAAGGGCGCCCAGAACGGCTGTATCGCCGTTGGCGATGTGGATCCGGCGATAGCGCTGGAGCGCGCGCGCGCGTGTCCGAGCATGAGCGGTCAGGATCTCGCCAAGGTGGTGTCCTGCGCCGCATCGGCGGAGTGGCGGGAGGGCGAGTGGGCTTTGGGCAAGGGCTTTGCGGAGCCGGCGGCTGAGCGGTTCAATGTGGTGGCCTATGATTTTGGCATCAAGCGCAACATTCTGCGGATGCTGACCAGTCGGGGTTGCAAAGTCACCGTCGTCCCGGCGCGGACGTCGGCGGCGGAAGTCCTGGCGCTGAAGCCGGATGGCGTGTTTCTGTCCAACGGACCCGGCGATCCGGAGCCGTGTGACTACGCCATACGCGCCATCCAGGAATTGCTGGCGGCGCGTATTCCCACCTACGGCATTTGCCTGGGCCATCAGCTTCTGGGGCTGGCTTCCGGCGCGCGCACGGTCAAGATGAAGTTTGGTCATCATGGTGGCAATCATCCGGTTCAGGATCTGGACAGCAAGCGCGTGATGATCACCAGCCAGAATCACGGTTTTGCGGTGGATACCGACAGTCTGCCGGCGAACCTGCGGGTTACCCATGTTTCACTGTTTGATGGATCATTGCAGGGCATCGAGCGCACTGACGTTCCGGCCTTCAGTTTCCAGGGGCACCCGGAAGCCAGTCCGGGGCCGCATGACGTTGCTTACCTGTTCGATCGTTTCATCAAACTAATGCAGGAAAACGGCGCACCCAATGCCTAAACGTTCCGATATCAAGACTGTACTCATCATCGGCGCCGGCCCGATCGTCATCGGTCAGGCCTGCGAGTTCGATTACTCCGGCGCTCAGGCTTGCAAGGCGCTGAAGGAAGAGGGTTATCGCGTCATTCTGGTTAACTCAAACCCGGCGACGATCATGACCGATCCGGAAATGGCCGACGCGACCTATATCGAACCGATCAATTGGCAAACGGTGGAACGGATCCTCGAAAAGGAGCGTCCGGATGCGATACTGCCGACCATGGGCGGTCAGACCGCGCTGAATTGCGCGCTCGATCTGGCCAAGTTCGGCGTACTGGAAAAGTATGGCGTCGAGTTGATCGGCGCGTCGCGCGAAGCGATTGACAAAGCCGAGGATCGCGAGAAATTCAAACAGGCGATGGCGCGTATCGGTCTGGCCAATCCGCGCTCGTCTTTGGCCCACAGCTTGGAAGAGGCGATCCAGATTCAGGCCGGTATCGGCTTTCCGACCATCATTCGTCCGTCGTTCACGATGGGTGGCAGCGGTGGCGGCATCGCCTACAACATGGAAGAGTTTCTGACGATTTGCGAGGGCGGCCTGGAAGCTTCGCCGACCCGTGAATTGTTGATCGAAGAATCGTTGATCGGCTGGAAAGAGTTCGAGATGGAGGTGGTGCGCGATCGCGCCGACAACTGCATCATCATCTGTTCCATCGAGAACCTCGATCCGATGGGCGTGCATACTGGCGACTCGATCACCGTGGCGCCGGCGCAGACCCTCACCGACCGCGAATACCAGTTGCTGCGCAACGCTTCGATTGCCGTGCTGCGCGAAATCGGCGTCGATACCGGCGGTTCGAATGTGCAATTCGCGATCAATCCCGCTGACGGCCGCATTGTCGTCATCGAAATGAATCCGCGGGTTTCGCGATCCTCCGCGCTGGCTTCGAAGGCGACTGGTTTTCCGATCGCCAAGGTGGCGGCCAAACTGGCGGTTGGTTACACGCTGGATGAATTGAAGAACGAGATCACCGGTGGAGCGACCCCCGCATCTTTCGAGCCATCGATCGACTATGTGGTGACCAAGGTGCCGCGCTTCGCCTTCGAGAAATTCCCGCAGGCCAATGACCGACTGACCACCCAGATGAAGTCCGTCGGCGAAGTCATGGCGATCGGCCGGACCATGCAGGAATCCTTGCAAAAGGCGCTGCGCGGTCTCGAAACCGGCGTCGATGGGCTCGATGAGAAATCCATCGACGAGGATGAAATCAAGGCTGAAATGGGCAACCCGGGCGCCGAGCGACTATGGTTCGTCGCCGATGCATTCCGTATCGGCATGACCTTCGCGGAGGTGCAGCGGATCAGCAAGATCGATCCCTGGTTCCTCGCCCAGATCGAGGATCTGGTCAATCAGGAGCAGGCGCTGAAGGGCCGCGACCTGACGGGATTGACGCGCGATGAGCTGTTCGCGCTGAAGCGCAACGGTTTTTCGGACCGTCGCCTGGCACGGCTGTTGGGCAGCGATCAGCACACGATACGCGCCCGGCGCTGGGAACTGGCGGTGCATCCGGTGTACAAGCGGGTGGATACCTGCGCCGCCGAATTCGCCACGTCAACCGCCTATCTCTATTCGACCTATGAGGAGGAATGCGAGTCGCTGCCCACGGATCGCAAGAAGATCATGGTGCTGGGTGGCGGTCCGAATCGCATCGGACAAGGCATCGAATTCGATTATTGCTGCGTCCATGCGGCGCTGGCGATGCGCGAGGATGGTTATGAAACCATCATGGTCAACTGCAACCCGGAAACCGTGTCCACCGATTACGACACCTCCGATCGGCTTTATTTCGAGCCGTTGACGCTGGAGGATGTCCTGGAAATCGTGCGCATCGAACAACCGGTCGGCGTCATCGTGCAGTATGGCGGTCAGACGCCGTTGAAGCTGGCGCGTGATCTGGAGAAGTTCGGCGTGCCGATCGTCGGTACCACGCCGGATGCCATCGATCGCGCCGAAGACCGGGAACGCTTCCAGCAGATGATCCACGAACTCGGCTTGTTGCAACCGCCGAACCGCACCGCCCGCGCCGAAGACGAAGCGCTGCGGCTGGCCGCCGAAATCGGCTATCCGCTGGTGGTGCGGCCGTCTTATGTGCTGGGTGGCCGGGCGATGGAAATCGTCCGCGAGGAAGCCGACTTGCAACGTTACATGCGCGAGGCGGTGAAGGTGTCCAACGACTCCCCGGTGCTGCTGGACCGTTTTTTGAACGATGCCATCGAAGTCGACGTGGATGCGCTGTGTGACGGTCATGAGGTGCTGCTGGGCGGCATCATGGAACACATCGAGCAGGCTGGTGTGCACTCCGGCGACTCGGCCTGCTCTCTGCCGCCGTACAGCTTGTCGCCGGCGATCCAGGCCGTGCTGCGCGAGCAGACCGTGGCGATGGCCAAAGCCCTGGGCGTGGTCGGCTTGATGAATGTGCAGTTCGCCATCAAGGGCCAGGGCGACGCGGCGGTGGTCTATGTGCTGGAAGTTAATCCGCGTGCTTCGCGCACGGTGCCCTATGTGTCCAAGGCGACCGGCCGGCCGCTGGCCAAGATCGCGGCGCGTTGCATGGTCGGGCAATCCTTGCAATCGCAAGGCGCGGTCAAGGAAATCGTGCCGCCGTATTTCTCGGTCAAGGAAGCGGTGTTTCCGTTCCGCAAGTTTCCCGGCGTTGACTCGTTGCTCGGCCCGGAAATGAAATCGACTGGTGAAGTCATGGGCGTCGGCGAGAGTTTCGGTGAAGCTTTCCTGAAATCGCAGTATGCCGCCAGTGTCAAATTGCCGCGCCAGGGCAACGTATTTGTCTCGGTGCGCAATCCCGAGCATCCGCAGGTCGCCGAAATCGGCACGAGACTGCACGAACTCGGCTTCAAATTGTTCGCCACGCGCGGAACCGCGTCAGCTATCGAAGAGGTCGGCGTGCCGGTTACGCGGGTCAACAAGGTGGCGGAAGGTCGACCGCACATTGTCGACATGATCAAGAACAAGGAAATTCAGTTGATCATCAATGTCGTCGAGGACAAACGCGCGGTAAAGGACTCCTTCGCCATACGCGCCGCCGCGTTAAGCCAGAACATTCCCTATTTCACGACGCTGGCCGGCGGCAAGGCCGCTTGTCTGGGCATGCAGGAACGACGGGAGATCACCGTGTATTCTCTGCAGGAACTGCATACCCGTCTGCACTGATTCGAGGTAAAGAAAATGATCAAAGTCCCACTGACGGTCGTCGGCGCGGAGAAACTGCGCAATGAATTGCAACGCCTGAAGAGCGTCGAGCGGCCCGGCGTGATCGCGGCGATCGCCGAGGCGCGCTCGCATGGCGATCTGTCGGAAAACGCCGAATACGACGCCGCCAAGGAAAAGCAGGGCTTCATCGAGGGGCGTATCAAGGATCTGGAAGGCAAGCTGGCCAATGCGCAGATTATCGATCCGCGCCATCTCGATGTTGAAGGGCGGGTGGTGTTCGCCGCCACCGTCGAACTGGTCGATGCCGAAACCGGCGACGAAGTGCGCTATCAGATCGTCGGCGACGATGAGGCCGACATCAAGGCGGGCAAGATTTCCGTCAGTTCGCCCATAGCCCGCGCGTTGATCGGCAAATATGCCGGCGATGTCGCCGATGTCCATGCGCCGGGCGGTTTGCGGCACTACGAAATCGTCGACGTGCATTACATCTGACGTGCAACGCCTGCCCGATCTTCTCGCGGCCTGGGCGTTGACGCTGTGGGTCGGCGGCTTGTGGGCCATCGGCTATCTGGCGGCGCCGATGCTGTTCTACAACCTCGACAATCGTATGCTGGCCGGCATGCTGGCCGGCAAGATGTTCACCGGCATCGCCTGGATCGGCATCGTTTGCGCGATCTGGTTGCTGTTGTTTCGTTTTGTCCGGTTTGGCGGCGGCGCGCTGAAGCAGGCGTATTTCTGGATCGTCCTGCTGATGCTGCTGCTGACGCTGGCGGGGCAGTTCGGCATACAGCCGATCATGGCGCAGCTCAAGGAAGCGGCGTTGCCCAAGGACGTCATGCAAAGCCTGTTCAGAGACCGCTTCGCCACCTGGCATGGCGTGTCCAGTGTGGTTTATTTGATTCAGAGCCTGCTCGGACTGGCGCTGGTCGCCAAACACCATTCAAGGTAGCAGCAATCTCGGCTTGGTCGCCGGGCGATAAATCAACAACAATTTGCCGATGTGCAGTACCGGGGCGGCGTTCAGACTTGCGCAGAGTTGCCCCAGATAGTCCTCACGAACATCGCGCTCGTGGCCCAGAACGCGTATCTTGATCAATTCATGCGCGGCCAGGGCGCCTTCGGCTTCCTTCAACACGGCCGCGCTGAGTCCTTGCGCGCCGATCATCACCACGGGTTTCAAGGCATGCGCCTGAGCCTTGAGATATTTGCGTTGTTCCACGGTTAATTCGAGCATTCGGCTTCCTGTCTAAGCTGCGGTAAAAGGGGTGGATAGTAGTCCATGAGGTGTACTCAGTGAAACGCCAAGCCAAAAGTCGTGTCTGGCACCAACGCCACGTCAACGATTTCTACGTCAAGCAGTCTGTCGAGCAGGGCTATCGTTCACGCTCGGCCTACAAATTGATGGAAATCGACGACCGCGACCGTCTGCTGCGACCGGGCGTGGCGCTGGTCGACCTGGGCTGCGCCCCGGGCGGCTGGTGCCAAGTGGCGCTGGAACGGATGAAGGGCCAAGGGCGCATCGTCGGCATCGACCTGCTGGAAATGGTCGGTCTGAACGGCGTGGAGTTCCTGCTCGGCGACTTCACCGAACAGGCTACATTGACCGAATTGGTGCAGCGCCTGCGCGGTGACAAGGCCGACCTTGTATTGAGCGATATGGCCCCCAATATCACTGGTGTGATTGTGTCGGATCAGGCTCGTATTTATTACCTGGCCGAACTGGCGCTGGAATTTTCCGCAAACTGGTTGAAACCAGACGGGGTATTTCTGGTCAAGGTATTTCAGGGCGCGGGATTCGAGGATTTCATGAAACAGATGCGGGCGGTTTTCAAGACCGTGCTGGTGCGTAAACCGAAAGCCTCGCGCGATAGCAGCCGCGAAGTGTATTTGCTGGGCCGGGGATTGAAGTCGGCGGAGTCGATTGAACATCAGCCGGAATTCGTCTAACTTCCCCCTTGCAGCGGCAGTTGTGTCGTAAAGGAGTCAAATTGAATAATCTTTTCAAGAATGTCGGTATCTGGCTGATTATCGCGCTGGTGCTGATGACCGTGTTCAACCAGTTCAACACGCGTCAAACCGTGCAGTCGCAGATCGACTATTCGACCTTCATCGAGCAGGTGCGGCAAGGGCAGGTAGCCAAGGTCACCATCGAAAACCACGTGCTGCGCGGCGTCGGCGTCGATGGCCGGCGCTTCACCACTTACTCGCCGTCCGATCCGTGGCTGGTGTCCGACCTGCTCAAGGCCGGCGTGCAGGTTGAAGCCAAGCCGGAAGAGCAACCTTCGATGCTGATGAGCATCTTCGTATCGTGGTTCCCGATGTTGCTGCTGATCGGCGTTTGGGTGTTCTTCATGCGCCAGATGCAGGGCGGCGGCAAGGGCGGCGCGTTCTCGTTCGGCAAGAGCAAGGCGCGGTTGCTCGATCAGGACAGCAATCTGGTGACTTTCGCCGATGTTGCCGGTTGTGACGAAGCCAAGGAAGAAGTCGGCGAATTGGTCGAGTTCCTGCGCGATCCGTCACGCTTCCAGAAACTCGGCGGCCGCATTCCGCGCGGCGTGCTGATGGTCGGCTCGCCGGGTACCGGCAAGACCTTGTTGGCGAAATCCATCGCCGGTGAGGCGAAAGTCCCGTTCTTCTCGATTTCCGGCTCCGATTTCGTCGAAATGTTCGTCGGTGTCGGCGCGGCGCGGGTGCGCGACATGTTCGAGCAGGCCAAGAAGCAATCGCCGTGCATCATCTTCATTGACGAGATCGACGCCGTCGGTCGTCAACGTGGCGCCGGCATGGGCGGCGGCAATGACGAACGCGAGCAGACCTTGAACCAGTTGCTGGTGGAAATGGATGGTTTCGAAGCCACCGTCGGCGTCATCGTCATCGCCGCCACCAACCGTCCCGACGTGCTGGATCCGGCGCTGCTGCGTCCGGGCCGTTTCGACCGTCAGGTCGTCGTTCCGTTGCCGGACATTCGTGGTCGCGAACAAATCCTGCTGGTGCACATGCGCAAGGTGCCGATGTCGCAGGACGTCAAGGCCGACATCATCGCCCGCGGCACGCCCGGTTTCTCCGGCGCCGATCTGGCCAATCTGGTCAATGAGGCCGCCTTGTTCGCCGCCCGCTCCAACAAGCGCGTGGTCGACATGGAAGACTTCGAGCGCGCCAAGGACAAGATCATGATGGGCGCCGAACGCCGCTCGATGATCATGCCCGAGGAAGAGCGCAAGAACACCGCCTATCACGAGTCCGGCCATGCCGTGGTCGCCAAGTTGATGCCGAAGACCGACCCGGTGCACAAGGTCACCATCATTCCGCGCGGTCGCGCGCTGGGCGTCACCATGCAGTTGCCGACGGAAGATCGCTACAGCCAGGATCGCACACGTCTGATGTCGACCATCGCCGTGCTGTTCGGCGGTCGGATTGCCGAAGAACTGTTCATGAACCAGATGACCACCGGCGCTTCCAACGACTTCCAGCGCGCCACCGATCTGGCGCGTCGAATGGTGACCCAGTGGGGCATGTCCGATGCGCTGGGCCCGATGGTCTATGGCGAAGAGGAAGGCGAGATTTTCCTGGGTCGCTCGGTCACCACCCACAAGAGCATGTCGGAAGAGACCATGCGCAAGGTGGACGAGGAAGTTCGCCGCATCATCGACCAGCAATATGCGCTGGCGCGCAAGACACTGGAAGACAATCGCGACAAGGTTGAACGCATGACCCGCGCCTTGCTGGAATGGGAAACCATCGACGCCGAGCAAATCGACGCGATCATGGCCGGTCAGGAACCGCATCCGCCGAAGCCGGTGACGCCGCCGGTCAGCAGCGCCAACAATCCTCCGCCCAGCGGACAAGCGCCGGAGCCCACCGCGACCCCGGCGGAAGAAGCTTGATCGGGTTTCCAGCGATCTGAAGATCAGGGGCGGCTTTGGCCGCCCCTGATCGTTTTTCCGTTCAACCCACCACTATCCGTTCCTACATGGCCTTGTTTAGCTGCGGTCGTTTTGAATTCGATCTGGCGCAGCCGCTGGTGATGGGCATCGTCAACGTCACCCCGGATTCGTTTTCCGATGGCGGGCAGTATTTCTCGGCTGAACGCGCGATTGAACACGGCCTGAAATTGAAGGCCGAGGGTGCCGATCTACTCGACATCGGTGGCGAATCGACACGTCCCGGCAGTGCGCCAGTGAGTGCCGAGGCGGAAATCGCCCGTGTGACCCCGGTGATTGAAGGTCTGCGCAACGCTGACGTTGCCTTGTCGGTCGATACCATGAAGCCGGAAGTCATGACCGCCGCGCTGGCGGCCGGCGTCGACATGATCAACGATGTGCGCGGTCTGGAAGCGCCAGGGGCTTTGCGGACGGTGGCCGGTGCCAATTGCGGCCTTTGCCTGATGCATATGCGGGGCATGCCGCAAACCATGCAGGTCGATCCGGTCTACGCGCAAGTCGTGGAGGAAGTGGCGGCTTATCTGCGCCAGCGGCTGAGCGCCGCGCAGACGGCGGGCATAGCCCGGCGGCGGATATTGATCGATCCCGGCTTCGGCTTCGGCAAAACCCTGGCGCACAACCTGGCGCTATTCAAGAATCTCGCGCAACTGACCGATATGGCGCCGGTACTGGCCGGGGTTTCGCGCAAGTCGTTTCTCGGCGCGCTCACCGGACGCGCTACCGAGGATCGTCTGCTGCCCAGCGTCATCGCCGCGCTGCTGGCGGTTCAGCGCGGCGCGTCGGTGGTGCGTGTTCACGACGTGCGGGAAACCGTGGAAGCGCTGCGTTTGTGGCGGGAATTGACAAGCAACCAATTGGGAGTTTAAGCATGAGCAGAAAATATTTCGGCACCGATGGCGTGCGCGGCAAGGTCGGCGAAGTCCCGATTACCCCGGATTTCGCGATGCGCCTGGGTTATGCCGCCGGCAAGGTGCTGGTCGCGGCTGAACATGATGCCTTGCACGGCGAGCATCCCGCCGTGCTGATCGGCAAAGACACGCGCATCTCCGGTTACATGCTGGAATCGGCGCTGCAAGCCGGCCTGACGGCGGCCGGGGTCGATGTGCGGCTGACCGGACCGATGCCGACGCCGGGGGTCGCCTATCTGACCCGAGCGCTGCGTTTGCAGGCCGGCGTGGTGATTTCCGCCTCGCATAATCCCTATGAGGACAACGGCATCAAATTCTTCTCCGCGCGCGGCGCGAAACTCCCGGACGAGGTCGAACTGGCCATCGAGGCGGCGCTCGATCAACCGATGAAAACGGCGGCGTCGAAGCAATTGGGCAAGGTCAAGCGAGTCGATGATGCGGCGGCGCGCTACATCGAATTCTGCAAGAGCACTTTCCCCACCGACATGGACCTGCGCGGCATGCGCATCGTCGTCGATTGCGCCAATGGCGCCGCGTATCACATTGCCCCGCATGTATTCCATGAACTGGGCGCCGATGTCATCGCCATCGGCAACGAACCGAACGGCCTGAACATCAACAAGGAATGCGGCGCCACCCATACCGACGCCCTGTCGCGCGCGGTGCGCAAACACCGCGCCGATCTCGGCATCGCGCTGGATGGCGACGGCGATCGGCTGATGATGAGCGATGCCGGCGGCGTGGTCATGGATGGCGACAAGCTGATCTACGCGATCGCCCGATACCGCAAGGAAAGCGGCCAGGCGCTCGGCGGCGTGGTCGGCACCTTGATGACCAATCTGGGCGCCGAACTGGCGCTGAAAGCACTCGGTTGCGATTTCAAGCGCGCCAAGGTCGGTGACCGTTATGTGCTGGAATTGATGCAGCAGAACGGCTGGCTGCTGGGGGGCGAAGCCTCCGGTCATATCCTCTGCCTGGACAAGCACACCACCGGCGACGGCATCGTCTCGGCGTTGCAAGTGCTGGCGGCGCTGCGCGGTACCGGACGTACCTTGGCCGAATACACCCGAGATTGCCCGGCGTATCCGCAGATCTTGCTCAATGTGCGGGTGGCCAAGGGCTTCAAGACCGACGGCCATGCCGGCGTGGCGCAAGCCGTGGCGGAGGTGGAAGCCGAGCTGGGCGACACCGGTCGGGTAGTGCTGCGCGCTTCCGGCACCGAGCCGCTGATCCGGGTCATGGTGGAAGGCCGCGATGAAGCCCAGGTTCGGCGCACCGCCGATCACATCGCCGATGCGGTGCGCCTGGCGGCCGGTTGAGAGACGGGTCGACACGGGTCGACGCAACCGAGGTTGATAGCGAGCTTGCTTGGTCTGTAGCCTGATTGTCATGATTCTGTAATCTGGCCTGTATAGGATGCATTCCCATGAACACGACGCCAGTCGATGTTCTATGAAAGTTTCCCTCGATACAGGAGTTATGGACATGTACATGAAGAAAATCATCGTGGCGCTGGGCATGGTTGCCGGTTCCGCTTTCGTCGCTCAAGGCGCTCTGGCGCAAGCCGTTCAGGTCGATCCCGCGCTGCCCAATTACACCAAGGCCAGCGGCGTTTCCGGCAACTTCACCAGCGTCGGTTCGGATACCCTGAACAACCTGATGACACTCTGGGCCGAGCTCTACAAGCGCAACTACCCCAACGTCAATATCCAGATTCAAGGCGCCGGTTCCTCCACCGCGCCGCCGGCCCTGATCGAAGGCGCCGCCAACTTCGGCCCGATGAGCCGCATGATGAACGCCAAGGAAATCGAAGCGTTCGAGAAGAAATACGGCTACAAGCCCACCCCGGTTCCCGCCGCCATCGATGCACTGGCCGTGTATGCCAACAAGGACAACCCGATCGCGGGTCTGTCGATTCCTCAGGTCGATGCCATCTTCTCCGCCACCCGCAAGTGCGGCGGCAAGGAAGACATCACCCGTTGGGGCCAGGTCGGCATGACCGGCGAATGGGCCAATCGTCCGATCGCGCTGTACGGTCGTAACTCGGTGTCCGGCACCTACGGTTACTACAAGGAAAAGGCGCTGTGTAAAGGCGACTTCAAGCGCAACGTCGCCGAGCAGCCGGGTTCCGCCTCGGTGGTGCAGAGTGTGAGCGGCCAGATCGGCGCCATTGGCTACTCCGGCATCGGCTACAAGACTTCCGGCGTGCGCGCGCTGCCCTTGGCCAAGAAAGACGGCGAGCCGTTCGTCGAAGCCGATGCGACGCATGCCATCGATGGCACCTACCCGCTGGCGCGCGTGTTGTACTTCTATGTGAACAAGCGCCCGAACCAGCCGCTGGCTCCGTTGGAGCGCGAGTTCGTCAAGCTGGTGTTGTCCAAGCAAGGTCAGCAAGTCGTGGTCAAGGACGGTTTCGTGCCGATGCCCGCCGCCATGGCCGCCAAAGCCCTGCGTGATCTGGGTATCGACTAATACCGCCACCTTGTCCGGTTTCGGCGTCCCGCTTCGGGGCGCTGAACCGGGCGGCATACAGATGGAGATATGAGCATGAAAAATACCCTGCACAAACGCTTGCCCTACGCTTTGAGCGCAGCCTTGGCTCTGGTTGCATTTAGCGGTTGCGCGACCAGCCAGAACGCAACGCCCGCCAAAGCCGAAGCCAAGCCGGCGGTTGCCGCCAGCGCGCCGGTCGCCGCCAGTGCGCCAGTCGCGGCGCCGGTCACGGCACCTACCCAGCATTACTTCCTGGTTTTTCATGAGAACGGCCGCATCTACCCGATCGCCGACGCCAAGAATTACCTGGCGTTCATGGATGTCGATGAACTGATCTACACCCGTACCCGCATCGGTGCAGGTCCGGACGGCGAGACCCTGGTGTTCGGCATCGAGAAGAAAGAAGCCGAAGACCTGAACAAGCTTTCCAAAGCCGAAATGATCCATGACGGCAAGCTTGAGCCTACAGACCCCTTCTACGCCGAAGTGGTGCGCGACGGACGCTTCCATGTGTTCGGTAATGCGAAGGACTTCAAAGACTATCTGGTCAACAAAGAAATCACTTATACCTTTACCGAAGTGGGCAGCGGTCCCAAGGGTGAAACGGTGATTTATGCGATGAACAAGAAAACCAGCGAAGAAGGTCGTCCGGTCAAGTTGATCGAGGCATTCCACGCGTTGCGTCAAGTGAAGTAATTCAACCGGCATTCGCTTGAATGCCGTCAAATCAGGCTGAACCGAAAGGTTCAGCCGTTATTTTCTCGGACACGCAATCTGTAACAATCGTGGCTGCGTGTCCGTATTGCCCGGCGAAATTTCAATAGTGCGATCAAACGTGGTGACTCATGGAAAAGATTGAAGCGGATATCACCAAGGCGGGCGGCTATACCGGCCGGCGCATGGCGAAAGACAAACTGTTCAAGCACGTCATGACTTTTGGCGGGCTGAGCGTGATCATCGCCATCAGCCTGATTTTCGTTTATCTCGCCAGTGTGGTCGTGCCGCTGTTCCTGCCGGCGACCATGGACAAGCTGGAAAGCTTCCCGGCGGTCGGCGTCCAGCAGGAAACCACGGTGCATCTGACCGCCGAGGAGCAGGCGGAAATCGGCGTGCGTTTCGCCAACCAGGGCAGCGTCGCCTTTTTCGACATGCGCAACGGCAAGGCGATGGGCGAGGAACGGGTGGCGTTGCCGGAAGGCGCGACCGTGACCAGTTTTGCCGCCGGCGATCTATCGCAACGATCGGTGGCCTATGGCCTGTCCGATGGTCGCATGATCATCCTGCAACAGGATTTCAAGGTGACCTTCAAGGAAGACGCCAAAGATTCGGAAAAAGACGTCCGCACCATCACCCCGAGCATCGACTATCCGGTCGGCAAAGAACCGTTGGTCATCGACGCGGCCGGCCACGCGCTGAAATTGCTGACCATGCAGCATCACGCCGAGAACACCGCCGCCGTGGCGCTGACCGACGATAACCGTCTGGTACTGACCGCTTTCGAAAGCAGCGAGAACATGATGACCGGCGAGGTCAGCAGCGAGCGCACGAGCGTTGAGCTGCCGCCGGTCGAAGGTGAAATCAGCCAGTTGATACTGGAAGTCAAACAGCGTGATTTGTACGTGGTGCACGGTGGACGCTACATCAGTCATTACGACGTGATGAACCAATCCAGCCCGCAGTTGCTGCAGACTGTGGCGGTCGTGCCGGAAGGTCAGAAGATCACGGCGGTCAATATTCTGTCCGGCGGTTTTTCGCTGATCGTCGGTTCCAATACCGGCGAGATTGCCCAATGGTTCCAGGTTCGTGATGACAACAACGTCAATCACCTGACGCATATTCGCTCCTTCAAATCGATGGACGGCGCGGTCACAACGATCGCCCCCGAGCATTACCGCAAAGGCTTCGTCGCGGGCGATGACAAAGGCAATATCGGCCTGTACTACGCCACCTCGAACAAGTTGCTGCTGACCCGCTCCACCGGCACTGATCCGGTTCGTGTCGCAGGTATCGCGCCGCGCGCCAACGCGGTGTTGATCGAAGGCCCGGGGAATACCTTTCAGAGCGCGCGCATCGAAAACGACTTCCCGGAAATCTCCTTCTCGTCCCTGTGGCAGAAGGTCTGGTACGAAAGCTATCAGGAGCCCGAGTACAACTGGCAGTCGTCCGCCGCGACCTCCGATTTCGAACCCAAGTTCAGCGTCGCGCCGCTGACCTTCGGCACCTTGAAAGCCGCGTTCTACGCCATGATGGTGGCCGTGCCGTTGGCGGTATTGGGCGCGATCTTCGCCGCCTATTTCATGTCGCCCAAGATGCGCGGCGTGGTCAAGCCCTCGATCGAAATCATGGAAGCCTTGCCGACGGTCATTCTGGGGTTCCTGGCCGGTCTGTGGCTGGCTCCGTTCGTCGACAACAATCTGGCCGGCACACTGGTGGCGATCTTTCTGCTGCCGTTCAGTTTCGTGATTACCGCCTATCTCTGGCACTTGCTGCCCGATCATCTGACCCAACGCGTCGGCCCGGGTTGGGAAGCCGCGCTGTTGATACCGGTGATCATCCTGGTGATCTGGACATCCATCGCCATCGGCCATCCGATTGAAGCCGCCTTGTTCAATGGCGACATGCCGAACTGGATCAGCAACGAACTCGGCTGGGATTACGAACAACGCAACTCGCTGGTGGTCGGCATTGCCATGGGCTTCGCGGTGATTCCCACCATCTTCTCGATCGCCGAAGACGCGGTATTCAGCGTGCCCAAGCATCTCACCACCGGTTCATTGGCGCTGGGCGCCACGCCTTGGCAGACACTGTTCAACGTGGTGATTCTGACCGCCAGTCCGGGCATCTTCTCCGCCATCATGGTCGGCATGGGACGCGCCGTCGGCGAGACCATGATCGTGCTGATGGCCACCGGCAACACCGCGGTGATGGACCTGTCGATCTTCACCGGTTTCCGTACCTTGTCCGCCAATATCGGCGTCGAGATGCCGGAAGCAGCAGTCGGCACCACCCACTATCGCCTGTTGTTCTTCTCGGCGTTGGTGTTGTTCGCCTTTACCTTCGCGGTCAATACCGTCGCCGAACTGATCCGTCAGCGTCTGCGCGAAAAATATAGCTCACTGTAAGGACACATCGTCATGCGTAACTGGTTCAAAAGCGGAGAGCCCTGGGTTTGGATGACGGCCGGGGCGGTCGCACTGTCTCTGGTCATGGTCTACGCCGTGGTATGGCTGACGGCGGCGCAGGGCCTGGTGCACTGGTGGCCGACGCCGGTAGTGGAAACCACGTTCACCGATCGCGACGGCACAAAAACACGATTGATAGGCGAAGTGCGCAATCGCGAGGAGGTGTCGCTGATTCGTTTGCGCGAATCTGGCTACACCATCGAGAGCACGGATAAATTCACCAATCGTTACCTGTTCAAGCAGGGCAATCGTGACATCTCCGGCGTTGATTTCAAATGGTATCCGGAGCCGATGCTGGGCGAATTCACCTATCCCAAGGATGTCATTTCAGTCGAACGGCGTGAGTGGGGCAATTTCTACGGCCATCTGAAGGCGGTCAAGCAGGAAGGCAATGTCGTCGCCGAAGGCCCGCAGGCCTGGGATGAATTGCAGAAGCGTCTGGAGCGCTCCAACGATCTGTTCAAACAGATTGTGTCCATCGAAAAAAATGACATAGGCAAGATCAATTACAAGCTTGAACGTTTACGCTTGTCCGAGCGCAAGCTGGAAATCCAGGACAAGCTGACTGCGGACGCGAAAGCCGACTTCGAGAAAAAACGTGAAGAATTGAATGTCGAATTCGGCGGCATTCAAGAACGCCTGCAGGCGTTGCGCGAGCAGATCGAACGCGACAGTTTCGTCGCCACCACGATGGACGGTCAGGAAGTCGAGGTGTCGTTCGCCAAGATGGCGGACGCGATCCTGCCCAACGATATGAGCGTGTTCGAGAAGACCAGCCACTACATCCACAAGTTAATCGAATTTGTATTGGACGATCCGCGTGAAGCCAACACCGAAGGCGGCATCTTCCCGGCTATATTCGGCACCGTGATGATGGTGCTGCTGATGTCGGCGATGGTCACCCCGCTGGGCATCATGGCTGCAATTTATATGCGCGAATATGCCAAGCAGGGACCGCTGATCCAGATGATCCGGATTTCGGTCAACAATCTGGCCGGCGTGCCGTCCATCGTCTACGGCGTGTTCGGCCTGGGCTTTTTTGTGTACTTCCTGGGCGGCAACATCGACGCCTTGTTCTTCCCGGAGTCACACCCGGCGCCGGTGTTCGGCAGTCCCGGCATCCTGTGGGCGTCGTTGACGCTGGCGTTGCTGACCTTGCCGGTGGTCATCGTCGCCACCGAGGAAGGCCTGTCGCGGGTGCCGCGCACCATCCGCGAGGGCAGTTTGGCGCTGGGCGGTACCAAGGCGGAAACGCTGTGGCGCACGGTGCTGCCGATCGCCAGCCCGGCGATGATGACCGGTCTGATTCTGGCCATCGCCCGCGCCGCCGGTGAAGTCGCGCCGCTGATGCTGGTCGGCGTGGTCAAGCTGGCGCCCAGCCTGCCGCTGGATGGCAACTTCCCGTTCCTGCACATGGAACGCAAGTTCATGCATCTGGGCTTCCATATCTACGACGTCGGCTTCCAGAGTCCCAACGTCGAAGCCGCGCGACCGCTGGTGTACGCCACCGCGTTGCTGTTGGTGATCATCATCGTGGTGCTCAACCTGTTCGCGATCCGTCTGCGCAATCGCATGCGGGAAAAGATGCGCGGCCTGGAAGGCGTTTGATCGCCCGCCGCCGAAGTCACAAGTCACTGAAAAAATTGAAATTCAAGGATAGCCCAACATGAATGACGCGAACCAGAAAACCCACGCCATGGATTTCAGCGACATGGGTCGCACGCCCAGCGCGCCCACCGACGAAGTGGCGATCAGTGTCGAAAATCTCGACCTTTACTATGGCGAGGCGAAGGCGCTGAAGTCGATCAACATGAAGATTCCAAAGAATCGCGTCACCGCCTTCATCGGCCCTAGCGGCTGCGGCAAGTCGACGCTGTTGCGCTGCTTCAACCGGATGAACGATCTGGTCGACATCTGTCGCGTCGAGGGCAAGATCAACCTCGAAGGCAAGAACATCTACGACAAGGACGTCAACGTCGCCTTGCTGCGCCGGCGCGTCGGCATGGTGTTCCAGAAGCCCAACCCGTTTCCCAAATCCATCTTCGAGAATGTTGCCTATGGTCTGCGCATCATGGGGGTCAACGACAAGGAGGTGCTGACGGCGGCGGTCGAGAAAGCGTTGCGCGGCGCGGCGCTGTGGAACGAAGTCAAGGATCGCCTGCAGGACAGCGGCATGAGCCTGTCCGGTGGTCAACAGCAGCGACTGGTGATTGCTCGCGCCATCGCCCTGGAGCCGGAAATCCTGCTGCTCGACGAGCCGGCGTCGGCGCTGGACCCGATCTCCACCGCCAAAATTGAAGAGTTGGTCGACGAGATGAAGGACAAATACACCATCGTCATCGTCACCCACAACATGCAACAGGCCGCGCGGGTTTCCGACTACACGGCGTTCATGTACATGGGCGATCTGATCGAATTCGGCAATACCGATACCTTGTTCGTCAAGCCGACCCAGAAACAGACCGAAGACTACATCACCGGCCGTTTCGGCTGATTCGGCGAGATAGCGCTTCGCCAACAGCCTCGGGTGTGGATCGCACCGCATTCACAACCCGGGGCGACTTGTCATAAATCCTTAATCTTTCTTCGGTCATGACTCGGTAAGCTTCACACTTTAATGTGAACGTCATATTGCCCGGGCCATGCCATCCATCGCCGATCTGCAACACGAACTGACCGAGCTGCGCCGCAAGGTGGCGGCTGGTCAGCGCGATTTGTTGACGGCGTGGCAGCCGATACTTGCGCGTTCCGCCGGAAAATCCAGCTATGCGCGCGATGCCGAAAATCTGGCGGCTTACATCGCCTTGCGCCGTGAGGATCTGCGCAAGTTGCAGGAACACCTGTCGGAACTCGGGCTTTCATCCCTAGGTCGTTGTGAAGGCCATGTCGTCGCCACCCTGGACGCCGTCGGTCAGGCGCTGGACGCGATCAGCGGTGTGTGCCCGACCGAGGAAGCGCTGCTCTATCCCGGACGCGCCAATCGTCATGGCGACAAACGCCTGAAACTGAACACCCAGGCCCTGCTCGGCAAAGAACCCAGGCAGCGGCGCATGCGCATCATGGTCACCTTGCCCACGGCGGCGGGAGGCGATGGGCGGTTTGTGCGCGAATTGATCGAGCGCGGCATGGATATCGCGCGCATCAACTGCGCGCACGACGATGCCGCGACCTGGCAGGCGATGATCGACAATGTCCGCGCCGCCGCCAAGGCGGTCGACCGTCCCTGCCTGATTCATATGGACCTGGCCGGCCCGAAACTGCGTACCGGCGAGATGGCGGCCTCGCCGGGGCGCTTGCGTCTGCGGCCGAAACGCGATGATCGCGGCGACACTCGGGCGCCGGCCTATTTTCTGTTCGACGCCAGCGGCGAACCGGGCGGTCCCGGCTTGCGCGGCGCGACCGGCCTGGCCGGTTATCCGCGGGTCAGCGTGGCGCGTGACTGGTTGGCGCGCCTGCAACCGGGCGATCTGGTCGAAGTCAGCGACGCGCGCGGCAAGAAACGCATCGTCAACGTGCTGGATCGCATGGGTGAAGCGCATCAACTGGCTTGCGCCGCCGATTCGGTGTGGCTGGAAGCCGGATGCGTGTTGAAGCATCTGTCCGGCGCCAACAAGCAGCGGATCGCCGCGGTCGGCGAACTGGAAGCCAGCCCGGAGGTGTTGCTGGTGCATATTGGCGACCGGATTCTGCTGTCGCGATCCGCCGCGCCCGGCGAAGCCAGCGAGGAAGACGGATTTGCCGGGCGCATCCCCTGCGCCCAGCCTGAGGTGCTGGACAGCCTGTGCGTCGGCGAGCGGGTGTTCATCGATGATGGCCAGATCGGCGCCGAAATCGAACGCCTGACCGAGGATGGCGCCTGGCTGCGGATCACCCGCGCGCGACCGGAAGGCGACAAGATTCGCCCAGCCAAGGGTTTGAATTTTCCCGACAGCGAGCTGATCTTGCCGGCGCTGGGCGACAAGGATTTGCTGGACCTGGATTTTGTTGCGCGCGAAGCCGACATCGTGGGCTATTCTTTTGTACAGACGGCGGCGGATATGGATGCCCTGGCGGATCAATTGGACCAGCGTGGGGCGGGTAATCTGGGGCGTATCGCCAAAATCGAAACGCGGCGCGCGGTGGTCAATCTGCCGGAGATCATCGTTCACGGCGCTAGCCGCGGCCCGTTCGGTTTGATGATCGCGCGCGGCGATCTGGCGGTGGAAATCGGCTGGAGTCGGCTGGCCGAGATCCAGGAGGAAATTCTCTGGCTGGCGGAAGCCGCGCACGTTCCGGTGGTGTGGGCGACCCAGGTGTTCGAGCAGTTGATCAAGGAAAACCTGCCGTCGCGCGCCGAGATGACCGACGCCGCCATGTCGGAACGCGCCGAATGCGTGATGTTGAACAAGGGGCCGTTCGTGCTGGACGCGATCGCCATGCTGGATGACATCGCCCGCCGGATGCGCGCGCACCAGCACAAAAAATCCGCCCGTTTGCGGGCATTACATTGGTAAGGAAGCAAAATCATGGCCAACGCTGTAAAGAACATCGCGCGATTCATCCGAAAAAATCCGGATCATGCAGCCGTCATCACCTTGCGGGATCTGTGTCTGGCGCTGGAAAATTCGGCGAATTTCGACCTGGGTTGCCTGTATGACCTGGACAAGAAATCGTTCGAACTGGCGATCGATCTGCTTGAAGAGTGGCGCTTCGACCGGCATGTGTTCGAGCGTCGCCTGCAGAAGTATCTTGACGAGCCGGCGGAAGATTGAGACTTGCGCCGCCGGGGGCGGTGCTACCCCCTCGGTGGAACGGCGGACACTTCATGCAGCGTCTGCTCGAAACGCTCGATGATGTGCTGCCAACTATGTGTCGACATGCTCTGACTGGCCTGTAGGCCGAGTTGTCGACGTCTGACTGGGTCGCCGGCCAGCATTTGCGCGGCGTGAACGAAGGCGTCGGCGTCGTCGGGGGTGACCGCCAGACCGTTCTCGCCATGCCGAATCAGGATTTCCCCGGCCGCGCGTCGATAAGTGACGACGCCTAAACCGCTGGCCAGGGCTTCGGTCAGTACATTGCCCCAGGTTTCCGAAAGACTGCCGAACAGAAACAGATCGGCGCTGGCGTAGTGGGCGGCCAGGTCCGCGCCGATGCGCGCGCCGGCGAACAGGTGTTGCGGGTGGGTGGCGCGCAAGCCGGCCAGGGCGGGGCCGTCGCCCACCCAGATCATCCGGGCGCGTGGATGCCGAGCGGCGATGGCGCTGTAGGCGCGGGTCACCAGGTTCAGGTTCTTTTCCGGCGCCAGGCGTCCTACATACAGGCAGGCCAGATCGTCGCCCGACAGACCCCAATGTCGGCGCAATTGTGTGTCGCGTCGGCCCGGGTTAAACAATTGCGTATCCACCCCCCGGCCGACCGCGCGCACATTCGGGATGCCGCGCGCCGTCAGTTCCGCTGCCAGTTCCAGAGTCGGCACAAAGGTCGCGGCGCAACGCTTGTGCAACGCATCGATGCCTCTGGCGACCCAGGGCATCAGCCAGCCGACGCCATAGTGTTTGCTGTATTGCGCGAAATGGGTGTGATAGCCGGAGGTCAGCGGCAATGCGCGGGCGCGGGCGGCAAAAACGGCGGCCCAGCCGAGCGGACCTTCGGTGACCACATGCACCAGATCCGGGCGCTGCTGATCGATGATGCGGCCGAGTCGCCAATAGGCCGGCAGGCCGAGTCGCAGACTGGGGTATTTCGGAATCGGCAGACCGGGCACCGTCCAGGTATCGGTCTGGGCATCTTCCTGGGTAATGGCCTGGCTCTCATCGATGGTCTGGCGCGGTCGCACCATGCCGACCCAATGTCCGCGCGCGCGCAAACCTTCCACCAGGCGTTGCGTGGTCATGGCCACGCCATTGATTTCCGGCGGGTAGGTTTCGGTGACCAGAAGAATGCGCAACGGCTGCATCGATGTGACGTCCAGTTCAGCGCGGTTTGCTGAATTCCAGGCCGCGATACAGATCGGCCAGCCTGGTCGCCAAGGCCTGATCCGACCATTCCTGGGCATAGGCGCGCGCCGCATCGCCAAGCTGTAGACAGGTCACGGGGTCGGCAAGCAGCTCAACCAGCGTTTGCGCGAAGCCGGCCGGATCGTCGGGGGCAATGCGGCAGCCGCGTCCGGGTTGCAGGATGTCCGCCGTGCCCATGATCGCCAGCGCCACCACCGGACAGCGTTGCGCCATGGCTTCCAGCAGCACCAGACCCTGGGTCTCGGTGCGCGAGGCGAAGATGAAGGCATCGGCGGCGGCATAGGCGGCGGGCAGTTCTTGCTTGCGGTCGAGGTAGCCCAAGAAGCGCACCTGATCGCGCAGGCCAAGATCAATGGCTTGCTGTTCGAGATCGGCGCGCGCCGGACCTTCGCCGGTGATCAGAAACAGCAGCCCAGGCAACGAGCGCCGCGCGATGCTGACCGCGCGCAGCAGGAAGTCGATGTTTTTCTCGTGCGCAACGCGTCCGACGAACAGCGCCACCGGCTGCCCGGCCGGAATGCCGTGACGGGCGCGAAACGCGTCGCCGTCGCCGGGCGTGAAGGCGCTCGCCGGCAAACCGGTGGGCAGCACATGCAGCGGCTGGGTGACGCCGTATTCCCCGAGCCGCTCGCGCATCGCCGTGGACGGCACGATGACCGCGTCCAGGGCGTTGCATTGGCCGCGCGAGAAGCGCCGCGCCAGACCGCGCAAACCGGCCGCCGGCAACCACGGAATGTAGTGCTGCAGATATTCCTCGAACAGCGTGTGATAGGTGGCGACCACCGGTTTGCGCAACGCCCGCGCGGCATGCAGACCGGCGTAATGCGCGGCGAAGGGCGTCTGGATGTGGACCACGTCGCAATCGGCGGCGGCCTTCAGCGTCGCGCGGCGCAGCTTGCCGTAGTGCGCCAGGCGGTCTTCCGGGTCGCCCAGTACCCGCCGCGCCGGTACCCGGATGATGTCCGGGGCGGCGATTTCGTTGCCGTAACTTGGCGCAACCAGACGACTTTCGACACCCTGCGCGGCCAGCGCGCCGCGAAAGGTTTCGATCGAGGTGGATACGCCGTTGATGCGCGGAAAGTACACATCGGAGACCATCAGCACATGGGTCATTCGGCCTCCGCCAGGGCCGGGCTGAAGGTTGCGCGCGGCAAGCGGCACAGCGCGCTCCACTCGATCATTTCCAGGCGTCCGTCGAAATGCTCGACGATGGCGGTGCAGGAATCGACCCAGTCGCCGCAATTGGCGTAGACCAGGCCATCGACTTCCTTCAGCGCCGCCCAGTGGATATGCCCGCAGATGACGCCATCCAGTTGACGTTCGCGGACATGCCGTATCACCGAATCCTCGAAATCGAAGATGAACTGCAGGGCGGTCTTGACCCGTCGCTTGGCGTAGCCGGCCAGCGACCAGTAACCGGCGATGCCGAGCTGGCGGCGTGACCACGACAGCCAGCCGTTGATCCGCACCAGCAAGTTGTAGGCGACATCGCCGAGTACCGCGACCCAGCGGTGATAGCGGGTGACCTGGTCGAAATCGTCGCCATGGGTGAGCAGAAAGCGGCGGCCATCGGCGGTTTCATGCACGAATTCGCGCTCGACCCGGATATCGCCGAACGCCGTTTCGCAGTAATCGCGCAAAGCCTCATCGTGATTGCCGGGCACGAACACCACCCGCTCGCCATGCCGGGCGCGCTTCAGCACTTTCTGGATCACGGTGTTCTGCGCCGGGCTCCAGTGTATGCCGCGGCTCATGCCCCAGAAATCGATGATGTCGCCGATCAGATACAAATGCTCGGCGGGGAAGTCACGCAAAAAGGCGATCAGGCTGTCAGCCTGACAGGCGCGGGTGCCCAAATGGACATCCGAAATGAACACGGAGCGAACGGCTGGCATATCGGCCAATGTGTCACAGCCAGATGACAGCGCGGTTACAACGCCGCGGCGAGCGGACCATGCCGGTCTGCCATTCGCAAAAGCGCTGCTTGAGCGCTCATCCGGGATAACGAGTAGTCGGTTCCGTCAAAACGGTGAGAAATGAAACGGATGGATTATCCTTGAAACAGCAGTTGAACCCGTCCGAGGGCGGGGTGGAGAAGCCGGCTGGCAAGGTAGCGGAGTCGTAGCGCTTCAGCGCGTACGAATCCGGCATGCCCCTTGCGGGTGCGCGACAACGAGTCATGCCGAGGCATGGCGAGGCGGAGCAACGCCGCCAGACGACTTCTCCACCCCGACAGCGGGCGGGTAGCGGGCTCACCCAAATGGTGAGTGTTATCGAAGCGGCTAACATCAGTCTGCATGAGGCCTCACAAGGGCTATGAAGCGGT
>JAGUXX010000194.1 GCA_020061585.1 Betaproteobacteria bacterium | reverse complement strand
TCCAGCCACTCGCCGACGGCCGCCGCCGGGCAACCCGTCGCCTGGGTCGTCGCCAGTTGGCGCAACAGGGCGGATTCGCCGCGTCGCAGTTGCCCCCGCAGTTCGGCGAGGCGTTCGGCGTCGGCGCAAACCGACCAGACTCGCAAGCGCACGCCGACAGCCGCTTGGTCAGGCCGCAAACTCAGGCGCAGCAGGCCTTTCAACAAGCGGTCATCCGAAACCGGCGGCAGATCGAAGATGAGTTGTCCGCCATGATTCAACGCGACTTTTTCGACCGGTCCGTCACCGTTCCGCCAGGTAAAGCCCTCGACAAACCAGCTCATGCCGACGTCGCTCGAATCCAGGCCATAGCCGGTAATCAAGCCATCCGCGCCGAGACGCTGAATGTCTTCGCGGACCAGTTTCGCCAACTGATCCGCGTCGGCGGCGGGAAACCAGGCGGCGGTCCTGACCCAGGCGGGCGGGGCGGCGGCGCTCGCAAGCGCGTCGAAGCGGACCCCCGCCAACAGCTCGCGCGCCTGACCCGGCAGGGATTGCGTGTCGCCCGGCGCGAACAGCATCAGACTGTAGGCATGACCGGCGACAACCGTCGACAACTGCCAGATGTTGCCGTCTTGCCCAGGACGCCGGCAGGACAACCATTTGCGTCCGCCGCTGTCCAGCCAGTCTATGCTGGCCGTCTGGCCGTATGCGTCGCGCCAATTGCGGGTCAGCCGCCGGTAATAGTTGGCCGGGTCGGTTTGCAGCGCGCGCGCCGGTCGCAGCACCGCCAACTGCAACCCGGAGCGCGGCGCATCCAGCAGCAACACGCCCTCCTCGGCCTCCAGTTGCGGCGTGGCGCGTTGCCATGCGTCGGCGTAGGGGATGGTCATGGCTTGCAGGCGCAGTTCGTCCGATGGCGCGGCCGCCAGCGCCGGCGACACGACCAGGATCATCAGCAGCAACGGCAATAGCCGATGCGTGATGCGCTTCAAATCGATATAAATCATGCTAAAACGCCGCTCCATGTCCGACCCCGCATTGCACCCCTCGCCGCCGCCGCCCGCAACCCCGTCTTCGACCGCGTTGCCGCCCGAGCTGACCTTTCCCGAACATCTGCCGGTATCGGCGCGGCGCGACGATATCGCGGCGGCATTGTGCGCGCACCAGGTGGTCATCGTGTGCGGCGAAACCGGTTCCGGCAAGACCACGCAATTGCCCAAGATCGCCCTGCTGGCCGGACGCGGGGTGAATGGCAAAGTCGGCATGACGCAGCCGCGCCGGATCGCCGCCAAGAGCGTCGCCAACCGGCTCGCCGAGGAGACCCGCACGCGGCTCGGCGGCTTCATCGGCTGGCAGGTGCGGTTTACCGATCAGGTCGGCCCGGACACCCGGGTCAAGGTGATGACCGACGGCATCCTGCTCGCCGAGACGCAATCCGACCCGCGGTTTCGCGGCTACGACACGCTGATCCTGGACGAGGCGCACGAGCGCAGTCTGAACATCGATTTCCTGCTCGGCTACCTGAAAAACCTGCTGCCGCGCCGGCCCGAGCTGAAGCTGATCATTTCCTCGGCGACCCTGGAAGCGGAACGCTTTTCGGCCTACTTCAACGGCGCGCCGGTGATCGAGGTGTCGGGGCGGACCTATCCGGTGGAGATGCGCTATCGGACTGAACAACCCGCAGGGTGCGCCGTGCGCACCACGGAAGGTGGAACGCTGCGCGCGGCGCCGAGGAAGGAAACGCCCGACCCCGACGCGGAGCCGGATATCGCCACGCTGCTGCTGCACGCCGTCGACGAACTGGCCGCCGAAGGCCCCGGCGACATACTGGTGTTCCTGCCCGGCGAACGCGAGATTCGCGACGCCCAGGAGTCGCTGCGCAAGCATCATCCGGCGCATACCGAGATCCTGCCGCTGTTCGCTCGGCTATCGGTCAGCGAGCAGGAACAGGTGTTCCGGCCGCACGGCGGCCGGCGCATCGTGCTGGCCACCAATGTCGCGGAAACCTCGCTGACCGTGCCGGGCATTCATTACGTGGTGGATGCCGGACTGGCGCGGGTGAAACGCTATTCGATCCGCAACAAGATCGAACAACTGAAGATCGAGAAAGTGTCGCAAGCCTCCGCCAACCAGCGCGCCGGGCGCTGCGGCCGGGTCGCCGACGGCATCTGCATCCGCCTCTACGACGAGCAGGATTTCCAGTCGCGGCCGCCCTACACCACCCCGGAACTGCTGCGCTCGTCGCTGGCCGGGGTGATCCTGCGCATGAAGGCGCTGCGCCTGCCGGAGATCGAACACTTTCCCTTCCTCGACGCGCCGGAACCGAAGCGCATCCGCGATGGCCAGCAATTGCTGGTCGAACTCGGCGCGCTCGACGAACACGGCCGGCTGACCGGCATCGGCAAGCAACTCGCGCACCTGCCGCTCGACCCGCGCATCGGCCGCATGCTGATCGCCGCGCGCGACAAGGCCTGCCTGCATGAAGTGCTGGTGATCGCCGCCGCGCTGACCAGCCAGGATCCGCGCGAACGCCCGCTGGAACATCAGGCGGCGGCGGATCAGAAACATGCCCGCTTCGCCGATGCGAATTCCGATTTCATCGCGCTGCTCAAGCTCTGGCACTACCTCGACGGGCAGAACGCGCACCGCAAATCGCAGCGCAAACTGCGCGAAGGCCTGAAAGCCGAGTATCTGTCGCCGCCGCGGGTGCGCGAATGGCGCGATGTCTACGGCCAGTTGACGACGCAGGTCAAGGAACTGGGCTGGAAGGTGGAAGACGAATGGCATGCCGAACGCACAGAGACGCAAGCCCAGCCGCAACAACGCCGTTATTCCGGCGAAAGCCGGAATCCAGATACGCCAACAACCTGGACACCGGCCTCCGCCGGTGTGACGGAACATTCCAGACAGCCGCAGTCAAACGCCCAGGATGAAGCCTTCAACGCCCAGCTCGCCGCGCGTTACGCCGTCATCCATCAAGCCCTGCTGCCCGGCCTGCTGGGCAATCTCGGGTTTCTCACCGAAGACGGCGTCTACCTCGGCGCGCGCGAGGTGAAGTTTCTGATCTTTCCCGGTTCCGGGGTCAAGAAGAAGCCGAAGTGGCTGATGGGCGCGGAGATCGTCGAGACCAAACGCGTGTATGCCCGGACGGTGGCGAAAATCGAACCGGAATGGGTGGAGCACGCGGCCAAGCACTTGCTCAAGCTGTCGTACAGCGATCCGCACTGGGCGAAAAAACCGGCGCATGTCGCCGCCAGCCTGCGCGCCACGCTGTACGGCCTGCCCATCGTCAACGGACGCAAGGTGCATTACGGGCCGCTGGAACCGGAGCTGTGTCGCGAGTTGTTCATTCGCGGCGCGCTGGTCAATGGCGACTTCGAAACGCGCGCGCCGTGGTTCGCGCACAACCAGCGGCTGCTGGCGGAAATCGACGACCTGTCGCACCGCTCGCGCAACGCTCGCATCGCCGTCGACGAACAAGCGCTGTACGACTTCTTCGATGCGCGCATCCCGCCGGGCATGCACAACGGCGCGGCGTTCGAGAAATGGCGACGCGAAGCCGAGCGCGCCAACCCAAGATTATTGTTTCTCGAACGCGACGCGCTGCTGTCCGGCGACAAACAAGCCAGCGCCCGCGAATTTCCGCCCGCCGTCGAATTCAACGGCGTGCGCTTTGCGCTGAGCTACCGCTTCGACCCCGGGGCGCCGGACGACGGCGTGACCCTGGAAACGCCGCTGGCGACGCTCAACCAGATTCCGGCGCTGGCCTGCGAATGGCTGGTGCCAGGCTTGCTGGAAGAGAAAATCACCGGCTTGATCAAGAGCCTGCCGCAAGCCATCCGCCGCGCCTTCGTGCCGGTGCCGGACTACGCCCGCGCGGCGACCCAGGCGTTGCTCGACGCGCC
>JAGUXX010000287.1 GCA_020061585.1 Betaproteobacteria bacterium | reverse complement strand
GCTGAGCGGCCCGCCAGGCGCCGGCAAGTCGATGCTGGCCAGCCGCCTGCCGGGCATCCTGCCGCCGATGACCCAGGCCGAGGCACTCGAATCCGCCGCCGTGCTGTCGTTGACCGGCGGGTTTCGTTGCGACAACTGGCGGGTCCGACCGTATCGTTCGCCGCATCACTCCGCCTCCGGCGTGGCGCTGGTCGGCGGCGGCAATCCGCCGCGTCCGGGCGAAATCAGCCAGGCCACGCATGGCGTGCTGTTCCTCGATGAACTGCCGGAGTTCGATCGCAAGGCGCTGGAGGTATTGCGCGAACCGCTGGAGGCCGGCCGCATCACCATCTCGCGCGCCGCCCGGCAGGCGGACTTTCCGGCGCGGTTTCAGCTCATCGCGGCGATGAACCCGTGTCCTTGCGGCTATCTCGGGCACCCGAGCAATCAATGCCGATGTTCGCCGGAACAGGTGGCGCGCTATCGCGGGCGCATTTCCGGGCCGTTGCTGGATCGCATCGATCTGCATATCGAGGTCGCGGCGCTGCCCGAGAGCGAGATGACCAGCGCCGGCGAAGGCGAGTCTTCCGCCGCCGTCCGGCAGCGCGTGAGCGCGGCGCGGGCGCGGCAGATCGAACGCCAGGGCGCGCCGAACGCGCAACTGGCCGGCAAGCAGATCGACCTGCATTGCCGCACCGATGCCGCCGGCATGACGCTGTTGAAACAGGCGATCACCCGGCTCAATCTATCGGCGCGCGCTTACCATCGCATCCTGCGAGTGGCGCGCAGCATCGCCGACCTGGCCGACACCGAGCAGATCAACGCCGCGCAGATCGCCGAAGCGGTGCAATATCGGCGCGGCATACGCTCCTGAAGGACATCAGCATGCAAACCCATCCGGCACAGGCTTTGGCCAGTTGGCGTGAGGAAAAGCGCTCCGCCTGGCTTTACCGCGTGGTTTCCGACGCCGAATCCGGTTCGACCCGGCAGGTGTTGTTTCTCGAACTGGCCAAGTCCGCCGATGCTCAGGCGCGACTTTGGGAAGCTGAACTGCGCAAGCTGGGCATGCCGCCGCCCAGCGCCTTCAAGCCCGACCCGCGCGCGCGGCTGATCGCCTGGCTGATTCCGCGCTTCGGGGTGCGGCCGTTGAAAGGCATCCTGGCGGCGATGAAAGTGCGCGGCATGAGCCTGTATGCCAAAACGCAGCCGCATGGCATACCGACCAACCTGGAGCAGATGCGCGGCGAAGGGCACAAGAATTCCGGCAGCGGCACCTTGCGCGCGGCGGTATTCGGCGTCAACGACGGGCTGATCTCCAATGCCAGCCTGATACTCGGCGTCGCCGGCGCCGGCGTGGCGGCCGACATGATCGTGCTGTCCGGCGCGGCGGGGCTGCTGGCCGGCGCCTTCTCGATGGCGGCCGGCGAATATGTGTCGATGCGATCGCAACGGGAATTCCACGAGTACCAGATCGCCCTCGAACGCGAGGAACTGGACCAGTACCCCGGCGAGGAAGCCGCCGAACTCGCCCTGATCTATCAGGCCAAAGGCATCGGCGTCGAGGAAGCCAAGCGTTTGGCGCAAGCGCTGATCGCCGACCCGGACCGCGCGCTGGACACGCTGGCCCGCGAGGAACTGGGCCTGAATCCGGACGAGCTCGGCTCACCGTGGGGCGCGGCGATCAGCTCGTTTCTGGCGTTCAGCATCGGCGCCTTGGTGCCGCTGCTGCCTTACCTGCTGCTGACCGGCCCGCATGCCTTCCTGGGGGTGCTGGCGGCGACCGGTATCAGTCTGTTCGGGGTCGGCGCGACGCTCAGCCTGTTCACCGGGCTGAACGCCATGCTCGGCGGCTTGCGCATGTTGCTGATCGGCGCGGCGGCCGGCGCGGCGACCTGGTTGATCGGCAAGGGGTTAGGCGTCGTGCTGGGCTAAGCCCCGGTTAGAATGCCGCGCTACCTACACCGACTCTTACGCCGATCATGACCGTTCGCACCTTCAGCCTCGAATTCTTCCCGCCCAAGACGCCCGAGGGCATGGACAAGCTGCGCGACGCGCGGACCAAGCTGGCGCAATTGCGCCCGGAATTCTTCTCGGTCACCTTCGGCGCCGGCGGTTCGACGCGCGACCGCACGCTGGAGACCGTGCTCGAGATTCAGGCCGCCGGCCTGGCCGCCGCGCCGCATCTATCCTGCGTCGCCTCGACGCGTGACAGCATCCGCGAGATTTTGCAGACTTATCGCGGCAACGGCATACGCCATATCGTCGCGTTGCGCGGCGATCTGCCTTCCGGCATGGCCGAGCCGGGGGAGTTTCGCTATGCCAACGAACTGGTTGACTTCATTCGCCAGGAAACCGGCGACTGGTTCCAGATCGAGGTCGCCGCTTACCCGGAAATGCATCCGCAAGCGCGCAATTACCGCGACGACCTGAACAATTTCAAACGCAAGGCCGACGCCGGCGCCAATGCCGCGATCACTCAATATTTCTTCAATCCGGATGCCTATTTCAATTTCGTCGATGACTGCGCCGCCCTGGGCGTCACGCTGCCGATCGTGCCGGGCATCATGCCGATTTCCAATTTCGGCCAGTTGTCGCGCTTTTCGGCGGCTTGCGGCGCGGAAATCCCGCGCTGGCTGACCAACAAGATGCAAAGCTATATGGATGACACCGCGTCGATCAAGGCGTTCGGCCTGGATTTTGTCAGCGGCATGTGCGACAAGCTGTTGCGCGGCGGCGCGCCCGGCTTGCATTTCTACACCTTGAACCAGGCCGGTTTGACTTCGGCGATCTGGCAACGCCTGGGTATCTGAAGCGTTATTCGCCGCATCACCCGACACGAGCGCGATCATGAAAATTCTGCTGGCTGATGACCATCCGCTGTTTCGCGAAGGCGTAAAGCCGGTATTGCTCAAGCTGGACCGTCGCGTCTCGTTGATCGAAGCCCATGATTACCCCTCCGCGTTCACCGCCATGCGCAAGGCCAAGGAAGTTGATCTCGCCTTGCTCGACCTGTACATGCCCGGCATGTCCGGCCTGGATGGCGTGACCCGTTTCCGCGCCGCTTTTCCCGATATACCGGTCGTCGTGCTGTCCGCCTCCGAGCAGGTGGAGGATATTCAACAACTGCTGGCGGCGGGCGCGCTGGGGTACATCACCAAGGCTTCGCCCAGCGATGTCATCCTGAGCGCGCTACAGCAAGTCCTGGCCGGCGGTGTTTATGCGCCGCCGGGATTGATCGATCCGCCCGCCGAGCAGGACGGCGAGCAGCCAACCATCAATCATCACGGCGCCTTGACCATGCGCCAGATGCAGGTGATCCGGGAAATGGCCAAAGGGCTCAGCAACCGCCAGATCGGCGATATTCTGCAAGTCACGGAAGGCACGGTAAAACTGCATGTCGCCGCCATTTTCAAGCTGCTGAAAGTCAATAACCGCACCGAAGCCGTGCTGGTCATCCAGAAAATGAGTTTGCACAAGGGCAAGCGCTGACGTTCGATGCGCCTCCCTTGCCGCAACCCAGCACGCGTGACCGGCAGCTTAGGCATGAGCCGCGACCGTTGAGCAGCTTTCGCCCCTCGCTGACCCTGCGCATGCGCATTCTGGCGGTAGCTTTGATGCCGCTGTTGCTGGCGGTCAGTCTGTTCGTCGTCTACTTTACCCATCGCAGCGCCAACGAAATGGAGCAATCGCTGCTGCGCCAGGGACAAGACAGCGCCAAGCATCTGGCCGATGCGATCGCCTTCGATCTGTTTGCCGGCAATTTGCCGCCGGTCAAGCGCTTCCTCGACTACGAACGCGGTTTCAGTCGCTTGCAATCCGCCGCGGTCACCGATGGCAAGCAATGGTTGCTGATCAGCGGCGCCGACGCAAGCCTCCCGGCGCTTTCCGGCGCACCGCCCGCGCCGCGCTGGCGCAACGGCCCGGTGCTGTTCTTTTCGCATCCGGTACGCCTGCCCTTGCCGGATTATCCCGACCCCTATCTCGATGCCCCGGAGTCGCCCCGCGGCGATCTGTTTCTGGTGGTCAGCCTGAGCCGCGCGCCGGTCGAACTGGCGCGCTCGCAGACCAGCCTGGCCGCCTCCGGCACCGGGCTGATCGCCATACTGTTCGCGCTGCTGCTGGCCTGGCGCCTGTCAGGCGGGGTCAGCCGGCCGTTGCTCGACATCACCCGGACCGTGGCGCATCTGACCCATGGCAATCTGACCCAACGCACCCCGGAACACTCCCAGGGCGAAATCGGCCTGCTTGAACAGGGTATCAATCGCATGGCGCAGGCGCTGGAAGAAAACCAGCGCAATCTGACGCTCAAGGTGCGGGAAGCCACCTCCGAACTGCTTGGTCAGAAATTGGCGGCGGAAGCCGCGGTCCTCGCAAAATCGCGCTTTCTTGCCGCCGCCAGCCACGATCTGCGGCAACCGCTGCATGCCTTGACTCTGCTGGTCGCGGCGTTGCGGGAAGAAGTGCCGCATGGCCCGGCGGGACGTCTTGCGGAACACATTGAAGCATCGGCCGCGGCCATGGAAAACCTGCTCAACGCGCTGCTCGACCTGTCGAAACTGGATGCGGGGGTGGTGGTATCGCGTCCGCGCTGCTTTACCGTCAACAAACTGCTCCGCCAAGTGGCGGGTCAGTTTCTTCCGGTCGCCGAGGCGCGCAACATTCGATTGTCCATCGCCGCCAGCAGTTTATCGGCTTATTCCGACCCGGCCCTGGTTGAGCGCATTCTCGCCAATCTGGTTTCCAATGCGCTGCGCTATTCCGAACGCGGACGCGTGCTGATCGGCGCGCGCCGTGTCGGGCGGGACTGGCTGCGGTTTGAGGTCTGGGATACCGGCAACGGCATCCCGCCGGAATACCAGGCGCGCATCTTCGAAGAATACTTTCAGCTCGACAACCCCGAGCGGCATCGCGACAAAGGCCTGGGGCTGGGACTGGCGATCGTGTCGCGGCTCGCCCGCTTGCTGGGCAGTCGCGTACTGGTGCGCTCCGAACCCGGTCGCGGCACCTGTTTCTCCTTCCAACTGGCGCGTTGCCAGGTCGATCTGCACGAAATGCCGGCGGCATCACCGCAGCCGGCCTTCCTGTTGCCGCTCGAACAAGCTCTGGTGGCGTTCATCGACGACGACGAAGTCATCCTGTCGGCGATGGTGGAATTGTTCGATCACTGGAATGTGGCGCTTGCCGCCGGCGAAGATGCCGAGCAGGTGCGCGCCGAGTTGCTGCGCCTGGGGCGGGCGCCGGATCTGATTCTGTGCGATTACCGTCTGCGCGACGGCCGTACCGGCGTCGAGGCCATCCAACTGCTGCGCTACGCTTTCGGCTCTTTCATTCCGGCGGCGCTGTTAACCGGTGATACCGCCTCGGATACCATCCAGGCCATCCAGGCCAGCGGTTTGCCGGTGCTGCATAAACCGCTGAAACCCGCCAAACTGCGGGCTTTTCTTTCTCATCTGTTGGTCGCTCACGACAACAGGCCGATTTCCACAAACCGCTTCGAACCATGAAAACCATTGCTCTGCTGCTCCTCATCGCCGGCCTGATCCTGGCTCCCGCATACTGGATCTACGCCAAGTTCTATACCGGCAAGCAAACCGCCATGCTGACGCTGGACCCGGTCGCCGGCGACGACAAAACCGCCGCCGGTTGGCGCTCCGCGCCATTCGAACTGCAAGCCGACATGGCGCCGGTCGGTCTGATTCTGCATGTCGAGACCAGCGTCGATCCGACCGCCCAAGATCACCAGCCGCCCATCGACCGTTACAACGTCACGCTGTCGCAACAGGGCGAAGCCGCCAAGCCGCTGGTCATCATGCTGAAATCCGCCAACTCGGCGGTCGGCAATCAGGCCTTCAAGGAGCACCTGCTGTTCATGCAGGCGGTGCAAGCCGGCGCCTATCAGATCGAAGTCTCCCCGGCTTCCGAATCGATCATGAAAGTCGAATCCATGCGCCTGGAAGTTCGCCAGAACCTTCAGGAACCCAATCCCGATATCGTCACTGGCGGCATCATCCTGCTGGTACTCGGCCTGCTCGGCCTGATCGCGATCTGAACCGAGCGCGGCGGCGGTTCAGAACCGGGTGAGGATGTTCTCCTCGCCGGCCAGTACCTGGGCGCCGGAACCGACCAACAGGTCGTCGGGCTGATGCGCGACGCGCGGATCCTTGTCCGGATAGGACAAGGTATGCAGGAAATGCCGCATGCAATTGAGCCGGGCGCGTTTCTTGTCGTCCGACTTGATCACCACCCACGGCGCGTCGGCGGTGTCGGTATGGAAGAACATCGCGTTCTTGGCCTCGGTATAGGTATCCCACATATCCAGCGACTTGATGTCGATCGGCGACAGTTTCCAGTGCTTCAGCGGATCGTCGCGGCGCGAGATGAAGCGGCGCAACTGTTCCTCGCGACTGACCGAGAACCAGTACTTGTAGAGCAGCACGCCGCTGTTGGCCAGCATGCGTTCGAACTGCGGCGTCTGGCGCATGAATTCCAGGTATTCATGCGGCGTGCAAAAGCCCATGACCCGTTCCACCCCGGCGCGGTTGTACCAGGAGCGGTCGAAGAACACCATTTCGCCGGCGGTCGGCAGATGCTGCACATAACGCTGGAAATACCATTGGCCGCGTTCGCGTTCAGACGGCTTGTCCAGCGCCACCACCCGCGCGCCGCGCGGATTCAGGTGCTCCATGTAGCGCTTGATGGTGCCGCCCTTGCCGGCGGCGTCGCGGCCCTCGAACAGCACGACGACCTTTTGGCCGCTGTCGCGCACCCAGCTTTGCACCTTCAACAATTCGATCTGCAACTTCTCCTTCTGCACTTCGTAGTCGGCGCGGCGCAAGCGCGTGCGATAGGGATAACTGGCCGGCAACGCGGCGTAGTCGCTTTCCTCGCTGCTGCCATGCGGCGCATGCGCCACCGACATGGCGACAGGTTCGTGACTCACCGCCTCGATCTCGGCGGCCGCCTTGGGATTGGGCAGATGCGCCGTATCCGGCGAAACCGCAACCGCACGCTCGGCAGGCTGGCCGGTTTCTGACGCGGCGTCGGGCGATCCAGCGGACACCCCAACCGCTACCGCCTTTTTCACCGGCGCGGCGCGACGGCGTGGCGGTTTGACGGCCAGCGGGGATTCGGCGTCGGTGGGTTTGTGCTCGGCCATACGGGTGCTCCAAGTGCAAAAAGACCACGATTATCCTGCCGCAACGCCCGCCTGGTTATGCAATCTGCTTATGTCTCGGAGGGGCTGAAGACTTGGCCGGTCGAACCAGAAAAACGCATTCCGCCCGTCCAATAGTTCATCCATGCTCTTCCAACCTCAAGCAATACGTGACAATTTCGGCGCTTCGACAAAATTCAGATGTCGCATGATTCGTCATATCAAATTCCGCCGCGAGAACAGCAACTACCCACACCCATGCCGCCAGCCGGGGCAGGCGCTCTAAGGCACGCCATGGAACTGTTTCGCATCCTGCAATCGCAAGGCATCGGCACCCGGCGCGATTGCCATGAACTGATACGCCGCCGGCAGGTGTGGGTCGATGCCGAGCTGGTGACCGATCCGGAGCGGGATTTCAGTCCCGATGGCCTGCGCTTCAGCGTTGCCGACAGCGCCTTCGAATACCGCGCCCACGCCTATCTGGTGCTGCACAAGCCCGCCGGCTACGAGTGTTCGCGACAGCCACGCGATCATCCCGGCGTATTTTCATTGTTGCCGGACTACCTGTTGCGGCGCGGCGTGCAGAGCGTCGGCCGACTCGATCAGGACACCACCGGCTTGCTGTTGTTCTCCGATGACGGGCGTTTCATTCATGACCATACCTCGCCGAAAAAGCAGATCGGCAAGACCTATCAGGTCACCTGCAAACATGATTATTCCGCCGCGTTGATCGAGCAATTGCTGGCCGGCGTGCAGCTTCATGACGAACCCCTGCCGCTGCGCGCCAGGCTATGCTCGGCGCTGAGCGAGCGGCGTCTGACCTTGACCATCCAGGAAGGCAAATACCACCAGGTCAAGCGCATGATCGCGGCGGCCGGCAATCGCGTCGAAGCGCTGCATCGAAGCGCGATCGGCGCTTACGCGTTACCAGACGACCTCGCGCCGGGGGCCTGGAAATGGCTCACCGAAAGCGATCTGCTGGCGTTGAAATCGAATTCGCAATTTTCATCCAACCATTAAAAGGTGTTATCGATGATCAAGATTTTTTCGATTGTGACGAGTCTGTTGTTCGCCATCTCGCTGGCAAGCGCCGCCGAGATACCGGCGCCCAAGGTGGTCAAGGTCAATCAGCGCATTCATGCCTTGCTCGGCCCGATGGAAATGCCGACCAAAGACAATCAGGGTTACATGGTCAACAGCGTCCTGCTGATCGGCGACACCGGCGCGATCGTCATCGATACCGGTCTGTCCGACGAAATCGGCGCGATGCTGGGGCGGCATTTCGCCCAACTCACCGACAAACCAATCAAATACGTGATCAACACCCACCATCACGGCGACCACACCCTGGGCAACGCCGCCTTTCCCGGCGCCCAATTCATCAGTTCCGAGATCTGCCGGCATTTGATGCTGGAAGACGGCCCGACCTGGGTCTCCATCCTCGAATCGATCAACCAGCGCAAGTTCCCCAATACCAAAATCATCGCGGCCGATACCACCTACCCCAAAAACAGCCGCACCGAACTGACCCTGGCCGGGATCAACATGGTGTTCTGGGTGCCGGAAGCCGCGCACACCATCGGCGACATGATGATCTGGCTGCCCGACGATCAGGTGCTGCTCGCCGGCGATGTGCTGGTGAATCAGGTCGCGCCCAGCTTCCGCGACGCCAAACTGAAGGAATGGATACAGACGCTGGCGGAAGTGCAGAGCTTGCCGATCAAGACCATCGTCCCCGGCCATGGCCCGTTGATGAGCAAGCAGGAAGCCGCCGCCATGCATCAACGCATGCTCAGCCTGTATGACGGCATCACCGCTGGCGTCAAGGAGGGCCTGACCGACAGCGAAATCCGCCGGAAACTCGATCTGAGCGAGTGGCAGAAACTGCACAACTTCGATGAACAGATGGGCAACAACATCAACAAAGCGTTTCTGGAGATCGAAGCGGATAACTTCTGACGGTGTCCGGAATCCGATATTCGCGATGAATCCGCGCCGGAAATCGGATTTCGAGTCGGCGGATACGGCGGCGGGGGCGTTGTTCAATGCGCTGGAATAGTTGCACCGAACAGGGTGCATCACCCGCCGGCCATTCCCCGCCTGTCAAGTGGCGATTTCGCTCAGCATGCGGCGGATTCGTTCGGGGTCCACGGGTTTGATCAGATGCTCGTCGAACCCGGCTTGGCGGCTGCGCTGTAGGGCTTCTTCATGCCCGTAGCCGCTGACGGCTACCAGTTTCAGCGCGTCGCCGCCGGGCAGGCGACGGATGGCTCGGGCGACTTGGTAGCCGTCCTGGCCGGGCAGGCCGATGTCGAGCAGCACGACCTGGGGGTGGAATGTCGGCAGCAAGCGCAGGGTGGTTTCGCCGCTATCGGCGCTGCGCACCTGATGGCCTTCCAGTTCGAGAAAGACCACCATGCTTTCGGCTACCAGCCGGTCGTCGTCGACGACCAGCACGCGCAGGCTCCTGGGCGAGGTGTCGGCGGGCTGCTGTTGGGTGGGCGCTGACGCGATGGGCGCGGCTTGTGTCAGCGGCAGCCGGAGCTTGAAGGTGGCGCCGCATC
>JAGUXX010000167.1 GCA_020061585.1 Betaproteobacteria bacterium | reverse complement strand
GTTGCGCGACGGCGGCGCCAGCGGGGTCAGCGCCGGCGGTCTGCTGAGCGCCTTGGGCAAACGCGAGCGCGAGCAGCGCCACACCAGCGTCGCCGGTTTACGCGGTCTGGAGGTCGTGCCGTCGCGGGTCTCGGCGCATGCGCTGATACTGACCATCGGCGACTACTGGAACGGTATTCCGCGCCTGAACGGCGTCGCCCACGACGCCGACAGCGCCGCGCTGATGGCGCGCGCGCTGGGCGTGCCAGAGGACAACGTCACCACCCTGAGCGATGCCGCGCTGACCCTGGCCGGTCTGCGCGCGGCGCTGGATGGCCTGGAACAGCGCGTGCTGGAGAACGATGAAGTGTTCATCTATTACTCCGGCCATGGCACGCGCCTGCAGGCCGACGACGGCCGCGACCAGCGCTGCGCCGAGGCGTTGTTGAGCGTCGATGGCGAAGTCCTGCTGGACAGCGAACTGGAGCAGCGCTTGCAACGCATCGCCTTGAAAGCGCGACGGCTGGTGGTGTTCATCGATGCCTGCCATGCCGGCGGGGTCAGTGTGCGCGACACCGGCGACGAACGATTCACTGGAAAGTTCTTCGCCAAGGCCGGCGCCGAAGCCTGCGAGCGGCCGGTGAACGTGCTGACCCGCGCGTTGCTGGTCAGCGATCCAGTTGCGGATGCGGGCAAAGGCAAGCGCAACTTCGTGCACATCGCCGCTGCCCGCGAAAACGAGGTCGCGCTCGACGACGGTTTGCGCGGCGGACTGGCGACGCAGGCCTGGCTGGACTGCCTGTCCGGCGCGGCCGCCGATCTGGACGGCTCGACCGGCCTGTCGGCGCGCGAGATCCAGACTTGCGCGCAGCCGCGCATCGAACAACTGGCCAGCGGCCATAGCCGCTTCAGTCCGCACCATCTGACCTTGCACGGCAATCTCGACATGGTGCTCGGCAGTCCGGACGAGTTGCCGCTGTCGGTGGAACCGGCGGCGGTGTTGAACGACATCCATGCCAATCGCGACGATCGCCGCGTGGTGCGCCTGTCCGCCGACAAACCGGCCTACAAGGTGAAGCAGGACCGGGTGAAATTCACCCTGCAAAGCAGCCATGCCGGCTACGTCTATCTGCTGATGGCCGGCAGCGACGGCAAACATTTCGATCTGCTGTTCCCCAACAAACGCGATCAGCGCAACCTGATCCAGGCCAACGAAGTCTGGAGCCTGCCGCGTGCCGGTTGGACCTTCCGCGCCGGCGGGCCGGCCGGCGCCAACCAGTTGCTGGCCATCGTCAGCGACCAGCCGCGTGATTTTTCCCGCATCGGCATGCGCCCGGCCGGGCCGTTTTCGGTGATCGGCGCGACCCCGCTGGCGGCGCGCGACATCCAGTTCGTTACGGCGGGCGACAGCGCGCCGGCGGAATGCGCCATGACCGGCGCGGCGCGTAATCAGGACAGCGCCGCCGCCTGTTCGGATGCCTACGGCGCCGATCTGCTCACCCTGATTGAAATCGACTGAGGAAACCGCCATGCGCAAAACCGCAATTCGCGCCATCGCCGCGCTGACCGCGCTGACTTTCTCCACCGCCACGCTGGGCCAGACGCCCAGCCCGGCGGCGCCGCTGCCGCCCGAGCAGCAGGAGGCGGAAGGCAAATTCGCCTGGGGGCTGTTGATCAAGCTGATCGCGCCAACAGTTTTCCAACTGTTCGCCAACTGGGTGATGAAGAAGATCGAACCCACCTATGACGAGAAAGCGCTGCGCAAACTGGCGATGAATGTCACCGGCGCCGGCATCGTCAAGATCGGCACCCTGTTCGCCAGCAAGGACATCATCCTCGCTGGCGTCGAGCCGAATGCCACATTGGGCGAACCCCTGGACGAACTGCGCAACGACGCGTCCGGCGAAAACTACCAGGGCGTGCATGTGGCGCTGGTGGAAGTCGACGCTAACGGCGCGCCGATCAGCTTTCGCACCGTCGCCGACGGTTTCCGCACCGGCGAGCGCTTCAAGCTGCGCGTGCTGTCCACCTTCGAAGCGCTGGTGGTGCTGGGCAATATCACGCCTAAGGGCAAGCAGCGACAGATTTACCCGGCCGCCGCCGGCGAAGCGGTGCGCATCCCGGCCGGCACCGAAGTGCTGCTGCCGCTGGGCCAGAAACAGTATCTGCAATTCGTCGGCGATGTCGGTCGGGACCAGATCACCGTGACGGTGCGCGATCCGCGCTCGCTGGAAAGCGGCCAGGCCTCGACGGCGCGGGTGTTCCGCAAGGACGAAGCGTTCGGTTCGAATTTCCTGCAAGAAGTGAAACCGGACGTCTATCCGGTGATCGCCGAAGCCATTTCCATCCAGCATCGTTGATGGCAGCGCTGTCTGAGTTGCTCCCCGTCACGCTGCTTACCGGCTTTCTCGGCAGCGGCAAAACCACCGTACTCAACCATCTGCTGCGGCATTTGCCGCTGACCGCAGTGGTGATGAACGAATTCGGCGAAATCGGCCTGGACCATCAATTGCTGGGGGAAAGCCGCGGACCGCTGGCCCTGCTGTCCGGCGGCTGCGTGTGTTGCCAGATTCAGGGCACGCTGGCGCCGACGCTGAAGAATCTGTACATGGCGCGTTCCAGCGGCAAGTTGCCGCCCTATGAACGCATCATCATCGAAACCACCGGCATCGCCGACCCGGCGCCGATCCTCGACACGCTGCTCAACGAACGCTGGCTGGCAGCCCGACACAAGCTCGATGGCGTGGTGACCACGGTCGACGCGCTGTTCGGCGCGCAACAACTGCGGGCGCACGAAGCAGCGGCGCGGCAGGTCGCGATGGCGGATCGATTGTTGCTGACCAAGACCGATCTGGCGCAGCCGGAACAGGTCAAGGCGCTGACAACCCGTCTCGCCGAACTCAACCCGGGCGCGTCAATCTACCCCGTGCCGAACGGCGCGATCGACCCGGCGCTGGTGACTCATCTGGGCTTGTTCAACCCGCTCGACAAACATCCCGATGTCGTCAAATGGCTGGCGCATCAGCGCTACAAACCGGCGGCGCGTGCCCCGCTCGGCGGCAAGCCGCGCAGCGAACCGCCAGCCGCGCATGACCCGCGCATCCAGTCCTTCAGCCTGAGCTTCGAGGAACCGCTGGACTGGCACGGCGTGCTGGCGGCGCTGGAAATGTTGCAGGCCTTCCGCCCGCAAAACCTGCTGCGCATGAAGGCGCTGGTCAACGTCAAAGGCCAGCCGAAGCCGCGGGTACTGCATGGCGTGCAGCATCTGCTCTACCCGCCCGTCGAACTCGCCGAATGGCCGGACGACGACCGGCGCAGCCGTTTCGTGTTCATTACGTCCGACCTCGATGCGGCCTTCGTCGGCAAGTTGCTGGCGGATTTCACTCAAGCCGCATCGCGCTGAATTCCTTGCCCCGCGTCTCAGCCTCTTCCGTCCTTAATTCGAGCAGCGCTCTGCTGCACAATAGTCGCAATTTCTTTTGCGAGCCCGCGAGGAGCACAACATGATCTCCGATGAAAACACACTGTTGCGGCAAATGGTCGAGGTAATCGTTCAGGAGGTGGACCCTGAGACCATTATCTTGTTCGGTTCGCGCGCGCGCGGTGAAGCCCGGCCGGATTCCGACGTGGATTTGCTGGTGATTGAGAAAGAGCCTTTTTCGCCCCAGCGCAGTCGGCGCAAGGAGATATTCCGGCTATCCATGGCGCTGCGTGACCTGCCGCTGACCAAGGACATTCTGGTTTACAGCCGCGACGAGTTCGACTACTGGCGAGATTCATTGAATCACGTCGTCGGACGCGCCAGTCGGGAAGGGAGAGTGTTACATGCGCGACATTAAGCAGGCACGGGCGATGCTGAGTATGGCGCACAAGGACTTTGCCGCACTGACAGGGATGGCACGAGACACGGTCGCTTTTGCGGATGAAATATTTGGCTTTCATGCGCAGCAAGCTGTGGAAAAAGGCCTGAAATCCTGGATTTGCCTGCATGGCATCGAGTATCCCTTCACCCACCAACTCGCGCGCTTGATGCAAATTCTGGTAAATAGCGGCGAAGACATGGAAGCGTTCTGGATGTTGGATCAATACAGTGTGTTTTCTGTGCAGGCTCGCTACGAAGAAGGCGATCTGGCGCTGGACGCACCGCTGGATCGGGGCGCGGTGATTGTTGAAATCCAAACCCTGCTGGATCGGGTTGCGCAGGCCATGCTCAGCGTCAACGCGCGAACGGACGCTTGACTCCGCTGTCGATCATCACCCTGCTTTAACCTTGAAGCAGCAGTTGACCGCTTCTTAGCCCTTGTGAGGCCTCATGCTGACTGATGTTAGCCGCTTCGATGACGCTCACCATTTGGGTGAGCCCGCTACCCGACAGACCCGCACGCTGACGGGTCAACAGAGAGATCGAGGTTCATACCGACCCCGCGAAGGCTGTGAAGAGGTTAACCCAGTTTTCCCGGTTCACGCAGCAGCAGCTCGATGCCGCGCCGGAACAGGTCGCACGGCCAGAACGCCCCGCTGAACAAGGCGTCGCCGAGCGGCAGCCCCTGGCTGAAGCGCAACTGGCTCAAGGCCAGGCCAAGCAGAACATACAGGGCAATACCCATGATCAGACTCATTTCTGACTCCATCGGTTGACATGGATGCAGCCTAACCGCCAACTGACTCGCCAGATGAGACAGTTGACGATGCCACGTCTACAATGGCGGCAGGCCGTTTTGGAGATAAAAACATGGACCGCAGCGAACGTTTTCATCTGATCGACATGATGCTGGCTTCCCCCGAGCCGGCCACTTTCGAGCGGCTGCTACAGCGCCTGGAAGTGTCACGCGCGACCTTGCGGCGCGATCTGGAATACCTGCGCAACCGCCTCAACGCGCCCATCGTCTGGGACCGCGAGACGCGCGGTTATCGCTATCTTGGTGGCAGCGAGGCGGAAAATCCGGTCGGCCCGCAATACGAACTGCCCGGTCTGTGGTTTTCCGCCGCCGAGATCCACGCCCTGCTGACCATGCAGCACCTGCTCGCCAACCTCGATGCCGGCGGCCTGTTGGGGCCGCATATCCAGCCGTTGATGGCGCGGCTGACCGGCTTGCTCGGCAGCGGCCGGCATCCGGCCGAGGAAGTCAGGAAACGCATCAAGCTGATCCCGCTGGCCGCGCGTCGCGTGCCGCTGGAGCAGTTCGCGGCGCTCGGCTCGGCGCTGCTGCGGCGCAAACGCCTGCGCATCGGCTACTACGCCAAATCGAACGACGCCATGAGCGAACGCGAGATCTCGCCGCAACGCCTGGTGCACTATCGCGAGAACTGGTATGTCGATGCCTGGTGCCACCTGCGCGGCGGTCTGCGCAGCTTCGCGGTGGATGGCGTGCGGCATGCCGAGATACTCGACAAGGCGGCGCGCGAAGTGCCGGAAAAATCGCTCGATGCGATGCTCGGCGCCGGCTACGGCATCTTCTCCGGGCGCAAGCTGAGCTGGGCGAAACTGCGCTTCAGCCCGCAACGGGCGCGCTGGGTGGCGTTGGAACAATGGCATCCCAAGCAACGCGGAAAACTCAAGAAGGACGGCGGCTACGTGCTGGAAATGCCCTACGCCGACGACCGCGAACTGATCATGGATATCCTGCGCCACGTACCGGAAGTCGAGGTGCTGGCGCCGGCTGAACTGCGCGAGAAAGTGATCGAGCATCTGCGCGCCGGGTTGGCCGGCATGGCGTCATGAACGAACACGGTGTTGACCGAACGGCGCTTGCATCACGCTCCAGCCGGGTTGAGCGGCCGCATTACTTGAGCAGCTATAGATCCGGCCCGATTTATCCGTGAAACCGTAGGGGTGCGCCATGCGCACCATTCCACGTTAAACGGTGCGCATGGCGCACCCTACAGCCCGGCTGGCAATCGCGGATAAATCTGACCGTATCAATAATGTGGTGTTGCACGCTAGTGTGGTGTTGCACGCTTGCCGGCCCAAATAAAACGGATGGATTTTTCCGCCAGGCTAGGCGCGGACCCGCCGCCGTATGGG
>JAGUXX010000120.1 GCA_020061585.1 Betaproteobacteria bacterium | reverse complement strand
GCGCACCGGTTCGTTGCCGCGAAACGAGAACGATACGTTGGAGACGCCGCCGGACACATGCGTGTGCGGCAGGTTGTGGCGCAGCCAGCGCGTCGCCTCTATGAAGTCGACGGCGTAGTTGGCGTGTTCCTCGATGCCGGTGGCGATGGCGAAGATGTTCGGGTCGAAGATGATGTCTTCGGCCGGGAAGCCGACCTGTTCGGTCAGCAATCGGTAGGCGCGGGCGCTGATTTCCACCTTGCGCGCATAGGTGTCGGCCTGGCCGGCTTCGTCGAAGGCCATGACGATGACCGCCGCGCCATAGCGGCGCGCCAGTTTGGCGCGTTCGATAAACTCGGCCTCGCCTTCCTTCATCGAGATCGAGTTGATCACCGCCTTGCCCTGCACGCACTTGAGGCCGGCTTCGATGATCGCCCACTTCGACGAGTCGATCATGATCGGCACGCGAGCGATGTCCGGTTCGCTGGCGATCAGGTTGAGGAAGCGCACCATCGCCGCCTCGCCGTCGAGCATGCCTTCGTCCATGTTGATGTCGATGATCTGCGCGCCGGATTCGACCTGCTGGCGAGCGATGGTCAGGGCTTCGTCGTAGTTGCCGTCGATGATCAGGCGCTTGAACTTGGCCGAGCCGGTGACGTTGGTGCGCTCGCCGACGTTGACGAACAGGCTGTCGCGGCCAACGTTGAACGGTTCCAGGCCGGAGAGACGCAAGGACGGCGCTATGACTGGCGGCACCCGCGGCGCGCAGCCGGCCACCGCGTCGGCGATCGCCTTGATGTGCTCCGGTGTGGTGCCGCAGCAGCCGCCGACGATGTTGAGCAGGCCGGAACGCGCCCATTCGCCGATCTGTTCCGACATCTGCGCGGCGGATTCGTCGTAACCGCCGAACGCATTCGGCAGGCCGGCGTTGGGGTGGGCGGAAACCAGACAATCCGCCTTCTGCGAAATCTCGTCGATGTGCTGGCGCAATTCGTGCGCGCCCAGCGCGCAGTTGAAGCCGAACGAGAAACAGTCGGCATGGCGCAGCGAATTCCAGAATGCTTCCACGGTCTGGCCGGACAGCGTGCGACCGGAGGCGTCGGTGATGGTGCCGGAAACCATGATCGGCCAGGCGCGACCGACATCGTCGAAGTATTTCTTCACCGCGAACACCGCCGCCTTGGCGTTCAGCGTGTCGAACACGGTTTCGATCAGCAGCAGATCGGCGCCGCCCTTGACCAGTCCGTCGGTGGCTTCGTAATAGGTGGCAACCAGTTGATCGAAGGTGACGTTGCGGAAGCCGGGATCGTTGACGTCCGGCGACAGTGTCGCGGTGCGCGAGGTGGGCCCCAGCACGCCGGCGACGAAACGCGGCTTGTCCGGCGTCGAATATTCGTCCGCCGCCGCCCGCGCCAGTTTCGCGCCGGCGTGGTTGATCTCCCAGACCAACGCCTCCATGCCGTAATCGGCCATCGAAATGCTGTTGGCGTTGAACGTGCAGGTTTCCAGGATGTCGGCGCCGGCGGCCAGATATTGGCTGTGGATCTCGCTAATCACCTCCGGCTTGGTCAGCAGCAGCAGGTCGTTGTTGCCCTTCAGATCGCTCGGCCAGTCGGCGAAGCGCGCGCCGCGATAATCCGCCTCGGTCAGGCCGTAGCGCTGGATCATGGTGCCCATCGCGCCGTCCAGAATCAGGATGCGGCGTTGTGCCAGAGAGAGAAGTTCGGCGGTACGATCTGACATGGCTGGCGCGGCTGACGTGAAGGGGCGCTATTATACGAGAGTCGTTCAAGAAAAATCAGTCACTTACGCGAGGAGATCGGCGTGAAACACCTTACCCCGAAAGAGGCTTTTGAATTCATCCAGAAACAGGCCGATGCGGTATTGATCGACTGCCGCTCCGAGTTCGAATTTCTGTTCGTCGGCCATCCGGTCGGCGCCATCCTGATCGCCTGGTACGAAGGCATCAATTGGGATCTGAATCCGCATTTTCTCGGCCAGGTGCGGATGGCCGCCTCGCATCATCGACCGGTGATCCTGATCTGCCGCTCCGGCAACCGTTCGATGGAGGCCGGCGAGTACCTGGAAGAAAACGGCTTCTCCGATGTCTACAACGTGCTGTATGGCTTCGAGGGCGAACTGGACGACGATCATCGCCGTTCCACCCACAATGGCTGGCGGTTCGATGGGCTGCCCTGGGAGCAGTGCTAAGCCAGCAAAGCCGCGACCTGCTTGGCCAACTCCGCGCGTTTGCCGGTTTCGCCGCCGCCCAGCGCGAAACCGTTGAGCGCCCCGGTCGGGCCGCGGTGTAGCGCGCGGATGCCGGCCTCGGTGGTTTCGATCAACCATTCCCCCGGCGCATTCGCCGCCGGCGGCAGCACCGCCAGCGGATAGGCCGGAGTCTTGACCATCACCGGCATGGCCGGATAACTCAATCTGACCTCGGTGCCGGTCAGAATCGCGGCCAGCGCCCGCGCCTGGATCAGCAGCGGTTGCACATAAGGCAGGACGTGGCCGGCGACTTCGGCGCAATCGCCGATGGCGTAAATACCGGGAATGCTGGTTTCCAGGCGTTGATCGACGATGATGCCGCGCCCGGTGGCGATACCGGCGGCTTGCGCCAGTTGCGTGCGCGGACGCAGGCCGATGGCCGACAGCACCAAGTCGGCGCTGACCTGGCTGGCGTCGTCCAAGGTCAGCGTGTAGCCGGCGTCGGCGCGCTCGACCCGTTTGGCCGTGCGGCCGAAATGCCAGCTCACCCCATGCGCCTCCAGAGCCCGCGTCAGCAACTCGCCGACTTCTCGCGGAACCAGTCTTTCCAGCGGCCAGGGGCCGAGATGCACCACGCTGACGCGATACCCGGCCGCCGCCAGGTCATTGGCGAATTCGCAGCCGATCAAGCCGCCGCCCAGGATGGCGATGTGCTGTTTCTCGGCCAGCGCCCGGCGAAACCGCGTGTAGTCGTCGAGATCGTTGACGCTGAGTACTTCATCCGCGGCGTCGCCGTCGAGACTAGGCGCGAACGGGTCGGCGCCCAACGCCAGCACCAGGCGGTCATAGGCGACCGAGTCGGCTGCGGTGCGCAGCATCCGGGCGGCTGGATCGATGGCGACAACGCGCGTGTTGTGCAGAATGCGGGCATTGAACTTGGCCGCCGCCTGCCGCGCGTCATCGGTCGCCAACTGCTCCGGCGCGCGTCCCAAGCTCAGCGCGTTGGACAGATTCGGCTTGCTGTAGACGCGGCCGTCATCGGCGCTGATCAGCGTGATCGGGGTGTTCGCGTCACGCTTGCGGAATTCCCGCAGCAGGCCGTAGCCGGCCAGACCGCTGCCGAGGATGACGATGGGATGCATGGCAACTCCAGTGATAGTTCAGATCAGCGATTTTAATGGATGGTCGGACGCATCCGGCGGTCGTTGGTCAGAATGCCGCAATATTGCAAAATTCTAATATTCTGATATAAAGACGCCCACGTCTTTTTACTGGTCACCTGGAAGACGGCAACACCCCATAACTAAATGGATGGAGAAATCGATGATGCGCGGAAAGGATTTGCCGAATCACGTTTTCAACGGCTTGTTGGTTGTTCCGAGTCTGGTTCAGTCGCTGGCTTCGGCCATGCCCGACTGCTGAAACATTGCCGCTGAACGGCGCTGTCGCCCGGCGGCCATCGACGCCGGGTATGTCGGTTTGAATTGCTGTCGTCATGACCATGCGAAAGGTGTTCCCTTGACCAGATTGCCATTATCTTTAGCCATGATTCCGGAGACCATGAGTCGCCTGGCCTACTTCGAAGGTTGGCCGGCGGATGTTCTGGATCGCCTGGCGCTCGGCGCCAAGCTGATCAGCGTCAAGAAGAACGACGTTCTGGCGACCAAAGGCGAGGTCATGGATCATCTTTACATTCTGGTCAGCGGGGTGGTTCGGGTGTTCATCCCGTTGCCCAACAATATGGAACGCGTGGTCGCGCTGGTTCACCAGGGGGATGGACTGGGCGAATCCTGCCTGGTGCTCAACCAAGCCTGTCCCTTTCATGCCGTGGCCAGCAAGGATAGCCACCTGTTGGCGATCGATCCCATGGTCTATCGCCAGGAGTTGTGCCGGGATTCCGTGCTGGCCGGTAAAACGCTGGAGCGCGTGTCGCAACGCTTGATGGAAACCCTGCGCGACACCGAAATCTGCGCGCAACGCTCCAGCGTGCAGCGCGTGGCCTGTTTTCTGATGCGCCATCGGCCTACCCCGGAGGCCACCGCCTTCACCTTTCAACTGCCCGCGCGCAAGCAGGACATCGCCGCCAAGCTCGGTTTGACGCAGGAAACGCTGTCGCGGGTGTTGAGCTTCATGGACAAGCAAGGGCTGATCCGGATGACTGGCGCCCAGATCCGTATCGAGCATGGCGAAAAGTTGATCGCGATTACCAGCATGCGCGACTGCGGTACGCAAGGCGAGAACGGGTTTCTTGATGGCGATCAAAAAAATATGTAGTTATCAATAGTTCGTTTGTCCAGGTGGCTAACCTGCGCCCTGCTTGTGCTCAACGCGCAACAAGAAGCAGCACAAAAATAAGCCCGTTACTCTGGAGATCGAGACCATCATGATCAAGAAGTGCCTTTTCGTCGGCGCCAGCAGCGCCGCGCTGTTGTTGTCAGTCATTTACGTCGCCCCTGTTCAGGCCTCCGAAGCGACCTGCATGGTCGCCGGCGAGCCAAAACCCGCCGGCGTTTGCGCCGCGCAGACGCGCATCTACGCTTCCACTTGCTATATCTGCCATGGCCCCAACGGCAAGAGCGATCAGTCCATTCCGGGCCTCGCCGGGCAGGACAAGACCTATCTGGTCCAGGCCATGAAAGAACAGAAAGCGGGCAAGCGCGAGACCACGGTGATGAAGAAATACATGCTGGGTTACAGCGAAACCGAGATCGAGCAGTTGGCGGAATTCTTCGCCGGCATCAAATAACGCCAAATACAAAAGGAACTCGACATGACTTTCAATCGCCGTGATTTTCTCAAGTTTTCCGGCGCCGGCTTGTCCGCCGCCGCGATCACTTCCGTTCATGCCGCTCCCGCGAAGGCGCGCAGCGCCAAGGTGGTGGTGGTTGGCGCCGGCTTCGGTGGCGCGGTGTGCGCCAAATACATCCGCATGTGGGACCCGAATATCGAGGTGACGCTGATCGAGGCGAAGGAGAAATTCGTTTCCTGCCCGATGTCCAACTGGGTCATCGGCGGCATCCGCCAGATCGATGAACTGTACAAATCCTATGACAAGCTGCCGAAGAACTACGGCATCAAGATGGTGCATGATCTGGTCGTCGGCGTTGACCACGACAAGCGCCAGGTGAAGACCAAGAAAGGCAAAACCTACGCTTACGACCGTCTGGTGCTGGCCCCCGGTGTCGAATTCATGACCGAGACCATCGAGGGCTACGACGCGGCGGAAGCCGCCGGCAAGACCATGCACGCGTTCCAGGCCGGTCCGCAGACCGCGCTGCTGCGCAAGCAACTGGAAGCCATGCCGGATGGCGGCGTCTACGTGATCACCAGCCCGCCGCCGCCGGGGCGCTGCGTCTCCGGACCCTACGAGCGCGCCTGCATGGCCGCGCATTACTTCAAGCAGCACAAGCCGAAGTCGAAAATCATCATGCTCGACGGCCATTTCGACGTGGTCTCGAAAGGCCCGATGTTCAAGGCGGCGTGGAAGAAGTTCTATCCCGGCATGATCGAGCATCGTCCGAACAACATGGCGGTGAGGATCGATCCGTCGACGATGACCGTCAGTTCCGAATTCGAGGATGTGCAGGCCGACGTGATCAACATCGTGCCGATGATGCGCGCCAGCAATCTGTGCAAGATCGCCGGGGTGCGCACCGATTCGCTGGATAGATGGTGTCCGGTGGACGGCACCAGTTTCGAGTCGACCGCCATTCCCGGCATCCATGTCATCGGCGATTCGGTGCTGTCGAACATCCCCAAGTCGGCGCACGTTTCCAACAACCAGGCCAAGATCTGCGCTTCGGCCATCATCGAACTGCTCAATGGTCGCGAGCCGATGCCGGTGCCGGTGATCGGCAGCACCAGTTATTCGGCGACT
>JAGUXX010000129.1 GCA_020061585.1 Betaproteobacteria bacterium | reverse complement strand
CTGGAAGGTAACCTTGGTCATCGTGGTCTGCTGGCTCTTCACCGGATCCATCGGATAGGTGCCTTCCTTGCGGTCGACAACGGCCTGGATCAGCGCATCACGGACCACACGCGGACCGGCGGAGTGCGGGTCATGGCACATGAAGCAGTTCAGCGGATGCTTCATCGCACGGGCGAACTCGACCGGCTTGGAGGTGCGATCCCACTTGGCGCGCGGGTCTTTTTCACCCATGTACTTCCAATCCAGGATGTGGTCCTGGGTCTTGCAGTTCATGCACACTGGATTCACGGCGGTCGCGGTCTGACGCATGAAAGTCTTCTGGTCGGAGGTGGAGGGCTCCTTGTCGACGATCACGTTCCAGGCGCTGTTAGCGGCCAGTTCAGCCTTGTTGATGTAAGTCCAGTCCTTGAACTGCATACGGCCGCCAAATGCGCGGTCCACCGCCCACTGGTCGACCAGCATGAAGGCGTGCGAACGCGGCTCGGCATGCTCCTTGGTAAAGCCGTAGCCTTCCATCAGCTTGTCGAACAGCGGCGAACGGCTCTTGGTCGTCGCCTTTTCGACCCGGGCATGCGAGTCCATATTGGTTTGCACGAAGGTGTTGTACTGCTCGACGTGACAAGTGGCGCAGGCGCGATGGTCCTTGTTGGTATTCGGACGCACACCCCAGTCCTTGCCCTTGGCCAGTTTCTGGTGTTCGGCGGCATTGTCGTGGCAATGCACGCAGTTCACCGTGGCATGTCGGCCGCCGGTATGGAATTCTTCAACGTCTTCATGGCAGGAATAACATTTTGTGGCGTTCACCGGCTGGAACGGCGGGGCTTTCTCGGCTGGCGCCGGCGGCATTTTCGGGCCAGGTATTTCTACCGCCGCCTGCACGCCGAAAGCGAATAGTGCTGTTGCCAGCCCCATCGCCATACGGCCCGCTACATGTGCAAATCTCATGGTCAGTCTCCTCTAAGGTCTTGCTGGGTTGGTGGCTCTTGGAGCCTGTCGGGCTTTGGAATCGTCGGCTGCAAATCGACCGCAGCGGACCCTTTTTCACCGGCTTCTTGCCCCATGGAACGACCATGCGGCGGCGAATCCGGCAAAAAACGGCCTCGCTGGGGCCGATTTTCGCTATCGACGACCAAAGCCCGACAGGCTCCCGCACTGATACATCCGCGCGCGGCCCACCGGCTGGGTCAAGTGTCGGTAGTCGATTGCGTATTTGCCATGGGCCTCCTTGTTGAAAAGTCAGCTTGCTTGGGTTGAATCGGTTTCAGGCGAAAGCATCGGCCATGATGTTCTTGAACCAGCCGTGCACGTACTCGGATTCGAGCTTGCGCTGCAATACCAATTGCACCTCGTCATCCATGTTCACCGGACTGATGCCGCCGGCATCGGTGATGTAAACCAGCTTGCCATCGCGCTTGCGATAGACGTGCGCCACCGAGAAACCCCAGTCCTTTTCGGCAACGCTGTAGCAGGTGTTGACAAAGAAGGGCTCGGGGGCGGCCAAACCACTCATCTTGGCGATGATGGCGCCGACGGCGACCTTCGCCTGAGTGGCCGCCATATGGGCGGATTTGGGGGCGCCGTAGACGGGCAGTTCGCCATGCACGGTGGAGTCGCCGACGACATAGATGTCCTTGTGCACCGTCGATTCCATGGTCAGCATGTCCACCGTACACCAGCCCTTGTCGTTGGTCAGGCCGGTGCTCTTGGCGATATTGCCGGCGTGGTGCGGCGGAATGATGTTGACCACATCGCCCTTGAAGTCGTTGAAATCGCTGGATGCGGTATTCGACTTGGCGTCGAACTTGACCACCTTGCCGCCCGCCGCACCCGCGACCCACTCGATCATGCCGGGATAGTGGCGCTTCCAGGCTTGCTCGAACAAACCCTTCTTGGAGAAGGAGTCGTTGGCGTCGGCGATCAGCACCTTGGATTTCATCATGCCGTGGCTCTTGAAATAGCTGGCCACTTGCGAGGCGCGCTCGTAGGGGCCAGGCGGGCAACGGAACGGGCCGGGCGGCACGGCGATGACAAAGGTCTGTCCGTCCTTCATGCCTTCCAGTTGTTTTTTCAGCGCCAGCGTCTGCGGCCCGGCCTTCCAGGCGTGCGGGTGCGTGCTATTGGCCAGCGCCTCGCTGTAGCCCTCGACACCGGAAAAATTGAAGTCGATACCGGGGGAAAGCACCATATAGTCGTAATTCAAGGTCTTGCCGCCCTTGAGCTTGACGGTTTTCTTGGCCGGGTCGATAGAGACGGCATCGTCAAAAATGACATTGACGCCGCGCTTCTTCAACCCGTCATAGCCGGATTGCAAATCTTCGATCTTGCCGTGACCGGAAAGCACTTCGTTGGATAAAGGACAGGAGGTATAGGTCTGTTGGCGTTCGACCAAGGTGACATCCAGGCCTGGATCCACAATTTTGAAATATTTTGCCGCTGTGGCGCCGCCGAAGCCGCCGCCGATCACCACGATGCGGGCCTTGCCGCCGGCTCCGCGGCCGCCTGAAGGCGCGGCACACGCGGTGATGGGAACGATGACCGAAGAAGCGCCTACGGTCTTGATAAAGTCGCGTCGATTGAAGCTCATGGTTGTCTCCTTATTTGGGCTGGGCTGCGTAGAACTTGGCGACAGCCTCGACATCGGCTTCATCCAGCTTCTTGGTATTGCCGCGCATCTTGCGATGCGGCATCTTCACCGCGTCGGTCCGGTACTTGAGCATTTCGAGATGCATGTACTCAGCCCACTGACCATTGATTTTCGGGGTTTCGTCATCATCCGGCTCGCTGCCGGTGGCGCCGTGGCAGGTTTCGCAGCGCTCGCTGGCCTCCTTGCCTTGCGCAATGACTTTCGCATCCGCTTTCTGCACGACCGGAACCCAGGGCAGTTTGGAGAAATAAGTCGCAAGGCTGGATATTTCCTCGTCGCTGTAGCCTTTGAAATGGCGACCCATGGTGGCGGAGTAACGCTCCCCGTTTTTCCACTGCAGCATGACGTTCTTCAAGTAGATTTCGGGCAATCCGCCGATGCTTGGCATCGTGGGACCGACTGAAACACCATTCAGGCCATGACAGGCATTACAGGTGCTGGCGAGGTCCTCGGTGGGGCCGGCCAACGCGGGGGTGGCGGCGAGGCCAGCGGCAGCCAGGACCATCATCAATGTGCTTTTCATATACTCCTCCTACGGTTCCGCCAATCATGGACAGTCCACAACTGACTCCAGGGTGCGGATAGTAGGAATTAGCCCCCCCTGCATTCCTTGATGGGTATCAATAATTTTCTATATCAGGATGTTCTGAATCGGCCCGGGCGCCGCATCTGAGCGTAATCGGACGAAAAAAAAGCGGCCTAGGCCGCTTTTTTTCGTGCATGAAACACCTCAGGTGGATGTCCCTGCAGGTTTGTGGATGGCAACCGGGGTATCGTGCTCCAGCCACTTGCGGATGCGCTGCGCATCGCCGATGCGGCCCCATTTCCCGACCGAGTCGAGCAACACGATGATCACCGGCTGGTCGGCGATCCGGGTCTGCATCACCAGACAATGACCCGCCTCGTTGATGTAGCCGGTTTTCGAGACACCGATATCCCACTCCTCGTTGCGCGTCAGGCTATTGGTGTTATTGAAGGCGATATGCTTCTGCACCGCGCGGTAAACCTTGCGCACCTTGCCGTTCTCCTTCACCTTGACCACCCGGGTGCCCGGAACGGTCACATCGTAACTGCCGGTGGCGGATATTTCCCGGATCAATGGATAGCGATAGGCCGCCTCGACCAGTTTCACCAGATCGGCGGCGGTTGCACGATTGGCGCTGTTCAATCCGGTGCTGTCGACAAAACGGCTGTCTTGCATGCCGATAGCACGCGCCTTGCGATTCATCGCCGTGATGAATGCCGAGCGCCCACCGGGATAAGCGCGGCTGAGCGCCGAGGCGGCGCGGTTTTCCGATGCGATCAGCGCCAGATGCAACAACTCCTCGCGGGTCAGCCGAGTGCCCAGCGCGATACGCGAGCCAGTGCCCTTGAGGCGATCCACATCCTCGCTGTTGACCTGTATTTCATCCGCCAAGGACAAATCCGCATCCAGCACCACCATCGCGGTCATCAGTTTGGTAATGGAGGCGATGGATGTCGGCACATCGATGTTCTTGGCATACAACGCCGAACCGGTGGCCTGATCGAACACCAGCGCGGCGGAAGAGTTCAGGTCCAGTTCCTCGCCGAGCAGAGTTTCTGCGCTCAAACCGCGCATCGCGCGCAGCGGCGGCTCGACCGGCTGGGCATAGCTGGCACGCATAGCCTTGGCAGCGGAATTCTTGACGTTTTTATTGGTCTTGCTGTTTGCAGCGGACTTTTTCTTGGACTTTTTCGTCTTGTCTTTCGCCGCGACATTCTTCGCCTTGGCCGGCTTGGCTTGTGACTTGCTGGCGGATGAATTCGACGACGCGGCCGCCTGCGCGGTCGTCGCCAGCGACAGCGGACCGGCAATAAAGGCCAGCAGTGTCAGCAGCAACAATGGATGTTTCAATTTCTCCCCCGATCGAGCGCGGCGTACGAAGACGGCAATGTAACAAATATCGGCAATTAAATTGAGTTCTTTAGAAATTACTTTAACTCCCGAAAATCGCCGCATCTACGCTGCCAAACCACAAAACCCACCTTTCCGAGGCGCGCACGGAAAAACTTCGTGGCGTGACACCAAACGCCCGAGCGAATCCGAATCAGCGCTTGCCGCCCAACAGACCCTCGACCGATTTGAGAATGTCGGCCGGCAACAGCACCACTTTGGCGCCATTCGAGGCGGCCAGCTCCTTGACCGAGGCGATATATTTCTCGCCCAACAGATACAGCGCCGGCAGTTCCTTGTCCGGAATCGCGTCGGTGACCAGTCGAATCGCTTCGGCGCTGGCCGTCGCCAGACGAACCTGCACTTCCGCGTCGCGCTTGGCCGATTCCAGACGCGCCTCCGCCTCGAGAATCGCGGCCTGCTTGTCGCCCTCGGCGCGGGTCACCGTGGCCTTGCGCTCACGTTCGGCGGCGGCCTGCAGCTCCATCGATTTCTGCATCGTGCCGGACGGCGAGATATCCTGAATTTCCACCGATTTCAGGGTCAGCCCCCAATCCGCCACATCGTCGGCGATCGAGGTTTTCAGCCGCGCCTTGATCTGATCGCGACTCGACAATGCCTGATCGAGGTCCATATCGCCAAGAATCGATCGCAGCGAGGTCTGCACCAGATTCATCACCGCCATCTGGAAATTGGTCACGCCGTACACCGCGCTCTGGGTATCGGTGACTTTGACGAAGGCGATGGCATTGGTAATCAGCACCGCGTTATCGCGGGTAATCACTTCCTGCTGCGGGATGTCCAGAATCATGTCCTTGGTCACCACTTTGTAAGCCACGTTATCGATGTACGGCACCAGGATGTGCAAACCCGGCAGCAAGGTTTTCAGATACTTGCCCAAGCGCTCGACCACCCATTCCTCGCCCTGCGGCACGATGCGCACGCCTTTCCACAGCGTCAACAGCAAGAAAAGAATCAGAAAAATGGAAACGATTTCACCGCCCATGTTGCTCTCCAGAAGTTAGATTTTTACGACTTTCAGGGTTTGTCCCAGCACATCCACCACCCGGGCGCGTTCGCCGGCCGCGATCGGCGCATCCGCCACCACCGGCCAGCGGTCAGCGCCCAGCACCGGTCGCTGAAACAGAATTTCACCTTCGCCGGTTTCCGTCACCGGCCGGGTCACCAGACCGCTAATGCCCAGCACGCCTTCCTTGGCCTGGCCGGCAAAGGTGCGATTCGGCGCTTTGAAAAACTTCATCCACACCGCCACCATGGCACCGGAAGCCAGCGTCCAGAGCAGCATCTGCGCGGTAAACGACAACGGCGCCACAGCGCTCGCCACGCCGGTAATCAACGCCCCCAGCCCCACCCACAACAAGAAAAAGGTCGGCACAAACATTTCCAGCGCAATCAAGCCCAGACCCAATGCCAGCCAGTGCCACCACAGCAATTCCATAACATGCCCTCCAAGCCCAAGCGCCATTGTGCACGACCTGACTCCAAGACCAAGTGAAATAGCCAAGTCCCGCACAGCCCGATTTATTCTTGACCCGAATCAAGCAGCCCCCCGACACGATGATGCAAGCTGCGCGGCAACGCGTAAGCTACCGAAAATGTGCTCCGAGGAAATCAAATGACTGCTTGCTCCCGAAAAATCACCGTCGCCATCGGACTGATCGGCGGATTCTGGCTCGCCGGCGTTGCGGCGGCCAGCGACAGCACCGCGATCAGACTGGCCCACGACGTTTGTGCCGGCTGTCATGGCGTGGATGGCAACAGCCTGGTGCCCAACTTTCCAAAACTCGCCGGCCAGCAGAAGGTATACCTGCTGCGCGAACTGAAGGATTACCGCAGCGGCAAGCGGGTCAGCGAGATCATGGCCCCGTTGGTCGCCGAACTCGGCGATGGCGATCTCGAACAACTCGCCGCCTACTACGCCAAACAGGCCCCCGCGCCCGGCATCGTCAACGACCCCGGCTTGCTCGCCGTCGGCAAATCGCTCTACCTCAACGGCAACAGCACGACCGACGTGCCCGCCTGCGAAAGCTGCCATGAAGCCGATGGCAGCGGCTCCGGAAAATTCCCGCGCGTCGCCGGCCAGCACAGCGAATACGCACTCGACCAGTTCCGCCTCTACGCCACCGGCAAACGCACCAACGGCGCCCGCGTGATGAAAGCGGTGGCCGAACGGATGAGCGAGGAAGAAACCCGCGCCGTCGCCGAATACATGGCCAGCATGCCCTGATCCCGAGGAAAAAAGACATGAAACTCAGCCCCCGCTCCTCCATTCTGGCCGCGTTGCTGATCGCCGCCTTCAGCACGCCGGCCGCACAAGCCGATTTCCAGCAACAACCGCGCGCCGCCGGCATCGAAACCTATGGCTACACCTGGAACTCGCCGGATCAGGACATGAACCGCGCCCTCGCCCATCGGGCCGACCCCGGTAAAGGTGAAGCCGCCTACAAAGTCTGCAAAGGCTGCCACAAGGCCGATGGCGCCGGTCTGGCCGACGCCGACTATCCGCAATTGGCCGGCCAGCATGCCAGCGTCATCATCAAACAGATGATGGACATCCGCGCCGGTCGCCGCGACAACCCGCGCATGTATCCTTTCGCCGGCGAATGGATCGTCAGCGCCGAAGAAATCGCCGACATCGCCGCCTATCTCCAGCAACTGCCGATCCCCTCCAGCAACGGCAAAGGCAACGGCTATCATCTGCCGCGCGGCAAAACCCTGTATGACAAGGACTGCGCCAGTTGCCACGGCAAAACCGGCGAAGGCAACGCCGCAAACTTCTACCCGATGGTCGCCGGCCAGCACTTCAGCTACCTGAAACGCGAAACCCGCGAAAGCCGCGACCACGGCCGCCGCAACGCCAGTCCGGAAATGGTCAAGGTGCTGAAAGGCTACAGCGATGCCGACGTGGAAGCGGTGAGCGACTATATGTCGCGGCTAAAAGCTGACCGCTGATGTTGTTCGTCGCAAACCATATCGATCTGGCACTTCGGTGCTGGGCCGGTATCTTGGCTGTGGCAAACACGATGCGTGTCCGACCCGAATGGCACTTGCTTAAGCTTAAGACCACCGTCAATCCCGCGCATGCGGGCATCCAGTTTCATCCATCAAATCAGGCCGTTGTGACAGGTAACCGCGAAGTCCTGAATGACAAGGTCAACGCCTTGAGCAATGGACGAGTCAGGTGTGATGAGCATGCCGGGCCAGCTCGGTCAGGACATGGCGATCGAGGAATCCAGTCGCGCCGGTGACGGCGATTTCAACAGCAATGTCGGCATTTCACTTGGCAAGGTCTCGCAAGCGATTGATAAGCAGCTCGGAATAATCGGCTGCCTGCAAGGCTATCTTGTTCAGTTCGGGAGAAAGCTTGAAGACGGTTTCATAGATTTCGGCCAGCTTGTCCGCCGCATATTCATGGGCGATCAGGTTGCGAAGTTCACGAATGCGCACCAGCGCGTCGGCACGCATGAACCAGCCTCGCTTTTCCGCACGGTATATACGGTCCAACACACTGCCCGACGGAGTGAGTTCAATTTCATCAACAAGCCGCATAACACGCTGGATCAACATGTCGGCCAAGCGAGCAAACCGGCTGGTCAGAGACTCCAGACGCTCAAGTTCCTCGGGCGAGATTTCTTGCCGAATGCGTGGTATCAGCTCGCGCGTTCTCTCTATGGAAAACCGCAGGTGGGCCGACGCGGCACGTAAATTAATACATTCCTCACCAAGCAACAGAAGCTTGTCAGAGTGAGTCATAGCAATATCCCTTCGCTGGCTGTTATGCGTGCAAAAGGCTTGGAGAGATCCGGATATATGACGAGATCGATCTTCTGCTCACCGAGATTGCGGTGGAGGTCTGCAAGAATATCAAGCCGTTCCAACAAGCCGATCTTCATGGAAAGCACGAGGAGATCGAGGTCGCCGCCACGCGCGTTATCGTCAACGCGAGAACCAAACAGATAGATGCTCGCCGACGGATCGCGTCTGGTGACGGTCTGGGTGATTTCAGCTCGTTCCTTTTCAGTGATGCGCATGGTTGTCCATCTATCAAGAATACGGTCCATGAAATTGTCGTCGATCCTCGCGAGATCGGTATCGCGGGGCGATAGGCCGATTACTGGCAGCGGCCATTTTATGCCCAGTACAGGGTCCAAGGCGCTTAAACCTGGATTCCTCTGTTGACCGCTCCTTAGCCCTTGGGATGTTCCATGGATACAAGCGATAGCGCCTTCGATCAAGCTCACCATTCGGGTGAGCCCGCTACGCGTCCGATTGCGGGTCTGCCGGGCCGCCTGGCCGCGTTCAACAGAGGAATCCAGGTTAAACCGCCATCGGCCGCGAATGATGGAGACGCTATGCTTACATCAACGGGATAGGGCTTGCCTCCATCTTTCGTCCGTTCAAGGAGATGGCCTGTACTCCGGAATGCATTGTTGCAGCCGTTCACGAACATCCTGGTTATCCGCCTTGCAATGCGTTCGCATCCATTCGAGGGTAACCATCAAACCGGCGGCATCCACCTCCCGCGAACGCGCCACGCGCAGCTTAGGATGCGGGGTTGGCAAGGTCGTTTCAGAATCGGCCAAGAGTTCTTCATAAAGCTTTTCCCCGGGCCGCAAGCCGGAATAGACAATCCCGATCTCGTCCTCGCTCTTGCCGACCAGGCGCACCATCAACCGCGCCAGATCGGCAATGCGCACCGGCTCGCCCATATCCAGCACATACAACTCGCCGCCCCGCCCCATCAACCCGGCCTGCAACACCAACTGCGCCGCTTCCGGGATGGTCATGAAAAAGCGGGTGATATCCGGATGCGTCACGGTAACCGGCCCCCCGGCGGCGATCTGGGCCTGAAATTTCGGCACCACGCTGCCCGAACTGCCCAGCACGTTGCCGAACCGCACGGCAATGAAACGGGTGCCGGCAACATTGCGATCGCAGCCTTGCAGCCATAGGCAGACCATCTCGGCCATGCGCTTGGTCGCCCCCATCACATTGGTCGGATTGACCGCCTTGTCGGTGGAAACCAGCACGAATTTATCCACGCCATGCGCCATCGCCGACTCGCCGCACACCTGGGTTCCAAGCACATTTATTGCAGACGTAAAAAACCCCCACTGCCTTGCGAACAGTGGGGGTTTGAGGCGGGTACAGGAGTAGGCACTAGATGGAAAACGTGGGCCGCGCCTAAATGTCCTTTCCTCTATGGCACGATTACACTAGATCAGCAAACCCCAGCAGTCGCACAAACAGAAGCGGGATCCACTGACCAAGTCACGCCACCGGCGCCGTTGGTTAGTTTATCAGGTGCGCCAGTGCCATCAGAGTCAGGACCGAGGATGTAGGTCAAAGCAGCACCCGTATCATCAGTCAAAGTGCTGGTCACCGTGATAATGCCGCCGGCAGCCACAGTAACGGTGTCAACAACACCGCCAGCAAGTGTACCAGTCGCAATCTCACCAGGCACACCACCCGTGCCATGAGAACAATCCGGAGTTTGTGCTGAAATATCAGTACCTGGGGCGAGAGAGAGTGTGGTCACGCAAGCTTCAACACCAATCTTGTACGGATTCGCTGCCTGTATGACTTCAGTAAATTTCGCCTTTTTCGTATAGCTCTGATATTGCGGAACCGCGATCGCCGCCAAAATACCGATAATCGCCACGACGATCAGCAGTTCGATCAGGGTGAAACCGGACTGGCCGGAACGGACTTGCATCTGTTTCATCATCATGTTCTTGCTCCTTTGAGAGTGGACTGCGCCCATGCGAGCGACAAAAGACACTGAGCGAATTGCATGCCAACTATTTCCCATGCATCCGTCAGGGGCGTTATCGACACCGTTACAGAAATCTTTAATCGGCGGCCGCACTTTGTATGAGCGGCTATTCACCCAACCTTGAAGGTGCTGCGACAGGTGAACTTACGCCCGCAACACCCACCGAAGCGATGCCCGCATCAAACCGAAACTGACGATTTTCGTCACATGACTGCCGCAGATGGTACGTTTGACTCGCAACACATTCTACAAACGGAAATAGCCTCGCCATTCAGGCGGCCATCGATGCTGATGGAGAGGCCTTCCCGTTTCAACACACCAGTAAAGGAACGACAATAAAGATCGTCGTTGTTCTGGTTGGTCAAGCTACCACCAATTCCTTGGGTTTCTTGGGGCGGCCACCCAGGTGAGCGTTTTGTCTCGCCGCCTCTGCCTTGGCGTCAGTCTTCGCCTTGCCGCCACGCTTGCCCATTTCCGCCGCCATCCAGTTGCGTGAACCCAGAAAACCTTCCAACAACGTCGGCAAGTAGAGATCGGCATCCAGTCGGGTTGTAGGGTGCGCCATGCGCACCGTTTAACGTGGAATGGTGCGCATGGCACCCTACGGTTTCACGGATAAATCGGGCCGGATCTATAGGATTGATGGACGTCGCCCAAAACTCACACCGCCTTGGCTTTCTCCCCGCCCAACGCCTCAACCACATCCGCCAGCAGCTTGGCCGCTTCGCCGGTCATCAGCGTGAAGTCGATATCGAATTGCTCGTCGGCGTTGTCGCCCTGATCGGCGTTCTCTTTGAGGGTGTCGAGAAACGTCAGGCGTTTGATCTGGAGTTGATCGCCGAGCACGAAGGAGATGCGGTCGTTCCAAGTCAGGCCGAGTTTGGTGGCGGTCTTGCCGGCGGCGATGTGTTGCTGAATTTCCTCGCCTTCCAGGGCGTGCCGCACGTAGCGCACGGTGGCCTTGCCGTCGTCGGCGGCGCATAGTTCCAGGTCGCGGTCTATGCTGAAGCCGGCCGGGGCTTCGCCGGCCAGCAGCCATTCGGTCATCGCGGCGGCGGGGGATAGTTCGGTGTGCAGGATGCGCGCCGGCAAGTCGTCGACGGTTTTGTTCAGGCGTTCCAGCAGTTCTTCGGCTTTCAGCGGTGTGGCGGCGTCGATCACCAGCCAGCCGTTGACCGGGTCGATCCAGGCCCAGGTGACGCGGCGGCGCACGAAGGCGCGCGGCAACAGTTCTTCGGTGATCTGCTCCTTGAGCTCACGCAACTGCTTGCGGCCGAGTTTGTAGCCTTGCTGTTCTTCGATTTCCGCCGCGCGGTCCTTGGCGAACTGGGTGACGATGCTGCCGGGCAGGAGTTTTTGCTCGACGCCCAGCGCGATCAGCACCTGCTGGTTCAACACATGTAGCAGCCGGTCGTCGCCACGCGGCGACACCCAGCCCTGACTTTCCTTGTCCTGATTGCCGCAGGGCTGCAAGGCGTTGCGCGCCAGGCTGTCTTCAAGTTTGACGAGGTCGAGGGGGAAATTGACGGGGAGACGATAGACGGAGAGGTTTTTGAACCACATGGGCGGCAGCTAAAGTTGAGGGGAACAAGCCGGATTGCCGCCGCCGCGCATGTGACAGCGCGGTCAGGCGGGACAACCGGGGGAATCAGGGTTGCTATGGCCGGCGCGCGGCAGCGGACCGATCAGGCATCAGACCAGTCGATCCAGCCGAAATACGCGGTGGCCAGCACGATGCTGCCGAACACGATGCGATACCAGGCGAACGGCACGAAGCTATGGCTGGAGACATAGTGGATGAAGGCGCGCACGGCGAGCATCGCGGAGAAGAACGAGGCGACGAAGCCGACGGCGAACACCGGCAGGTCTTCCAGGCGCAGCAAATCCCAGTTGCGGTACACGTCGTAGAAGGTTGCCGCCAGCATGGTCGGAATGGCGAGAAAGAAAGAAAACTCGGCGGCGGTCTTGCGGCTCAGACCGAATATCAAACCGCCCATTATGGTCGCGCCGGAACGCGAGACGCCAGGGAACATTGCCATCGCCTGAGCGAAGCCGACCTTCAGCGAGACTTGCCAGGACATCTGATCCACTTCATGGATACGCGGGTGATAGGCGCGCTTTTCCAGGTAGAGAATCACCAGTCCGCCGGCGATCAAGGCGCCCGCCACGGTGATCGGGTTGAACAGGTAGAACTTGATGGTGCTGTGGAACATCACGCCCAGCACGGCGGCGGGCAGAAAAGCCAGCATGATGTGGCCACTGAAGCGACGCGCATCGGGGTCCTTGTTCAATCCGGAAACGACATGCATCAGACGCGCGCGATAATCCCAACAGATGGCCAGTATGGCGGCCAGTTGGATGACGATCTTGAATACCTTGCTTTGTTCATCGGTATAGCCCAGCAAACTTCCGGCGATGATCAGATGGCCGGTACTGGAAACGGGAAGAAATTCGGTCAGACCTTCAATGATGCCGAGGATGAATGCCTTGAACAGTAATTCGATATCCACAACAGTGCTTTCCTGGTAATTGGTTTTTTGAGGGCCGCCATTCTAACAGCCGAGTTGTGTTGCGCCGGACCTAAGCCATTCTGCGCGAAGTTTGTGAAGTTTCTTGTTGTCCGATTCCTATGCCTAAGCGCACGACTGAAACTACAGCACACGTCATTCCCGCGAATGCGGGAATCCAGGCGGGGTAAAACCACTGGATTCCCGTATTCGCGGGAATGACGGTGACCGATCAAACCTCCGCCATCTGTCCCGCCAGACGCTGTATCTCGGCCAGCAGTTCGGATTCCTGATACGGCTTGCCCATGTAGCCGTCGACCCCGGCTTCCAATGCGTGGCTGCGGTGCTTGTCGGCCGTGCGCGAGGTGATCATGATGATCGGCAAGGCGCGGGTACTGGCATTGGCGCGCACATGGCGCACGACTTCGAAACCATCCATGCGCGGCATTTCGATATCCAGCAGCATCACCGCCGGCATTTCGTCTTCCAGCATTTCCAGCGCTTCGACGCCATCGCGCGCGGCGCATGCGCGATAACCTTCGCGCAGCAGGAAGCGGGTGGTGATCTTGCGCACCGTCAACGAATCGTCGACCACCATCACCAGCGGCGCCAGATCGACGACTTCCGGTTCGGGCTCGACTTCCACGCTGGCGCCGCGTTCGGCCAACTGGAACGGATTGAGGATCAATGCGACGCGACCATCACCGAGCACCGTGGCGCCGCTGATGCCGGTGATACGCGCCAGTTGCGGGCCGATGTTCTTGACCACCGCCTCGAAATTGCCGTCCAGTGCGTCAACCCGCACCGCCAGACGTTGTTCGCCGGCGCGCAGCAACAATACGGTCCGATAGCGCCCCTCGCCGGGCTGTGATTTGCGGCCGACCAGTTCGGCCAGCACCCGCAGCGGATAGTTTTCACCGTTGAGTTCGATCAGGCCGGTTTCGTGCAATGCCTGAATCTGATCGACCTTGAATTCGCGCACCAACGTCACCAGCGAAGCCGGCAAGGCCCAGGTCTGGCCGCCGGCGCGAGCCAGCACCACCTGCGTCAAGGCCAGCGTCAGCGGCAGGCGTATGGTGAAACGGGTGCCCTTGCCGGCCTCGGTGTCCAGCCTGACCCGGCCGCCGATGCCGGCGATCTCGTTGCGCACCACATCCAGACCGACGCCGCGGCCAGCGATTTCGGTGACCAACTTGGCGGTGGAGAAGCCGGAGCGGAACAGAAACTGTTCGAGCGTTTCGGTATCGACGACTTCGCCCGGTTTTAGCCAGCCGCGCGCCTCGGCCTGCTTGCGCACCGCGTCGAGATCGATGCCGGCGCCATCATCGGCCAGGGTAATGACGATTTCGTTGCCTTCCTGGCGCGCCGACAAGCGCAACTCGCCGTATTCCGCCTTGCCGTCACGGGTTCTCGCTTCTGGCGCTTCGATGCCATGCGCCACGGCATTGCGCACCAGATGCTCCAGCGGCGCGGCAATCTTGTCCAGCACGGCGCGATCCAATTCGGTATGACCGCCATCGAGTTCGAGTTGCGCCTTGCGGACGGTGTCCTTGGCGGTCTGGCGAACCACGCGATACAGACGTTCGGCCAGGGTATCGAGCGGCACCATGCGGATGTGCATGAGTTCCTGTTGCAGATTGCGCGTCATGCGCGATTGCAGCAGCAAGGCGCTCTCGGCCTCGTTGAGGCCGGCGAACAGATTGTCCTGGGCGCTGGATACGTCGTTGACGCTTTCCGCCATCAGCCGGGTGAGTTCCTGCAAGCGCGTGAAGCGGTCGAATTCCAGCGGATCGAACTTGCTTTCCTCGACCTGCTGCATGCGCGAGTGCATTTGCGATTCGGCCTGGATTTCCAGTTCGCGCAGATGCGTGCGCAGTCGATCAACGTTGGACGCCAGTTCCTGGGCGGTCTGTTTGTAGGAATTCAGCACGTTCTCGATGCGCGCCCGGGCGATGGAGACTTCGCCCGCCTCGTTGAGCAAGGTATCCATGATGTCGGATTTCAAGCGCAGCGATTGCCGCGCGTGCATTTCGGCATCCGGCCGCGCCGCGATCGGCTTTGGCGCCGGCGCGACGGGCGGCGGCTGGT
>JAGUXX010000196.1 GCA_020061585.1 Betaproteobacteria bacterium | reverse complement strand
GGCTTCACCGGCACGCTGCGCACCCTGACGCTCAACGTCAAGGTCAAGCTGGTTCCCAACGACAAGGGCAGCAGCGAGAACGCTCCCGACTTCCGCCTGCAGGCGGCCAGTCACGATATCGGCGCGGCATGGAAGAAGACCAGCGAGGCCGGGCGGGAATACCTGTCCGTGACCCTCGACGATCCTTCGTTTCCTGCTACGGTCTATGCCCGCCTGATCGAAGGTGAGGACGGCACGCACGACCTGATCTGGTCGCGCAGCAAGCCCCAGGCGGCGTGACCGCCGCAGCGCCCCGCCCTTCGCGGCGGGGCGACTGCTACCATGACATCTTGCCCACGTAGCGCTTGAAACTCTCAATGGAGAGTTCCAAGAAGCGGCGGCTGTTCCGCGCAAAGCCTGCGTCCAGCAAAGCTGTGATGGTCGCTTCCGATTGAAGCTCCAGAATCAGTGAATTGGCTGACGAGTCATGCCATCCAACGCGCCCTACGGGCATACGGGCGAACAGCCCGTGAGGTGTATTGGTAAAGGCTTGTTCCAAACTCGCTTCGCTGTCTTCCTCCAGATAGACAAGAGCAGCAAGCAGTTCGAATCGTTCAAACACCAGCTCAAATTCAGCCGATACACCTGCAAAGCTGGACCGCCAGTTCGTCATCACATCAAGCAGATGATCACTGAGAGGGGTCTTGCGACGATCAAGGCCTTCCAATTCTTTCCAGACTTCATTTTTCGCCCCTTTCCACTCATCCAGGAACAGCGTGGAAACCACTCGTTTCGGGTCACGATATTCCCGAGGCCAGGGCGCAACCAGCAGTTCGTGAAGTGTCTTCCATCGCTGCGAGCGCGTCAGGCCGACTCCGTAGGCAGTAAATATCAAGACGGCCGGATAAGATCGCAGACCGAGCCAAACCAACAGGCCGTTTCCAACCTTCTCGGCCTGCATATACAGTCCTCTGATGATGTCGAGGATCGTGGTCAATTCAGAACCATCCCCCCATCTGCCGAGGACGCCAGCCATGCGCGTCAAGGGTTCGGCCAGCGCCTCGTATCGTCGTACCCGCGATCGGAACTCTTCCTGATTCCACTGGCCATGGGGCGCGAATTGACTCCCATCGAGTTGCACCATCAATCGCTCCGCCTCCTGCGAAAGCAACTCGTCCAGTTGAATACGATGTTCCGGCTTCGCCAGGTAGCGCTTCGTACTATTGACCAACAATTCGACGCTCAGCGGATTCTGACGCTGGCTCTGCTCAAGCGTTTCGACTCGCTGTTGAAGTGTTTGGAAAAACTCGTCCGCGCCTGAGATCGGTATCGTCTTGGCGCTTCGATGGATGGCCAGTTCGCTGGCTCCCGAGCCCAACGCACCCCGGGCCGCCCAATACACGGGATAGCGCCTGTTCGGTGCACGGAGGAAGGCTGCCCGCAGGGCATGATCCCATTCACCCGACCAGCCGCAGATGATCAGACCATGCTCATCAAAGATGCGGTCCAGCAGTTTGTCGTAGCTTTCCGGGTAAGCGCTCAGTTCCTGATCGGTGTTCAGGATGCGGGCATCCTTGTAATCGCCATGCAGCTTGAGCAGGTAACAGCGACTGTGCGTCAATGGCTCGGCACCCGCCAAAACGTCTGCGGAGGAAACCACGGTGGGCTCGACTCCTTGCTCCCGAAGGGCGTTTTCCATGAGCCGGTCAAAGTTGGTCGTGACGATGACCCGGACGTGACCAGAACGAACCAACTGCGCTATCGCGTGATGCGCCTTGGTCGGGATTTTCCGGCCTTCTTCGCGATCCTGCTCATCTGGCTCGATGTACCGATGCAATATCGCCCTACGCTCATCGGGTGAACTGGCGATCTCCTCCAGCAGCGCGGAATAGTTCGGCTCTTGCCCGGTCTTTTCCCGGTACCACTTTGCCCAATCGGACTGCTCCTCGACGCCTTGGGCGGTCGCCACACGGCGCACCAGGTCCAACGTAATTTCCCACCCGGTCGGAATCTCTGCGGAGCGCGACAGGCCCGACCCCAGAAGAACAGCGAAGACCCCTTTGTTCTCGTAGACGGAAAATCCAAGTTGGGTGATAGGGTCGTTCTGGAGAAGTGTCATTCGTCGCCTGTCTGTGCCAGCAGTTCAAGCTCATGCCGAACCTGCGAGAGTAGTTGATCCGCCTTCTTGGGGTTGTTCCCCGAATACGCCAATGCCAGAAGCGTCACCGGATGGATCTCCATCACCTTGCACAACTCGGCCAGCTTGTTGAGCGTCGGGCTTTTCAGATCACGCTCCAGCGAACTCAGGTAGGTCCGGCTGGAGACGTCGGAGAACGCTTCCTGGCTCAGGCCGCGCGCCTTCCTGACTGTCTTCAGTGCCATCGCCAATGAATTTTTCGCTGTCATCCGGTGGTTTCCTCAAAAACCAAGATGACAGTCGATTGCGCTCTATAGGGCTACAATCTATAGTGTTCATTTGGCGATGAGCCTTACGGCTTTGCGCCTTTACTGAAATCCGCATCTGTGGATTCCGACCGAATCTGAGAGCCGTATCTGTGCTTTTCCTGACTTCCATAATTCCGCTTTTCCGTTTCCGTGCATGTACGGATTCGATGGCTTCCGCATCCGTGTTTGCGCACGAAAGCGCACATCCGGTTCGGTGGTTCCACGCTTTCGCGGAAAGGCGGATTCGTGCATCCTCGGTTTCGTGGGATTCCTGACCATGACCCAGCCTCTCGCCACCGTAGACGAGCGAGCGCAACTGCTCGCCAACGGAGCGGCACGCGCGGCTGAACAGAGCATTGACCTAATACCCGTGGTGCGGCTGTTCACGCCGGATGCGCACGCGACCTGGTTGCTGGCTGCGCTCGACCCCGCCGATGGCGACACGGCCTGGGGCCTCATCGACCTCGGCATCGGCATGCCGGAGTTGGGGACGGTCAAGCTATCCGACTTGGCAGTCATCGTCGGGCCGCGTCGGCGGCCCATCCAACGCGACCTGTATTTCCGAGCGTCGCGGCCGTTATCGGAGTACATCCGGCTGGCGCAGGCCGACGGCTCGATCCCAGACTGATCGAGCCTCATGGCCCCCGCTGCGGAAGGTCATCCAGACACAGGCCGTTGCGGCGCATTGTGTCTTTTTCAGTCTGGTTTATGACGCCGGCAATCTGAATCGCCACTCTTGCGCCAAGTCGGTACCGCCCTGATCCAAAGGGGCATGATGCACTGCGCAGCTTGCGGCAGGGTGTCCGGTGCCGTGCCCTCAATTCCGGGTTGCACAGCCGTCGCATTCGGACAATCCACGTAAGACTTCGGAGCCAATCAGTCTTGACACCGCTCGTTACGGTTCAAGAGTATCACTTTGGTGGTAGGACGGTGATGTTTTGATGGCGTAGCTCCAGCGTGCCGACGTGGCGACGATCCCTGCCCAACAGGAGGTTGCGTCATGACTGATCGAAGCGTCGAACCTTGGTATCCCACAGCCGCATATCTCTACGTGCTGCACCTGGACGACTTGGCACTGGCTTGGGAGTATTTGCGCCGGCATCCCGATTGCCGAGGCGACTGGCTACACCGCCATCGCCAGCCGGAAACCGCTCACGGTTGGGGGCTGCGTATGCTGGAAGACCCGGCCCTGGATGCGCGCGACGCGCATCCAGCCTGGCTTCCCGGCCACCCTTGCACGGCGCAACTTCACCCGGACATCGACCCGCCCCCGGATGCCGTCGCGTTCGAGCTGTGGCGCATTCCCGGCCACAAGCACCTGATCCACGATGGCCGACGCCTGATGCTCGCCACGCGCTGGCCCGGCTGCTGCTTGCGCCTGGCGTTGGCGCCAGACCTGGAGGATGGCATGGCCTACGTCTACGCCATCCGCGCGTGCGACATGCCTTGCGCACGCCATTGCACGCTCCGGGCCGAACTGGACAAGCTGGCTGTGGCCGCCGAAGGCACGCCTACGGCGGCGGCTCGGCCCCGGCCCGCGCCGACAGCGCTGCAGGAGCTGCACACCTTGCAGGCGCTTGATGCCACCTTGGCAGGCGCGTCATTGCGTGAAGTCGCCGAGGGACTGTTCGGCACCGATGCCGTGGTCAAAGGCTGGTATGCCGACGGCGGCCTGCGGTCGCGCGTGCGCCGTTTGGTGCGACGCGGCCAGGGTCTGATGCGCGCTGGCTATCGCCGCCTGGCGCAACTCCAATGAATTGAACAGGGTCGTTTTGCGTCCCCAGCAAAACGACCCTCAACGGGACGCATCCCTTTCTTGAGACTGCCTCCATCTGGCCGCGCGTCGCGGCTGGACTGTCCTGAACGATGGAGGCTTACCCGATGCGACCTGCTCCCTTGCGGCCTGCTGCCGCACACGCCACGCAGCAGCAACCCGCTGCTGCTACACAACCTCAACGCTACCTGACCAACGACGAGGCCGCCGAATATTTGCGCTTGTCGCCGCGCACGCTGGAGAAACAGCGCGTGATCGGCGGCGGCCCGCGTTTCCGCAAGTTTGGCCGCCGCGTCATGTACGCGGTGGCCGACCTCGACGTTTGGGCCGACCAGCGCAGCTTCGAGGCCACGTCCGATCCCGAATACGCCGAGCACCACTCGGCCGACAGCCGTGCGCGCTGAACGGTGCTTCGCCGGTGGCCATCTCCATGTCCAACCCGTCGCTGTCGTCCCGATCATCGGGGCAGCGATCAATGCAGGAGCGGGAACAGCTCGATCTGTTCCGCGCGCTGCCGGGCGACATGGCGCCGCGCGACAGCCAGGATTTGATGGCCTTTCCGTTCTTCTCGCTGGCGAAGTCGAAGCGCGTCCAGCCGATCGACTTCCGCGCCGGCGGCGTGACGATCCGGGTGGAGGGAACGCAGGAGCATGGCATCGCCACAATCTGGGATGCCGACATCCTAATCTGGGCTGCCAGCCAGATCGTGGAAGCGCGCGATGCGGGCATTCGCCCATCGCGGCTCATGCGCGCCACGCCCTACGAGATCCTGCGCTTCATCGGGCGCGGTACGTCGCTGCGCGATTACCAGCGCCTCAAAGCGGCCTTGGATCGCCTGCAATCGACCACGGTGGCCACTTCCATCCGCGAGACGACCGGGCGGCGCCTGCATCGCTTCTCGTGGATCAACGAATGGAAGGAGTTGGCCGACGCCCGCGGCACACCGCTGGGCATCGAGCTGATCCTGCCGGACTGGTTCTACGCGGGCGTGCTGGACGCGGCGCTGGTGCTAACCATCGACCCGGCCTATTTCAAGCTCACGGGTGGCATCGAGCGCTGGCTGTACCGCCTGGTGCGCAAGCACGGCGGCAAGCAGCCGGGCGGCTGGCAGTTCGACTTCAAACACCTGCACCGCAAATCGGGCAGCACGGCGAAGCCCTACGACTTCGCCTGCGACCTGCGCGCGCTGGTGGCGCGGCAGTCGATGCCGGGATACGTCCTGGGCATCGAGCGGATGCCGGACGACGGGGCCGAACTGCTGACTTTCAGGCCCGTGCTGCGGACGGCACGGGGATAACTCGGGGAAAACCTGTGAATGGCCTCGTGCTATCAGGCGTGGTGGGTATCGTGCTATCGGGCGTGTCCCTATCGTGCTATCAGGCGTGCGAAACCGCCGAAATCCTAATAGCGGCGCGGGTTTTCGGTCTCTCTAACTTCCCTAACTTAAATTCTTTAACTAATAAAAACAGCGCGCCGTTTCGGTGGATAAACGACAAACGGCACGGCACACGGCGATTCGCGCGGTACAGAAAACCCAGCTTTCCAGCCAGGAGGGCCGGGCCATGATCATCGCCTTGCTCAATCAGAAAGGCGGCGTTGGCAAGACCACGCTCGCCACGCATATCGCAGGCGAGCTGGCCATGCGCGGCCAGCAAGTCGTTCTGCTGGACGCCGATCCGCAAGGCTCGGCGCTGGACTGGACGCAGCGGCGCGCCCAACAGGGCTCGCCACGTTTGTTCAGTGCAGTAGGTCTCGCACGCGAGACGCTGCACCAGGAAGCGCCGGAGCTAGCACGCCAGGCCGATCACGTCGTCATCGACGGCCCGCCGCGTATCGCTGCGCTGGCGCGCTCGGCGCTGCTGGCGGCCGAGCACGTGCTGATCCCGGTGCAGCCCAGTCCCTACGACTTGTGGGCGTCTACCGAGATGGTGGCGCTGATCCGCGAGGCGCAGGTGTTCCGGCCAGCGCTACGCGCAGCCTTCGCCATCAATCGGCGCGTCAGTACGACCATCATCGGCCGTGAAGCGCGCCAGGCATTGGCCGACCAGCCGCTGCCAGCATTGCGCTCGGAGGTGCATCAGCGCATCGTGTTCGCCGACAGCGTGGCCGCCGGCCGCCTCGCACGCGAGACGGCGCCCGACAGCGCCGCCGCACGCGAGATCACGGCGCTGGTGGATGAACTGCTGCGGTGGCCGACATGAGCCAGCACAGCGGCAAACGCATCGCCATCGGTGCGCGTCCGCCGGCGAACCCTCACGCCGAGGCGTGGGTTCGCCAAGGGGACGCCGATGGCATCCAGAAAGGCGACCTCTACACCGCGCGCCTGACCCTCGACATCACCCCCGCGATGCGCGCCCGCGTCAAGGTCTCTGCGTTCACGCAAGGCGTGACCGTCGCCGAACTGCTGCGTGCACTGCTGGAACGCGAATTCCCAGAGAGCACCCAATGAACCCGCAACCTTCGGCGGCTCCAGCTACGCCGCCCACGTTTGCAGCGCTCGCCCACCAAGCGGGCGCCGCATCGCTGACTCGCGTTTCGCTGGCCTACATCGAGCAACGCATCGACCTTTACCTGCGGTTCGGCGAGCCGGCGCGCATCGTCCGGCTCGACCGCTGGCGGCGCGTCGCGGTGTTCCTGCCCGGCGCGATGTTCTGCCGCATCCGCTGGCACGCCAACGACTACGGCACGATCCGCTGGCAGCTCATGGTGATGCAGACGTGCACGCCATTGGATGGCGCGCAGCGCATCCCCGGCGTGCAGCCGGGCGCGCGCTT
>JAGUXX010000068.1 GCA_020061585.1 Betaproteobacteria bacterium | reverse complement strand
TGCATCTGTGAGGTATTCCACGCCATCACGATGTTGGCCATCAGGCTCAACGCATCGGCCACAGCCTGCATTTCATCGACACGTTTGGCCTGCGCCGGGTAAGCGGCTCGCCGAGCCATCTTGAGACTGCAGCCTGAGTCATAGACCATGCTGTCCATCTAAGTTAGCTGGACATCAAAAATGCACGTCAATACGAAGCAACGGCGCAGGCACAGCGCAGCCTTCAAGACCGAAGTCCTGGCCGCGTGCGCCGAGCCCGGAGCGTCGGTTGCTGCAGTGGCGCTGGCATTCAAGTTGAACGACAACCTGGTGCATCAATGGCGTCGCGGCCGGGGCGCCCCGAAGGCCCCAGGCTTGGGCTCCATTGGAGTCGCCGAAGCAGCACCCCGCTTCATCGAGTTGACCGTTCCGACGGCAGTACCGCCGACGGCTGCTTCGTCGGCAAGACCTCCCAGCCCCACGTCGGAGATGATCACGCTCGACTTCAAACGCGGCACCTTGGGTGTGAGCGTGACGTGGCCCGTCAGCGCCGCAGCAGACTGCGCAGCCTGGCTACGCGAGGTCTTGCGGTGATCCGTGTTGATGCCCTGTGGCTGTGTGCGGCGCCGGTAGACATGCGCTCGGGCACCGAGCGTCTGCTGGCACATGTGGTCCATGCGCTGGGCAGCGCGCATGCTCATCACGGCTACCTGTTTGCCAATGCTCGCGCCACGCGCATCAAGATGCTTGTGCACGACGGCTTTGGCGTGTGGTGTGCCGCAAGACGGCTCAACGCCGGCCGCTTCGTGTGGCCCCGCGAGATAGACACGGCAACACCGATGGCACTGAGCCAGGCGCAGTTCGACGCGCTCGTGGTCGGCCTGCCCTGGCAGCGGCTGCACGAGATGAGCGCGATCAAGCGGCTGTAAAAACACCGGCTCCCGCGGCCGCTGACAACCGCGCAACTCCCAGTGGCGCGGCGGTCTTGGCACCTGCAAAATTGATGCATGCAAGACCTGCAATCGCTCACGGAAGAAGACCTCGAAGGCCTTCCTCCCGAGGCCATCGCAGCACTCGCCCAACAGATGCTGCAGCGCTTGCGCTGTCAGGACAGCGAGCTCAGGTTCAAGGACGCCAAGATTGAGAAGATCACCTTCCAGCTGGCGCGACTGAAGGCCTGGAAGTTCGGGGCCAAGACCGAGGCCATGAGCGCCGAACAGCGCCGGCTCTTCGAAGAAACCTGTGTCGAGGACGAGGCCAGTCTGCAGGCTCAACTCGACCAGGTCCGGGGCGCTGCTGCGCCGCCGGCCGGTGCCGGTAACGAGGGCAAACCCAAGCCCCGTCGCAGCCCATTGCCCGAACACCTTCGGCGAGAAGAGCATCACCACGAACCTGCGAACACCGACTGCCCGAACCCGGAGTGCGGCCGTCCGATGACACGCATCGGGGAGGACGTGAGCGAGCGCCTGGACATCGTCCCGGCGGAGTTCTTCGTGCACCGCCACATCTACGGCAAATGGGCCTGCCGTTGCTGCCAATGCTTGGTCCAGGAGGCAGCCGCGCCGCAGGTCATCGAGGGTGGAATGCCGGCCGCCGGCCTCATCGCCCATACCTTGGTCAGCCACTTCGTCGACCATCTGCCGTACTACCGGCTCGAGACCATCAACGCACGCTCCAAGGTGCATACGCCTCGGTCTACGCTGGCGAGCTGGTCGGGGCAAGGAGGTGCTGCATTGCTGCCGCTGTTCGACGCGCATAAGCGCTTCGTGCTCTCCAGCCAAGTGCTGCATGTTGATGAGACGCCAGTTGCCATGCTAGACCCGGGTGCTGGCAAGACCAAGAGGGCCTACATCTGGGCTTATGCGAGGGGCGCCTTCGATGCGGTGCCGGGGGTGGTCTACGACTTCTGTGTCGGGCGAGGCGCGCAGTACCCGATTGCGTTCCTCAGCGCCGATGGGGACGAGCACGGTCACTGGCGTGGCAAGTTGGTCCGCGACGAATACAAGGCCTACGACAGCGTGGTCGGCGCCGAGCCCGAACGAAGCGGCGCGGGCTGCCTCGCGCATGCCAGGCGCAAGTTCGACGAGTTGCTGCGCGAAGGTGGGCGCAGCGACGTCGCTACCGAAGCACTGCAGCGCATCGCGCAGATTTATCGGGTCGAACGCGAGCTCGCTGCACTCACTGCCCAGGCACGACTGGACAACCGGCAGGCCATAACCAAGCCGATGTGGGAGCAGTTGCATGCCTGGCTGCAGTTAGAGCGCTCCCGGGTGCCGGATGGCAGCGCGACGGCCAAGGCGTTGAACTACAGCCTCAACGCGTGGACGGCGCTCACGCACCACTTGGTCGACGGAAATGTGCCGGTAGACAACAACCATTGCGAAAACCTGATCCGTCCCTGGGCTATGGGCAGAAAAGCATGGCTCTTCTGTGGGAGCGAACTAGCTGGGCAGCGTGCAGCCGTCGTCATGAGCCTGGTGCAGTCGGCCAAGCTCAATGGCCATGATCCTTGGGCGTACCTAAAGGACGTCCTCACCAAGCTGCCCACGCAGTTGAACAGCCGCATCGACGAGCTGCTCCCGCATAACTGGCGGCTTGCCGGCTGAGCGCTTCCAACCGGCCGTCAAGATGGGGCGGCCAGCCGCTTACTGCGCCGGGCTGATCCGGCCGGTATAAATGGCGCGCTTGAGGGCGTTAACAGCCTCGCCCCGATTGAGCACCCGGCGCAACTCGTTCCTGAAAGCGTC
>JAGUXX010000154.1 GCA_020061585.1 Betaproteobacteria bacterium | reverse complement strand
TCCCTGACCATCTGGCGCGTGCTGCAAGCCCTGGGCGGCTCGGCCGGCATGGTCATCGCCCGCGCCGTGGTGCGCGACCGCTGTAGCGCGCGCGAATCGGCGCGGGCCTTTTCGACGCTGATTCTGGTGATGGGGCTGGCGCCGATCCTGGCGCCGATCATCGGCGGCTGGGTAGTCATCGGCGTCGGCTGGCGCGCCATTTTCCTGCTGTTGCTGGCCTTCGCGCTGGCCTGCCTGCTGGCGATCCGCCTCGGCCTGCCGGAAAGCCATGCGATTCACCACGAACCGCCGCTCAACGCCCGCCGCATCGCCAGCGACTACGCCAGCCTGTTCGCCAGCCGCGCCTTCCTCGGCTATACCCTGAGCGGCGGCCTGGCGATGGCCGGGATGTTCGCCTACATCGCCGGCTCGCCGTTCGTGCTGATCCAGTTGGGCGGCATCGCGCCGCAACACTTCGGCTGGGCGTTCGGCATCAACGCGCTGGGCTTCGTCGCCGCCAGCCAGTTGAATGCCCGCAGCCTGAAAACCCTCGCCCCCACCCGCATGCTGCGTCGCGCGTTATGGCTGCCGGCGCTGGCCGGCCTGGCGTTGCTGGGCCTGACCCTGAGCGGCCTGGCCAGCCTGGCGCTGACCATGTTGTGCATGTTCGTCTACGTATCCAGTCTCGGCTTCATCGCCCCCAATTCCAGCGCCAGCGCCCTGGCCACCTTCGGCCAGCGCGCGGGCACCGCCTCGGCGTTGATGGGCGCGCTGCAATTCGCCCTGGCGACGCTGGCCGGCATCGGCATCAGCCATCTGCACGACGGCACCGCCCGCCCACTGGCCCTGCTGCTGGCGGTGTGCGGCGTCGGCGCCTGGCTGCTGCACCGCTGGCTGGTACATCCGCATGACCGGCATTTGCGTTGACTTGCAAGCCCCATCGGGATTTGCTCGTCAACGATTCCATAGTCCGACAGGTTCCCGGACGCCGATCCCGATGGACCATGAAGCCGTTTTTCAGGCCGGAACAAACCTCAGCGCCACGCCGTTGTTGCACCAGCGCTGGCCGGTCGGCGGCGGCCCGTCGTCGAACACGTGGCCCTGGTGGCCGCCGCAGCGTATGCAGTGATATTCGGTGCGCGGCAGGATCAATTTGAAATCCTTGCGGGTGCCGAGATGGCCGGGGATGTGGGTAATGAAACTGGGCCAGCCGGTGCCGCTGTCGAATTTCATGCGCGACGTGAACAGTGGCAAACCACATCCGGCGCAGGCAAACACGCCCGGGCGTTTTTCCGCGTCGAGCGGGCTGCTGAACGGCGGTTCGGTGCCTTCTTCGCGCAACACCTTGAACGCCGCCGGGCTGAGGCTGGCTTGCCATTCCGCTTCGGTTTTGCGCAGCGGTTCGAGCGTCAGCGTCACCTCCGCTTCCGGCGCCAACAGTGTCCGCCAGTCTTGCCGCATCGCGTCGACGTTCGCATCGCTGGCCGCCGCGACCACCGGACCGGTTGCGCGCCCACAGCCGCTCAGGGCGAATGGCGTAATCATCGCGGCCTGAAGAAAAGTGCGTCGTTGCATCATTGGGCCTTCCATTGCGGGTTGTCGAGTTCGTTCAGACCGGCGTGACGCGACAAAAATCCCGGCCCGCGTCGACCAGGCAACCAATCTTCCGCCGACAAGTCGAATCAAACCCATTTCCTTGAGGAGCATGCTCATGATCAGCAATCGGCTATTGGGCGTGTGCTTGCTGACGGCGCTGACATTGCCTGGCCTGACGGGGGCCGCCACCGAAAACCGGGCCAAGGCGACCTTCGCCGGCGGTTGCTTCTGGTGTATGGAACCGCCCTACGACAAACTTGATGGCGTCATCTCGACCACCTCGGGCTACATCGGCGGGCACCAGGAAAACCCGACTTACGCCAGCGTTTCCGCCGGCGGCACCGGGCATGCCGAAGCGGTCCAGATCGTCTACGATCCGGCGCGGATCAGCTATGCGCAATTGCTCGAGGTGTTCTGGCGCAACATCGACCCGACCGCGCGCAATCGGCAATTTTGCGATGTCGGCGATCAATATCGCGGCGCAATCTTTTACCACGATGCCGAACAGCGACGTCTGGCCGAACGATCCAGAGACCGACTCGCGCAGTCGAAACCGTTTCCGCGGCCGATCGTGACCGAAATCGCGGCGGCGAGCGCTTTCACCCCGGCCGAGGCCTATCATCAGGATTACTACCTGAAGAACCCGATTCGCTACAAGTACTACCGCTATCGCTGCGGCCGCGATCAGCGACTGGAGGAACTGTGGGGGAAAGCGGTGTTGCCGAAGTAGGACCGGTTACGCCAGCCGAGCATCCCGCCGATCATGGGCCAGGTCAACCGCGCTGCCTTGCACCATCCGGGCGACCTGGCTGGGCGACCGCGGCGCGCGAGACCCGCCATCACCCGCATCACCACCGCCGGACAGGCCGGGATTTCGATGCTGCTCAGGGTCTGCGGCAATTCGTCGCGCGACTACTCGTGTTCCAGATTCACATCTCGCGCCTTGCTGAGCCAATTGCTCGCTCACAATTTATCGGTATTAAGTGATGAAAGTCACCCTCAACAGGTCTCCGCATGAAAAAATGCGAGTCCATCCCATCAAGAAGAAACCGATGCCCGGCAATCAGCTACCGCATCAATACGCGGGCGATGTTCTCGCCCAGATGGTCAGCAGAAGGCTGTTCCTGGCCGGTGTGACACTGGTCATGGCGTTCGCGGTTCTGCTCGCCACCCATTACTGGTTGCTGCGCGAGGAGTTCAATGCCGGCATCGCCGCCAAAGTGCATATCACCGCCTCGCGGCTGAACCAGGCCAGTCTCGCCAACGATGCGCAATCCACCGAGCGGATTCTGCAATCCCTGCATGATCTGCCCTTGATTACCGGCGCCACGCTGTTCGCCGCCGATGGTCAACCGATCGCTCAGTATCTGGCCGACCCGAACAGCGCCGCGCCGACCCTGGACACCTTGCGCGACAGCAACTGGCTCGACTCCTATTGGCAGCAGTCGCTGGACCTCGAACATCCGAACCAGGGCACGCTGGTGGTGCGAGCGAGCATGAACGAGTTGTACAAACGCTTGTCGTGGTTTGCCGGCATCGGGCTGGCGGCGACGCTGATCTCGCTGACCGTGACCTGGACGGTGTTTTCCAGCCTGCGACGCAAAGTGGCGGATACCGAGGACGATCTGAAACGCATGGCCTGGTATGACCCGGTAACCCGCTTGCCGAATCGCAACCTGTTTCAACAGCGCCTGCGTGATGCGCTGCAAACCGCGCAAACCGAGCGCCATGGCGTGGCGCTGTTGTTCATCGATCTCGACAATTTCAAGCTGGTCAACGACACCCTCGGCCATGATGCCGGCGATGCCTTGCTGATCACCATCGGCGAGCGGCTGCGCGGCTTGTTGCGCCAGGGCGACACGGTGTGCCGCATGGGCGGCGACGAGTTCGTGATCCTGCTCCACCCGTCCAGGGGCATCGACGCGGAAGCGGTGGCCGTGCGCGCGCTGGAAACCATCGCGCATCCGGTTTCGGTGCATGAGCAACAGGTCTATGTCGGCGGCAGCATCGGCATCGCCCTGTTTCCGGATGACGGCAAGGATGCGGTGGCGCTGTTGCGCTGCGCCGATACCGCGATGTATCAGGCCAAGGAAAGCGGCCGCAATACCTTTCAGTTCTATACCCCGGAAATGAATCTCAAGGCGCTGCAGCATTTCGCCATCGAGACCAGCTTGCGTCAGGCGCTGGAAAAGAATGAGATGCGCCTTTACTACCAGCCGCTGGTCGATGTCGAGACCCGCGCCATTCTTGGGGTGGAAGCGTTGTTGCGCTGGAAATCCGCCGAATTCGGCACCTTCGCTTCCGGAGAGTTCATCGCCATCGCCGAGCAATCCGGCCTGATCAACCAGTTGGGCACCTGGGCGCTCAATGAAGCCTGTCGCCAGATGCGCGCCTGGCGTGATGCCGGTCTGAGCGGCCTGACGGTCGCGGTGAATCTGTCGCCGCGCCAGTTTCATACCGGCGACATGGTCGATCTGGTGCGCAAGGCGCTGGCCAGCAGCGGGCTGGAGCCCGGCATGCTGGAACTGGAGATCACCGAAAGCGTGCTGATCAAGTACAACGCCGAAGCCATCGACAAGCTCAACGAACTCGGCGAACTGGGCGTCAAACTGGCAATCGACGACTTCGGCACCGGCTATTCATCGCTGTCCTATCTCAAGCGTTTGCCGATCCACCGCCTGAAAATCGACAAGAGCTTCGTGCGCGAGAGTCATATCGACCCGGACGACGCCGCCATCGCCACCGCGATCATCGGCATGGCCAAGGGTCTGGGCATCGGGGTGACCGCCGAGGGTGTGGAAAACGAGGAACAACTGGCGTTTCTGAAACAGGCCGGCTGTCAAATCGTGCAGGGCTACTACTTCGGCACGCCACTGCCGGCGGACGATCTGGCGAAGCTGGTACGCCAGGTCAGGAAACGCGATTTCGACACGACGAATGCCCGCCTGGATCTGCAACGATTGACGCCTCAACCGGCGTAATTGCGCAGCGAAGTCAGATTGCGCAGACGGATGTTGCGCCCCTGTACATGGATATAACCGCCTTTCGACAAGCGATTGAGCACCCTGGAAAACGTCTCGGGCGCCAGGTTGAGTTGCGAGGCGATGGTCTGCTTGTTGGCATTCAGTTCGAGGTCATAACTGTCCGCCTCGTCCGGCGCGTGTTGCGTCAGGTATTGCACCACCCGTTGCGCGCTGTTCAGTTGCAGACAGGTTTCCATGTTGTCGATCAGCGTGCACATGCGTTCGCACATGCGTGACAGCATGACGTTGGAGAAATCGCAGTTGCGTCGCATCGTCTCGATCAACGCCGGCTTGTCGATCACCAGCAGCAAGCTGTCGCGATTCGCCTCCGCCGCGACCGGACTGGGTTTGTGCGGCAGCGCCGCCTCTTCGCCGAAGGTTTCGCCAGGGCCAGCCATATGCACAATCATTTCGGCGCCATTGGCGGCCGGCAGAAACAGTTTGATCTGCCCGGCAATCACCAGATGCATGCCGCCAGGCACGTCGCCCTTGTGGTACAGCGCCTCATGTTTGCTGATGCGATACTCGTAAGTGCCTTTCGCCAGTCGCGCCAGCTCATGCGTGCCGAGCCCGCGAAACAACGCCTGCCGAGACAGAATTTCTGGTATCGAGTGTCTTGTTTCCAGCATCATGATGCGTTTATGCCCCTCAGTTTTCCTACGGCTCTACAGTCAGGCTGACATCCGAGTCGGCAGATGTCCGTTCGCCAACACACATACATACCCCTGCAAACAACTACGAAAAATCCATGAGATGCAGTGTAGGAGCCCTGTGCCCGCTGTAGTGGCAAGCCAATAGTCGACAGAAACTGTCGGAATACCACTTCGGAGGTATCTATTACTATCGTAATAGCTTGATTTAACGTGTAATCAGCACTTCCGCACGCACTTGAAGCGATGGGCAAAATCAGAAGGGGTATCTCTCCTTCCTTGCCCTACGGACAATTGAAAATAGGCAGCCTTTGCGACCCAACACCGCAGCAACATCCTTGATGCAGAAAGCCTGGAGCGCAATTTTTGGGCGTTCCATACTGTTCGGCCTGGCGTTGTCGCTGATCGCCATCACCGCGATCGGGGTCGGCGGCATGACCATCTCGGTGATCGTCGCCGAGCGGGTGCAAGGCAGCGGCAGCGCGATCAACGTCGCCGGCAGCTTGCGCATGCAAAGCCATCGCATGGGCAGCATGGTGCTGTCCGACGCGGAAAATCAGGTCGAAGACCGGCACTATCTGCAAGCCGGCATCGCCCGGTTCGAGGCCAGCCTGAGCAACAAGGATCTGTTGCAGGCCATAGAGCGGCAGCCGGACAGCGATTTCGCCAACAGCTACGCCGCCGTGCGCCATGCCTGGCATGCGCAATTGAAGCCCAACCTGCTGGACACCGCGCTGGCCGCCGATGGCCGAGCGGACCGGCTGCGGCGGCACAATCAGTTGCTGCGCGGCATCGACCGCTTTGTCGATGACATCGACCTGATGGTGTCGCAGCTCGAAGTCGACACCGAACAGCGTATCCGCAGCCTGCGCGCGGTGCTTGGGATTGCGCTGGGGCTCACCGTGCTGGTCATGATCGTCGCCATCTACATCGTCCGGCGCGCCGTGCTGGCGCCGCTTGCCGACCTGCTGGGCAGCGCCACCCGGATCGCGCGCGGCGATTTCTCGGCGCGCGCCCGCCACATCGGCGACAACGAACTCGGCCAGGTCGGCCAAGCGTTCAATTTCATGGCCGAGGAACTGGCCGGCAGCTATCGCGAACTGGAGCAGCGGGTCGCGCAAAAAACCGCCGAGTTGACGCGCAGCAATCAATCGCTGGGTTTGCTGTATCACGCCATCGCCAATCTGCATCACGCGCCGCTGGCGCCGGAAACCTACCAGGTGATGTTGCGGGAAATCGAGCAAGTGCTGAATATCCGCGGCAGCATGGCCTGCCTGCTGCCGAAACATGGCGGCCCGGCGACGCTGCTCGCCTCGACGCTGGCAGGCTGCCCGGAACGGGGCGAGAGCGATTGTCCGCGATGCCTCAACCCGCTTGATGCCGCCACGGACTGGGGCTATGTCGATCAAGGCGACCATAGCCTGCTGACCATCCCGTTGCGCGACCAGGCCGGCACCTACGGCATGCTGCGCCTGTCGATCGTGCCGGGACGCCTGCTCGAGCCCTGGCAAGAGCAGCTTCTGGAGGCGCTGACGCGGCATATCGGCGTGGCGCTCGGCATCTCGTACAAGACCGAGCAGGATCGTTTGCTGGCGTTGCAGGAGGAGCGTTCCATCATCGCCCGCGAACTGCATGATTCGATCGCCCAGTCGCTGTCCTACCTGAAGATCCAGGCCAGCCTATTGCAGCCGGTGCTGGCCGACCCGACCCGTCGCCAGGAAGCGGAAACCACGCTGCACGATCTGCGCGACGGCATCACCGAGGCCTACCGGCAACTGCGCGAACTGCTGGCGACCTTCCGGCTGAAGATGGAGGGCGATTTCCGCAACCTGTTGACCAGCGCCGTCGAGGATTACGCGTTGCGCAGCGGCATCCCGATCGCCCTGGAAATCCAGCTTTCGGGCTGCCATCTGTCGCCCAACCAGGAAATCCACAGTCTACAGATCGTCCGCGAAGCGCTGGCCAACGTGGTCCGCCATGCCCAGGCTCAGCGGGCCTGGGTGACCATCCGGCACCTGGGCGCCGGCGAAGTCTCGATGCGCATCGAAGACGACGGCATCGGCCTCGCGGCCCCCAGCGACACCCAACATTACGGCCTTAGCATCATGCGCGAACGCGCCCAGGGCCTGCATGGCCGGATCAGCATCAGCAACCGCCCGCAAGGCGGCACGGCGGTCAACTTGCGCTTTCGCGCGCGGGCCGCCACTTCATCCCCTACCGATACCAGCGACTCGACATGAATACCGATCCGCAAACCGTGGTCATCGTTGACGACCACCCGCTGTTTCGCCGCGGCCTGACGCAACTGCTCGCCACCCTGCCCCGCTTCACGCTGCTGGGTGAAGCCTCATGCGGCAAGGACGGCATCGAACTGGTCAACGCAACCCGCCCGGATCTGCTGCTGCTCGACCTGAACATGAAGGACATCAGCGGCCTGGAAGTGCTGAAACAGATCAAGGCCCGCGATCTCGACACCCGGGTGGTGATGATCACGGTTTCCGATCAGGCCGAAGACCTGATCGCCGCGCTGCGCGCCGGGGCCGACGGCTACCTGCTGAAAGACATGGAGCCGGAGCAGATGCTGGAAAATCTGCAATCCGCCGCCGACGGCAAGATCATCGTCTCGGAAAATCTGACCCACTTGCTGGCGGTTGCGCTGCGCCAGCAAAAACGTCCGCAAAACCCGGAAGAAGCCGGCCTGACCGAACAGGAGCTGCGCATTCTGGAGCGCATCGCCACCGGCAAGAGCAACAAGCTGATCGGCCGGGAACTGGATATCGCCGAGGGCACGGTCAAGGTCCACGTCAAACACATCCTGCGCAAACTCAACCTGCGCTCGCGCGTCGAGGCGGCGGTCTGGAGCGTCGAGAACCTGCACAAGAAGAACCCGTCCTGACTGCCCGGACCCGAATCACACCTCGTTACGCCACTCGGTATCCTCACCGTCGAACAGGCGGTTGGCTTCCAACGGACCCCAGCCGCCGGCGGCGTAGGTGTGGATGAAATCGCGCTCCTGCGCCCAGTATTTCAGGATCGGATCGACCACCCGCCAGGCCCATTCGACCTCATCGAAACGAATGAACAAGGTGCGGTCGCCTTCGATCACATCGAGCAACAAGGTTTCGTAGGCATCGAGCGGGTTTTCGTCGGCGGTGCGGAAGCTGGCGTTGAGTCTGACGACGCGGGTATCCATGTCCAGACCCGGCTGCTTGGCGTGGATTTCCAGATGCATGCTTTCCTCCGGCTGGATCGACAACACGATCCAGTTCGGTTCCAGCGTTTCCAGCGGCGTCTCGCGAAACAACTGCTGCGGCGGATGGCGCAGACGCAGCGCGATCATCGACAGCGATTTCTTCAGCCGCTTGCCGGTGCGCAGATAGAACGGCACGCCGCGCCAGCGCCAGTTGTCGATGTAGAACTTGGCGGCAATGTAGGTTTCGGTGACCGATTCGAGCTCGACGCCCGCCTCATCCTGGTAACCGGCAACTTGTTCGGCGCCGGATTGCCCGGCCTTGTACTGGGCGCGGAAGGCATGCGCGTGCACCGAGCGTTTCGAGATCGGCCGGATCGACCGCAGCACCTTGACCTTCTCGTCGATCAGCGCGTCGGCTTCCAGCGCCGGCGGCGGCTCCATGCCGACCAGGGTGAGCAGCTGCATCAGGTGGTTCTGCAGCATGTCGCGCAGCGCGCCGGCCTTGTCGTAGTAGTCGGCGCGCATCTCGATACCGACATCCTCGGCCACGGTGATCTGCACATGATCGATGTAATTGCGGTTCCACAGCGGCTCGATCAAGGTGTTGGCGAAACGGAACACCAGCAGATTCTGCACGGTTTCCTTCCCCAGATAATGGTCGATGCGAAACACCTGTTTCTCGTCGAAATAGCGGTGCAGCAACTGATTCAGCATCTGCGCCGATTCGATGTCGACGCCGAACGGTTTCTCGACCACGATGCGATGCAAACCGCGCGGCTTGGAGAGTCCGGCTCCATCGAGATTCTTGATCACCGCCGAAAAATCGTTCGGTTTGATCGCCAGATAGAACACCACGTTGGAGCACACGCCCAACTTTGGCTTGCACAGCACGGCCTTGAGATCGACATAGGCCTGCGGATCGTTCAACTCGCCGCGCAGATAATCGAAACGGCTGGCGAATCGGTCCAGCGTCGGACCCTCGGCGTTGACCTTTTTGGTCAGGATGGCTTTGACATTGTCGCGCCAGCTCGCGTCATCCCACTCGCGACGACCGAAGGCGACGAAATTCAAGCCTTCCGGCAATTTGCCGGCCAGCTCCAGCCGATACAAAGCCGGCAACAGCTTGTTGGAGGCGAGATTGCCGGTGGCGCCAAAGATGACGAAATTGCACGGCGGCAGCGGGATTTCCTGGTCGAACATGGCAGCTCCGAAGTAAAGAGGGAGGGATAGGGTGAAATGTGAAACGTGATCTGCCGCTGCGCGGCTGCGGTGAAATGTGGGGCTAGGTTTTCACGTTTCACCAAAGCCGCGCAGCGGCAAGTCACATCTCACGTTTCACGTCTCTCCCTTTTCCACCGCATGCCCGCCAAACCCCTGGCGCATCATCGCCAGCATCTGGTTGGCGAAATCGCCCTTGCCCTGGCTGGCGAAACGGCTCATCAAGGCCAGCGTCATCACCGGCGTCGGCACGCCGAGATTGATCGACTCCAGCGCCGTCCAGCGCCCCTCGCCGGAGTCGGCCACCACCGGCGCGATGGCGTCGAGCTGCTGGTCGTGCTTCAGGAAATCGGCGGACAGGTCCAGCAGCCAGGAGCGCACCACCGAACTGTGACGCCAGAGTTCGGCGATGGCGGCGATATCGAGTTGAAATTCCTGCTTCGCGCGCATCAACGCGAAGCCTTCGGCCAGCGCCTGCATCATGCCGTACTCGATGCCGTTGTGAACCATCTTGGTAAAGTGCCCGGCGCCGGCGGGGCCGGCATGCAGCCAGCCGGTTTCCGGCGTCGGCGCCAGCGCTTGCAGATACGGTTGCAGCCGCGCGATGTCCGCGTCAGTGCCACCGGCCATCAGGCAATAGCCGTTGGCCAGCCCCCAGACGCCGCCGGAGACGCCGACGTCGGCAAAATTCAAGCCCCGCTCGCCCAGCTGTTGCGCGCGACGCATCGCCTCTTGATAGAAGCCGTTGGCGCCATCGACCAGCAGGTCGCCGGGCGCCAGCAGCGCCGACAACTCTTCGATAGCGGCTTCGGTGGCGGCCCCGGCCGGCAACATCAGCCAGACGATACGCGGCGCGGCCAGCGCCTCGACCAATTCCCGGGCTGATTGACAGGCGCTGACATGGCTTTCTTCGGCCGCCAGTTTGCGCGTCACCTCGAAACTGCGATTCAGCGCGCAGACCCGAATGCCGGCACGCGACAAACGCCGCGCCATGTTGCCGCCCATGCGGCCGAGACCGTAAAGACCAATTTCCTGCATGTTGTTCTCCTTGTCGTCGATATTGGAAGTATCGGGGCAAAGTCACTTTCTTGCAGGCCGCAAAGTGGAATTCGTCAAACCTTCACATACACCCAGCCCTGCCCCATGCGGGTCATGATCTCGTTGATCGCGGAACTGGCGGTAAACGCCACCGGCAACAGTTCCACCTTGACGCCATCGCGTTTCAGGCGCGCCACGGTCTGACCGCAGGCGACAAAGCTCAGGTTGGCATGCCGCCGCCCCATGTCCTCGATACGCGCCGCCAGCGGCGTGACATCGGCGCGCAGCAGATCCAGACCATAACTGTTGACGACGATTTCGATGCGCGCGGCGGGTTGCCTGGCAATCAATTGGTCGGCCAGATCCAGCACCGAGCTCAAGCGTCCGGTGTCGCCGGAATCAAGATGCAGAATGATCTTGTTCTGATCGATGGTCTCGCTCAGCGCCACCGCCCGATAACCGTCGGGCAAACCGGCCAACCGATCGAAGGCCGGCGTGGCGGGGGCAAAATCGCGCGCCATCCAGCCGGTTGAGATGCCGGCCAGCAGAATGATCCCGGCCGCCAGCGCCCGGGACACCGACGTTCGCGGCGGGCGTAGCACCCGCTCGGGCAGCGCCGGCGGTTCGGCATAGGCGTTCTTGACCCGCTCCTTCAGCGTGCGCAGTTCGCAGGTCCGCGCCTTGAACTCGGCATCGGTCTCCAGCCGGAGCAAAGCGTGCGCGCGTTCGTCGGCGGCCAGTTCGCCATCGACGAAGGCATCCAGGTAAAGCTGCGCCAGCGCCTGCTGGTCAGCGGCGGGTGCGGATTCCTCGGGTTTCATTTGACTCTCCTGATATTCGCGCGCGACTGATCCAGCGGCGCGGCTGCTGTTATCGGTTCGACCATGAAATGCTGTTTCAGCGCCTGGCGCGCCCGCGCCAGACGGCTCATCACGGTGCCCACCGGCAGTTCCAGAATCGCCGCGACCGTGGCGTAACTGCATTCCTCGATGTCGACCAGGGTAACGACCTGGCGCTGCCCGATCGGCAAGCCGGCGATCGCCAGACGCACCCGCTGGCTGGTCTGCCGGCTGGCGTAAAGCTGTTCCGGCGAGGGTGATTCATCGACGATGGCTTCATCGAGATCGTCGACATTCGCGAAATCGCGCCGTCCGCGCAAATGATCGCGCCAGCAATTATTGAGGATGGAGAACATCCAGCTTTCCAGGGCCTGCGCATCGCGCAACTGATCGCCGCGCGCCAACCCCTTGATCAACGCCTCCTGCGCCAGATCATCGGCCAATGCCGCGTCATGGCACCAGGAATAGGCCAGCCGGTAAAGTCGCGGCCGCAACGCCTCCAAGCGCTGGCGCAGCGGGAAATTCAGCAGGGAAAAAAGTTTCAGCACATCACGCTCCAGAACAAGGCATCGATCATGAATCAGACGATCCCGACCCTATAGGACGCGCCACCCGATCAAAATATTCCATGTCCCTTGAACCTTGCCCCCCTCAAACCTTGAACATATCAGCCAATTGCCGCAGTTCATCCGCCATGCCGGCGACCTGTTCGGCGACCGAGGAGGCCTGCAGACTGGCGGCGGAGCCGCTTTCGGTCATCTGCGCGACACGCTCCACGCTCTGGGCGATTTCCCGCGCCGCGATGATCTGCTCCTTGAGCGCCGAGTTGATGTCCGCCACCGCCTGTACCACCCGGGTCGAGGTGTTCTGGATGTTTGCCACCGAGTCGCCGGCCTTGTGCGCCAGTTGCACGCCCTGTGAAACCAGATCGACGCCGGACTGCATTTTCGTCACCGCCTGACGCGCGCCGTCCTGCACCTTGGCGATCATGGCGGTGATCTGCTGGGTCGATTGCGCGGTGCGCTCCGCCAACTTGCGCACCTCGTCCGCCACCACCGCGAATCCACGCCCCTGCTCGCCGGCGCGCGCCGCTTCGATCGCGGCATTCAAGGCGAGCAGATTGGTCTGATCGGCAATGTCCTTGATGACGCCGACTATGGTGGAAATTTCTCCGGTATAGGTCTCCAGATCATTGATGGTTTGCGCGGAACTGTTGACCGCGTCGGCAATCCGGCCGATTTCATCGGCGGTGTTGTGGATGACTTGCCCGCCTTCGCGCGAGGCATTTCCGGAATCCCGCGCAACGGCATCCGCTTCGTTGGCATGCTCGCCAACTTGATCGATGGAAACCGACAACTCCTCGACCGAAGCCGCCATACTGGCGGCGGACTCGGATTGCTGACTGGAGGCATGCGCGGCGATACTGCTGGAATCCATCAAATCATGCGCGACCCGGTCCAGCCGCTGGGTATTCTGTTTGATCAACGCCGCGCCTTCCTGCAGGTTGTTGCGCATGATGGCGAACTGGTTGAGCAGTTCACCGATTTCATCCCTGCCGGCCAAGGGTACCGGTTTGGACAAATCGAACGCGGCAATCGACCGCGCGGCGATCACCGCGTCATTCAACGGCTTCGAAAACGTGCGTACCACCCCCCACGCGACCAACGGCCAGACCACCAGCGCCAGGCCGGCAACCCCTTGCAAACCCAATCGATAGCCATCGAACACCGCCGCCTGATCGGCGGGCAGCATCGCTTGCGCCGCGCCCAGCGCCGACCAGCCGAGTCCGACGCAAAGCAGGATGGCGAAGACCGAAGCCAGAGTGGACAGCCACAATTTGCTGCTCAGCTTGAGATCGTTCACAGCGCGCCACACTGCCGCCAAACCACGTGGCGCCAGGCTGCCGGCCCGCAATTGGACACCGGGGTTGTCGCGCATACGCTTGAACAGCGACTCGGCGGCGCGCACTTCGTCTCTGGACGGCTTGACCCGTACCGACATGAAACCGCCATCCGGCGTTGGCGTGGCGGTCGCCTTGACCCAGTAATGATCGCCATCCTTGCGACGATTCTTGACGATGCCAGTCCAGGTGCGGCCCGCCTTCAGGGTATCCCACAGATCGCGGAAGGCTTCCGCCGGCATGTCGGGATGCCGCACGACGTTGTGCTGCTGACCGATCAACTCCTCGCGCGCGAAACCCGAACTGTTGACAAAGTCATCATTGACAAAGGTGATCACGCCTTTGGCATCGGTTCGGCTGACGATGGCGAAAGTATCCGGAAAATCGAATTCTTTCTGCGTCACCGGTTGGTTGTTTCTCATACAAATTTCCCCTGGGAAAGCCCGGTTGGCGTGGATGCATGCTTCAATCTTCGAGTGTGTATCGGCGAATGCCGGATAATCTTGATGGCAATCATAAAAAGGAACTTCAACACCATGCGAATTCTGTTCGCCACTTCCGAGGCCGCGCCCCTGATAAAGACCGGCGGACTGGCTGATGTATCCGGCGCGCTGCCCGCCGCGCTGCGCAAGATCGGCATCGATTGCCGGGTGCTGCTGCCGGGCTATGCCGTCATCATGTACAAACTTGAGGCCACCCGGCAGATCGCCCGCTTCGATCAGTTTCTCGACGCCGCCGGCAAGCCCCTGGCCGCCCGCCTGCTGCAAAGCGCCATCCCCGGCTCGGATGTGCCGCTTTACGTGCTCGACGCGCCCGCCGCCTTCGCCCGCGACGGCGGCCCCTATCAGGACGCCGAGGGTCTCGACTACCCCGACAATGCGCATCGCTTCGCCCTGCTCAGCCAGGTCGCCGCGCTGCTCGCCGGCCCCGCCTCGCCGATCGACTGGCAACCGGATCTATTGCATTGCAACGACTGGCAAACCGGCCTGGCGCCGGCTTATCTGCGGCTTTCCGGCGGCACGACGCCAAGCGTGATCACCGTTCACAATCTCGCCTATCAGGGCATCTTTCCACCCAGCGCGCTGGCCAAATTGAATCTGCCGGCGTCGAGCTTTTCGATCGAGGGCGTCGAATACTACGGCAACCTGTCGTTTCTCAAGGCCGGCCTGTATTACGCCAGCCACATCACCACCGTCTCCCCGACCTATGCCATGGAAATCCAGCAGCCGCACCTCGGCATGGGCATGCAAGGCCTGCTGGCGGGGCGTCGACAGCAGCTCTCCGGGATACTCAACGGCATCGACACCGACGAGTGGAATCCCGCCGCCGACCGACATCTGAATTGCGAATTCAACGCCCGCGCGATGGCCGGCAAGAAACGCTGCAAGCAGCTTCTACAGGAAGAACTTGGGCTGGAGCCGCTGGACGACGCCCCGTTGTTCGGCATGATCGCGCGCATGGCGCATCAGAAAGGGCTGGATCTGGTGCTCGCCGTCGCCGACGGCATCATCGACCGCGGCGGCCAGATCGCCCTGCTCGGCACCGGCGAAAAGTCCATCGAAGCGGCGGTACGCGTGCTGGTCGAACGCCATCCCGGCAAGGTCGCCGCCTTGATCGGCTATGACGAAGGCCTGTCGCACCGCATCGAAGCCGGCTCGGACATGTTCCTGATGCCATCGCTGTTCGAGCCTTGCGGCCTCAACCAGATGTACAGCCTGCGCTACGGCAGCGTACCCATCGTGCACGCCACCGGCGGCTTGCGCGATACCGTTGAAGACGGCGTCACCGGCTTCGTGTTCCACCAGCCGACGGCGCACGCCTTGTGGCTGGCGATCGAACGCGCATTCGAGCTTTACCCACATCGCCCAGCCTGGAAGAAGATGATGACCGCCGGCATGACGCGCGATTTCAGTTGGGAAAACAGCGCGCGCGCCTACCAGACGCTGTATCAAGGGCTGTTGCCAACTGAGGTGTGAGGCGAGTCAGTGATTTTCCTCGGGCCAAGAAGCTTGTCGGACTTTCAGCTTTCGAGATTTATCGGTTAGCTTCGCCCAAACGGTCACATCCGTTCTCGCAGTCACATAACTGGTCATGGACGGGCAGCAAGATGAAACCTTCGTTTTCACCCGACGGGTTCTTGCCTATGCCCACGATCTCGCCCCGGTTGTTGATGTCCCTGCCCTCTTGCAGCAGCCAGCCATCGGCGCTGCCGTCACTGACCATGTCCACCAACCTTTGCATGCCACCGGCGGCATCCCAGAGAAAAGCCTGGCTGCCGGTGGCATCATATGCGGCGCCAACCACCTGGCCCAGATCATTCACACCTTGCGCGCTGCTCCGCAACTGACCATCCGGCAGATCTCCCAAGGAAACCATGCCGCTGGATGGATCCCAGAGAAAGGCCTCGAAGCCGGTGGCTGTGTCGCCGCGACCGACGACCTGGCCGCGATCATTGATGGCTTCGGCGGTACTGCGGAACGCGCCCCCGTCCAGATCCCCCAAGGCCTGGACGCCAGCTTGCGGGGTCCATATAAAGGCTTCAAAAGTGGGGCCTGACGTGGACGAGCTTCGACCCGCGATCCACATGGCATTATTGATGGCCTTGGGCCGGCCATCGACTTTGCCGCCGGGCAGGTCCCCCAGGTTCCGCATGCCACCCAGCGGATCCCAGAGGAAAGATTCCACCCCGCTGTCCGAGGTTCCGAAACCCGTGATCCAACCCGCTTCGTTGATGCCCCGACCACGGCTTTCGAAGCTTCCGCCGGGCAAATCCCCCAGGCCCGTCATGCCTGTATTCTTGTCCCACAGGAAGGCCTCGATGCCGTTGACCGAACTGGCCCAACCAGTGACCTGACCACGGTCGTTGATGGAGTAGGCAGCGCTTGTCCCGGCCGCGTGCAAAGCGCCAAGGCCCTGCATGCCATCGGTCCGACTCCAGATAAACGCCTCGACACCGTTTTCCGCGGTGCCAATTCCAACGACCTGCCCCAAATCGTTGAGGGCCAGGGGAGTACTGGAAAGCGCGCCACCAGGCAGATCGCCCAGCGGCATCAGGGTATAGCTTCCAGCCTGGGAGACAGGGCCGCCAACCAGAATCAGAGCGGCAATGAGCGGCAAGCGCCTCAAAAAGGTCAATTCATTCGTGCTCAATCAGGGCCTCCATGCCTATGGCGGAGGGCAGGGGATTGAGCAGGAAGGCCTCAACCCGCCCGCCGGGGTTGTACCCCCATCCGACGATCTGCCCGAGATTATTGATATCCAACGCGGTATCCAGCCGCCAGCCAGCGGCGCTGCCATCGGGAACAAGATCCGTCAGGGCTGTCATGCCCCGATCCCTTTCCCACAGAAAGGCCTGCGTGCCGTTACTGGAATCGGAACGTCCCACCACCTGCCCCAGGTCGTTGACGCCAAACGCATCGCCATTGCTCCGTCCGCCCGGCAGCAGTCCAAGTGAACGCATGCCCGCCATGCTGTCCCAAAGCATGGGGACCAGAATCGCGCTGCCGCCATCGGAAACGCTGCCAGCCACTTCACCGGCATCGTTGATGGCCAACCCGATGGCCGTCGCATTGCCTCCGGGCAAATCGCCCAGATTCACCAGACAGCCATCATTCCGGCGCAGCAACGCGCCGACGCCGGTGTCGGCGGTAGCAAAGCCGGTAATCCAACCGGCGTTGTTGATGGCACGCCCCCGACTCTCGAACGGGCCGCCATCCAGATCGCCCAGGCCGACCATGCCGCTGACCGATGTCCAGATGAAGGCTTCATATCCCTGCTCGGAATTCCCGCGACCCACCACCTGGCCGGCATTGTTGATACCGGTCGCCACGCTGTCGAACACGCCTCCGGGCAAGTCGCCCAGCGACTGCATGCCATGGGACTGATCCCAGAGAAAGGCTTCCGTGCCGCGCTGGGACTGGCCGTAACCCACCACCTGGCCGAGGTCGTTGATATCACGGGCGCGGCTATCCCTGCGCGTTCCGTCCAGGAAGCCCAGCCCGCTCATGCCTGTGGCGGGCTCCCAGAGAAAAGCCTGGGTGCCGTCGGCGGAACTGGTCTGCCCAACTATTTGGCCGCGATGATTGATGGCGTACGCCTGGCTCTGTTCCGCCCGCCCCCCCGGCAGAAATCCAAGGCCGACAAGCGTGTACTCCGCGGCCCAGGCCTGCCCATGGAGCAAGACAGCCAGCAGGCCCATCGCCCGCGACAGGTACGCCAAGCAATTTATCTTCACCATCACCCCCCCTGGATTCAGCGTTTCCGGCACTCGCTCAAGATACGGTCACGCAGGACTTCGGCGCCATAGAAGTTGGCATGCACATTGTGCGGCGCGTCAGGCACGGTTTCGCTGCTTACCAAGCCATTGCCGGCATCGATCAGCAATTGCGCGTAGTGCTCGCCTTGCCCCACCGCGCTGGTGGTATCGCCACCGCCGAACACGAAATGGACCGGCAGCCCGGGAAACAGCAAATCCCCGCCCACGCCGGCGGAAGAGTTGGTGTAGAGGCTGCGGTAATATTCGTCCTTGACCACGCAGGGACCCTGTCGATCCACGCCGAAGACCTGGTCTATGGTTTGCGAGGTGCCAGTGGAATACCACATGGATTCGTGGCCTGGCGTCCGATAGCAGCCGATGCCGATGTCCGCCACGGGCGGACCGCTCACCGGCATGAAAAAGTCGAAATCCGAATGCAGGCCGTAATGGCTCAAGGCAAAGGCGATCTGGGTGGCGCCGCCGCTGGTGCCGGTGGCGCAATAGGCCCGGTCGGGGAAATAGGTCACGAACACATCCTTGACATAGCGGGCGATGCTGGCCGGACGGCAGGAAACATCCGCATAACCCTGAAAACTGCCATCCAAGGTGGCGCTGGAATCCGCCCACCAGGGCTTCTTCCAGGCTAGTTCGACGGTGATATAGCCATCCTTGATCATGCCTTTCATGGCGTTATAGGCCGCGTTGGTCTTGCTGCCCCAGAAGGTGTTGCCCGACCCCCCTTCGGTCAGCAGCACCACGCCTTTGACCGGGACGGCGTAGTCCGGATAGTTGATGCGCAGATTGCCGCGCAAGTCATCCAGGCCGGAACATTTGACTTCCACCAACCAGCAATCGTCGCCGCGACGCAGACAGGTTCCGTCGAAACTGACAAAAGACACCGTCCCCAGTCCGGGACTGGCGGCGGCCATCGGACTGATCGACAAGGAGGCGATGCCGACCAGCAGCAAGAACAGCCAGGCGATCACCGGCCCCACCGGCGAGCGGGTCGGGAACAGCGCAACGGGGATATTCGTGTTGTTGTTCATGGCCTATCTCTCTGTTGGTTATTGTTGGAAAAACGAGCCCCCTAGGAGCCTTAATTCAGCTTGGATTTCATGGGCAAGGCTGCGCAACGGGCACGAGCAGCACCGCTTCCACCCTGCCCTGGGGATTGACCCCGGCGCCCACGATCTGCCCCAGGCTGTTGATGTCATTGGCAGTGGTCAGCAACCAACCCGCCGCGGAGCCGTCCGTTACCAGATCCACAAGCCGCGTCATGCCCCGCTCCGCTGTCCAGATAAAGGCTTCGGAGCCAAGATCGGTATCGCTCCAGCCCACCACATCGGCGCGATCGTTGATGCCGGTGGCGTAACTCTCGCCGCGTCCGCCGGGCAAATCGCCCAACCCCGTCATGCCGTTGCGCTCATCCCACAGATAGGCCTCGAAACTCTCCTGACTGGCGGAACGACTGCCGCCCACTACCTGATTCAGGTTGTTGAGGCCCAGGGCAATGCTGGTTTTCTGTGGCGCGCCGGGAAGAAAGCCGATGCCGGTCATGCCGGTGGCGGGCTTCCAGTAGAAACCGTTGCCGAAACTGCCCGCTTCGATGGAAAGTCCCACGACATTGCCGACATCGTTGATATCCCGCCCCCGGCTTTCGAAAATGCCGCCGGGCAGGTCACCCATGCCACGCATGCCGTTGTCCGCATCCCAGATGAATGCCTCCACGCCCAGGTCCGTGTCGCACCAACCCACGATCTGCCCCAGGTTGTTGATCGCCAGGCCGGCGCCCAGGAATTCGCCTCCCGGCAAATCGCCGAGCCCGACCATGCCGTTCAACTCGTCCCAGACAAAAGCCTCCTGGCCATTCCCGGACACGCCGAAACCGGTGATCTGGCCCAGGTCGTTGATATCCCGACCGCGCGTATCCTGAATCGGCGAACCGGCGAACCGGCCCAGGCCCAGCATGCCACCAGCGGCGGTCCACAGGAAGGCCTGGGTACCGGTGGCATCGGTGGTCTGACCGGTTACATCGCCCCGTTCATTGATGGCATAGGCCTCGCTGGCGAGGCCGACTTCGAGCATACCCAGCGGAACCAAGGTGTATTCCGCCTGGACGCTGCCCGACAGGCCGGCCGCCAAAAGGCAGGCCAACAACAACTTTGGTCCGCGCTGGCCCGGGGAAAGATGCGATGGCTTCATCTCGATGCTCCGTTTCGGTTGCCGGATGGATAGGTCGCGGATCAAGGCCGCGAACCGCTGGAAAGCGCTTGCGGCACCAGCAGAAAGGCTTCCTTTTGGCTCTGTTCGTTCAAGCCCTGCCCCACGATCCATCCCTTGGGGTTGATGTCGTTGGCGGTCAACAGCGTCCAACCGCTTGCCGAGCCGTCGGTGATCAGGTCCTTGAGGGCTCGCATCCCGCCATCGGCATCCCAGATGAAGGCCTGGCTACCGCTGGCGTCCTCGCTCCAGCCCACCACCTGGTTCAAACTGTTGACCGCCAGAGCCTGGCCGGAAGTCCCGCCACCCGGGAGGTCACCCAAGGGCACCATGCCCGACTGAGCGTCCCAGCGCATGGCCAGGGTACCAGCGCCGGTACGCCCATATCCCACGACAGTGCCGACCTCATTGATATTCAGGGCGGCGGCTCCCACAGGTCCGCCCGCCAGATCCCCTAGACTTTGCAGACAGCCCTGGTTGGACCAAAGCGTGGCCTCCGTACCTCGCGCTGGGGAACCGTAACCGACGATTTGCCCGGCATTGTTGATCGCCTTGGCTTGCCCCATCACCCGACCACCGGCGACATCCGCCAGCGCGCGCATGCCGTCTGCCGCATTCCAGACGAATGCCTCGGTTCCGGCGCCGGACAGACTGTAGCCCACCACCTCGTTACGAACATTGATGCCATTGGCCACGCTCTGGAAACGGCCGCCTGGCAAGTCGCCCAAACCCAGCATGCCATCCGCCTCGGTCCAGAGGAATGCCTGCATGCCATTGGCGGATGTGGCGAAGCCCGCCACCTCCGCCCGGTCGTTGATGTCCATGGCGCGGCTTTCGCTCCTGCCGCCCGGCAAGTCGCCGAGCACGCGCAGGCCGGCGACCGTGTCCCAGAGCACGGCCAGAGTTCCGCCAGGTGTGGTGGAATATCCCGCCACCTGCCCCCGCGAGTTCAGCGCATTCGCGCCACTCTCGCTGACGCCCAGCGGTGAGGCGCCGACGATTCCCAGGGGAATCAACGTATAACCCTCGGCGCATACCTCGATCGCTCCCGCCATCGCGACGCATCCAGCCAGGATCGACAAGTATCGTGTAGTGGTCATCCGCATGAGCTCCTGTACAGGGTTATCCGGGTGAAGAATGTGTGCGGCCAATGAGGCGAAGAAGTCAAGGCGCGATACGGCTGATGAATACGCTGCCCGTATCGCTCTGCAACGGATCGAGCAACGGGAAATCCAGTGAATCGGTGGTTCCCGCCACAGTCAGCAGACCCGCCGTGTCGAGCCCCATGGCGATGGCTTCCTCGGCCCCCGTTCCGCCCAGGTAGGTGGAAAAAAGGATACGGCTACCTCGGTTGTTGATTTTCAGCACCACAACATCCTTGGTGCCGTTGAGCTCGGCCTGTATGGGATTGACCGTGGGAAAATCAGCGGAATGGGAATACCCGCCGATGTAAACATTACCCTCGGCATCCAAGACCAAGGCCGAACCCTCGTCGTCGTCGGCACCGCCAAGATAGGTTGAGAAGGCCACCTTGTCCAGACGGCTGTTGATGCGCATCAGGAACATGTCGCCCCCCGCCGCCAGTTGTCCCTGCAAGGCGCTGACTGTCGGAAAATCGGTGGATTGCGTGTTGCCGGTGATGTAGACATTGCCCTGGGCATCAAGATCGATAGCCCGACCTTTTTCGGTGTTGCTTCCGCCCCACAACGTGGAAAAGACCAGTTGACCATTGCTGTTGAATTTGCTGACAAACACGTCGCCGCGCCCCCCGTATTGGCCCTGTAGCGGTTTGACCAAGGGAAAATCAGCGGAGTCCGCGCGCCCTGTGACATAAATATTGCCCGAGGCATCCAACTTGAGGGAACGCGGCTTGTCGTTGCCTGAACCGCCCAGATAGGTGGAAAAAAGGATGCTGCTACCCTGTTTGTTGAGCTTGGTCAGCACGCCATCCAGTCCGCCGGCCGGATGATCCTGGTGGGCATTCACCACAGGATAACCATCGGCGTTGGAATAGCCGAGGATGATGGCGTTGCCGCCCCGATCGACGGCGATGGAGGGCCCCGCCTCGCTGGGCTCGGCACCGCGTGGCGATTCCCAGTCCGGCCCGCCCAGATAGGTGGAATAAATCAGTCTGGATCCGGTGGGATCCAGTTTGGCGACATAAAAATCATCTTGACCCACCAAATTGGCCTGCAAGGGCTTCTTCAACGGAAAATCCGCCGAATCCGTGCGGCCGGTCACGTACATCGCGCCATCGGTGTCCACATGGATGCCGGGGCCGATGGAACCGCCATTGGCCTCATCCCCCGAGCCGCCCAAATAAGTAATGAATTCATAGTGAGAGGCATCGGCTGCCAATTTGGCGATGAAGGCATCGTAACCGCCGGCAGGAAGCGTCTGAAGAGCGCCTGGCGTAGTGGGCAAACCACTGAATGAAGTGTGACCATAGAGATAGGCGGAACCGTCCGCAACAACCTTCACATCCTGGATGACGGTTCGGCTGTCCCCCAGGTAGGTCGAGAAAGTCAGGACCGGATCGATGACCAACGGAATAGTGGTGTCGTAGGCCGCCAACTGGAAGCCCACTGACCCGTCGGCCGCGAGCCGGAAGGCGACCGGCACGTCCGCGCGTCCATGATCGCCGTCCTGGTAGGCAACCGGCGCCCGCTGCACGACCTCCCCCCCCGGCAGGGACAGAACCAGATCGCCGCTTTCATTGAGACGCATGCCCGCCATGCCCTCGAATCCAAGCCGGATAGAGGCGGGATCGGCCCCCGGTGACAGGACGAAATCGTATTCCAGCCGCGCATCCTGAGCGGGGTGGTATATCAGGTCGATACCGGGATAGACGGCCGGCAGACGCAAGCGCGCATAGTGAGGAACGTCCCGCCGCCAATCCTCCCGCTTGTTGCCGAGCAAATAATGGCTGCGCGTGGGAATCGGCCGCTCCCCTGCGAGCGCGCCATCCGCTCGGGCGCCCAACAAGTTCATATGCAACCGGACCTCGCCCTGACCATTACCGGGCGCCCAGATGGCCTGGCTTCCCTGGAGAAACAACGCGCCCCCATGACCACGAACCAGATACTCCACCGACTTGTCCACCTGCCCCGTGTTGCGCTCGAAACTGACCGGCACGCTGACGGATTGCGGCACGGGCGCCGCGGCGGACTGGCCCGCATGCCATCCCATGGCCAATACCGCGACCAGCGGGAAAAGGTGTAAGACTTTATCTCTGCTCATTGCTTTCCCCAAATACGGTATTTGAATTTATTGCCGGGAAGATCGCCGAGACCGGGGGACAGGCCCAATGCCGTTAAGTTAAGCCCGAGATATGTCATCGAATAGCCTTGTAAGCACGATATCGAATGGGTTTGACGGCTTGCCGATCACGTGGAAAGTGA
>JAGUXX010000056.1 GCA_020061585.1 Betaproteobacteria bacterium | reverse complement strand
GAGCTGGCGCATCGCCGCGTCGACGATCGGGTAGCCGGTGCGCGCCGCGCGCCAGGCCTCGAAATGACCGGCCGGATTCGGCCAGGTCAACGCATCGAACTTGCTCTGGAAAGCGTGCGTCGCGGTGTGCGGGTAACGCGCCAGCAGCATCTGGTAGAAGTCGCGCCAGATCAGTTCGGACAGCCAGGTTTCCGCGCCTGCGCCGCCATGGTGAGAGGCGAAGCGGGCCAGTTCGCGAATCGAAACGGTGCCGAAGCGCAGATGCGCGGAGAGGTAGGACGGGCCTTTGACGGCGGGGAAGTTGCGCGTGTCCTGGTATTGGCTGATGCGCTGCTGGAAATCGGCAAATGTGTTCGCCGCCCCGGCTTCGCCCGGAGTAATCCGCCCGAGATTGCCGCCTTCGAAACCGATGTCCGCAAGTGTCGGCAGCGGGGCGGGTGGCGCCGGCGCCAAGTGGCGCGGATAGTCCTCGACCGGGTAGGCGGCCAGATGGAAGTCGTTCAGCTTGGCCAGCCAGGCGCGCTTGTAGGGTGTGAACACGTGATACGGCTTGCCGGCCGCGGTGAGCACTTCATCCAGCTCGAACATGACGTGGTCCTTGACCAGATGCAGGCTGCGTCCCGCAAGGCGCAAGGCATTCTCCACGGCGGCATCGCGGGCGATGGCGAACGGTTCATAGTCGCGGCCGGCATACACCGCTTCTGCATCAAGGTTTGCCGCCAACGCCGGAATCAGCGCGCGCGCGTTGCCATGCAGGACATGCAGCGTGCCGCCTTGGCGTTCCAGTTCGATCTTCAACGCGGCGACACTGTGCCAGATGAATTCGACGCGACGGTCGGCCCGGTCCGGCAACGCGTCGAGAATGTCGCGGTCGAACACGAACACCGCGCGCACCGGGCGGCCGGCCTTCAGGGCGTGGTACAGCGCGGCATTGTCGGCCAGGCGCAGATCGCGGCGAAACCAGAATAGCGTCGTGTTCATGCGGACATATTGGGGCTGGTCAGGCGGCGTTACAATGACCGCATCTTTTTGAGTCTCGATCATGGAAAACGCCAATTTCACCGACCATTTCCTCATCGCCATGCCCAGCATGCTGGATCCGAATTTTTCCGGCACGCTGACCTATATCTGCGACCACGGCGAACAGGGCGCGCTGGGCGTGGTGGTCAACAAGCCGATCGAACTCAATCTGGAATCCTTGTTCAGCCAGATCGGTCTCGATCTCGCCGATGCGCATCTGCGCGGCGAGCCGGTGTATTACGGCGGCCCGGTGCAGGTGGAACGCGGTTTCGTGCTGCATCGTCCGGTCGGCAAATGGGGTTCGACGCTTTCAGTCAACGACCGTGTCGGCCTGACCACGTCCAAGGACATCCTGGAAGCCACCGCGCGCCAGGAAGGCCCGGCGGAAATTCTGGTGACCCTGGGTTATGCCGGTTGGGGCCCCGGGCAACTGGAAGACGAGATCAAGCAGAATGCCTGGCTCACCGTGCCGGCCGATCCGGAGGTGATTTTCAGCCTGCCGGCGCAGGAGCGCATACCCGCCGCGATGAAACTGCTGGGCATCGATATGGCGATGCTGTCGGAAGAGGCTGGCCACGCCTAAATGACTTCGGTGTCGACGCAAACGCGTGGCAGCGTGCTGGCCTTCGATTTCGGCTTGAAGCGCATCGGCGTGGCGGTCGGCGATTGGGAAAACCGCCTGGCGCATCCGCTCGAAACGATACAAGGTGATGGCAATGACGCGCGATTCGGTCGCATCGCCGCGTTGATAGAGGAATGGCGGCCGCAGCAACTGGTCTGCGGCTTGCCGTTTTCCATGGATGGCACGGAACATGACATCAGTCGTCGCGCGCGCCGCTTCGCCAATCAACTCAACGGCCGCTTCGCGCTGCCGGTGACGCTGGTCGACGAGCGGCTGACCTCGTTCGACGCCGATTTGCGCCTGCGCGAAGCCGGCGTCAAGGGAAGCGCCCGCAAAGGTCTCGACGACGCGCTTGCCGCGCAACAAATTCTTCAGGATTTTTTCGATCATGCCCAAGCAACTACCCCTACCTGAACACCTCATCGACCTTCTGGCGGCCCAAATCAAACCGCACCTGGCGCCGGAATGCGCGCTGGTCGGCATTCACACCGGCGGCGTCTGGATCATGGATGCGCTGGCCGAACGCCTCGGCCCCGACCTGTCGCGCGGCGTGCTCGACATCGCCTTCTATCGCGACGACTTCTCGCGCATCGGCCTGCATCCGGAAACCAAGCCGTCGCACCTGCCATTCGATGTCGAGGACCGCAATATCCTGCTGATCGACGATGTGCTGTTTACCGGCCGTACCATCCGCGCCGCGATGAACCTGCTGTTCGATTACGGCCGCCCGGCCACCATCAAACTCGCCGTGCTGGTCGATCGCGGCGGCCGTGAGCTGCCGGTCTGCGCCGACTATGTCGGGCTCAAGCTCGATCTGGCGGCGGACGAGCACATCTCGCTGGAAAAGAATGAATCGGAAGGGCTGCACTTCGTCATGAAGAGGAAGTCATGAGCGCCAACAACCTGCAATTGACCGACGATGGACGGCTGCGCCATCTGCTGACGCTGGATGGCCTGCCGGCGCGCATCCTGACCCAGATTCTCGATACCGCCGCTTCATTCCTGACCGTTTCCGACGCCGAACGCGATGTCAAGAAAGTGCCGCTGCTGCGCGGCAAGGCAATCTTCAACATCTTCTTCGAGAACTCCACGCGCACCCGCACCACCTTCGAAATCGCCGCCAAACGTTTGTCCGCCGATGTGGTCAATCTGAACATCAACGCCTCGTCGCAGAGCAAGGGCGAAACCCTGCTCGACACCATCGCCAACCTGTCGGCGATGCAGGCCGACATGTTCATCGTGCGTCACGCCGCCGCCGGCGCCGGTCATCTGATCGCGCGGCATGTCGCGCCGCACATCCATATCATCAACGCCGGTGACGGTCGTTGCTCGCACCCCACCCAGGGTCTGCTCGACATGTACACGCTGCGTCATTTCAAAGGACCGTTCCACAACTTGCGCGTCGCCATCGTCGGTGATGTGCTGCATTCGCGCGTTGCCCGTTCGCAGATCCATGCGTTGACCACGTTGGGCTGTCCGGAAGTGCGGGTGGTGGCGCCCAAGACGCTGTTGCCGCGCGATGTGGAAAACCTCGGCGTGCATGTGTTCCACAAGATGGCGGAAGGCATCAAGGATGTCGACGCGGTGTTGATGCTGCGCCTGCAGAACGAGCGCATGCGCGGCTCGCGCCTGCCCTCAGCCGGCGAGTATTACAAGCACTGGGGTCTGACGCCCGACAAGCTGAAACTGGCCAAACCCGATGCCATCGTGATGCATCCGGGGCCGATGAATCGCGGCGTCGAGATCGACTCGGCGGTGGCCGACGGCATGCAGTCGGTGATTCTGTCGCAGGTCACCTTCGGTATCGCGGTGCGCATGGCGGTAATGAGCATCCTGGCGGGGAATTGAGGAAAAACTCAGTATGAAAATCCATATCAAGAACGGCCGGGTCATCGACCCGGCTTCCGGCCTGGATGCGCTGCAAGACATCTTTGTCGCCGCCAGTCATATTGTCGGCATCGGCGGCATGCCAGCCAATTTCCACGCCAACCAGGTCATCGACGCCAGCGGCTTGATCGTCTGCCCAGGCCTGGTCGATCTGTCGGTGCGGCTACGCGAACCCGGCCTGGAATACATGGCGACGCTGGAAACCGAGATGCACGCGGCGTCGGTCGGCGGCGTCACGTCGCTGGCCTGTCCGCCGGATACCGACCCGCCGCTGGACGAACCCGGCCTGGTCGAAATGCTCAAGTTCCGCGCCAAGCACATGCCCGGGCCGCGTGTCTATCCGGTCGGCGCGCTGACCAAGAAACTCAAGGGCGAGGGCATTACCGAAATGGCCGAGTTGACCGAAGCCGGCTGCGTCGCCTTCAGCCAGGCCGATGCGCCGCTGATCGATACCCAGGTGCTGTTGCGCGCCATGGAATACGCCAAGACCTTCGACCTGCCGGTCTGGCTGCGCCCGCAGGACCCGCATCTGGCGCGCGAAGGGGTGGCGCACGATGGCGTCGTCGCCGCGCGCCTGGGTTTCCCGCCGATCCCGGTGCCGGCCGAAACCGTGGCGCTGTCGACCATCCTGCTGCTGGTTCGCGAAACCGGCGCGCGCGTGCATCTGGCCCGCCTGTCCAGCCGCGCCGGCATCGAGATGGTGCGACGCGCCAAGCACGACGGCCTGCCGATCACTTGCGACGTCAACATCCATCATGTGCATCTGTCGGAAATGGATACCGCCGATTTCAACGCCAACTGCCACCTGATTCCGCCGCTGCGCAGCCAGCGCGACCGCGACGCGATCCGCCTGGGCCTGGCCGACGGCACCATCGACGTGATCTGTTCCGACCACGCGCCGGTGGACGACGACGCCAAGGAACTGCCGTTCCAGGAAGCCGAACCGGGCGCCACCGGCGTCGAACTGCTGCTGCCGCTGACCCTGAAATGGGCGCGCGAAGCCGGCCTGCCGCTGGGCAAGGCGTTGAGCTACATCACCCAGCATCCGGCGCGCATCATGGGCATCGACGCCGGTCGCATCGGCGTCGACCGCCCCGCCGATCTGTGCCTGTTCGACCCGGAAGCGACCTGGGTGGTGAACCGCGCCAACCTCGCCAGCCTGGGCAAGAACAGCCCGTTCCTCGGCCTGGAAATGCAAGGCCGCGTGCAATACACGCTGATCGACGGGCATCTGGATTACCGGCGTGGCAATCATCAGCATGTCTAATTGCGTAGGGTGTGCCGTGCGCACCGATCGACGCTGAACGGTGCGAACGGCGGCACCCTGCAAAGTCAAAGAGTTGCTCTGTCTCCTGAGGCATAACATCCGGTCTTTCCCAGCGAGACCGAGCAGCTCCACACTATGGAAAAACAGGGAGACACCATGCTGAACCAGCCCGCTCTTTTCGAGACCCATGCCATCCGCCGCGTTTATGACGAAAAAACCGAAACCTGGTGGTTTTCGGTGGTGGATATCATGCAAGTGCTCACCCAGCAGCCGGACTATCAGGCGGCGAGAAATTATTGGAAAGTGCTGAAAAACCGCTTGGCTAAGGAGGGCAGTGAGTCGGTTACAAACTGTAACCGACTGAAATTACCCGCCGCCGACGGCAAGCACTACCTCACCGATGTCGCCACCGCCGAGACGCTGCTGCGTCTGGTGCAGTCAGTGCCCAGCCCCAAGGCCGAGCCGATCAAGCTGTGGCTGGCCAAGGTCGGTTACGAGCGTATGCGGGAAATGAGCGACCCCGCGTTGTCGCTGGATCGTGCTCGCGAAACCTGGCGCAAACACGGGCGCAGCGAGAAATGGATTCAGCAGCGCATGACCGGCCAGGAAACGCGCAACAAGCTGACCGATTACTGGGCCAACCACGACATCAAGCAGGGCGAGGAATTCGCCATTCTCACCAACCTGATCCATCAAGAATGGGCCGGCGTCAGCGTGAAAGAACATAAGGCGATGAAGGGCCTGAAAACGCAGAACCTGCGCGACCACATGAGCGAAGCGGAGCTGATCTTCACCGCGCTGGCCGAACTCTCGACGCGGCAGATCGCCGAGACGGATGAGGCGACCGGCATGGCGGAAAACGCGGCTGCCGCCGGCAAGGGCGGCGCGATTGCCAAACAGGCACGCAAGGCGCTGGAAGAAAAGACCGGAAAATCGGTGGTGAGCGGGGAGAACTTCCTGCCGCCAGCCAAACCCGCGCGAAAAGTAACGAACCAGCCATGACTGAATTGAACCGGCCCGTATCCATCGCGTCGGGCCAGTCCGTGCGCGTGCTCTCGATCATCCCGCCGATGACGCAGCTCAACACGCCGTACCCGTCGACGGCGTATCTGACCGGCTTTCTACGTTCACGCGGCGTCGACGCACGGCAGGAAGACCTGGCGTTGGGGCTGGTGTTGCGGCTGTTTTCGCCGGACGGGTTGAAGGCGATGCGGGTCTGCATCGAGGCGCTGCCGAAGGCCAGGCGGAAGCCGCAAATCCAGTCATTTGATGAGCAGTTCGAGCGCTATCTCGCCACCATCACGCCGGCTGTCGCCTTCCTGCAAGGCCGCGATCCGAGCATCGGACATCGCATCGCCGGGCGGCATTTCCTGCCCGAGGGCGCGCGCTTCGACTCGCTCGATGTGTATGAAGATGAACACGGCGGAGATCCGCTGGCCTGGGCGTTCGGCGCGCTGGGCGTGCAGGATCGGGCGCGGCATTTCGCCACGCTGTATCTCAACGATATCGCCGACGTGCTGCGCGAGGCGGTTGATCCGCGTTTCGAATTCGTCCGCTATGCCGAATCGCTGGCGCAAAGCCAGCCGACCTTCGAGCCGCTGGCGGCGGCGCTGGCCGCGCCGCTGAACCTGGTCGATCAGACCCTGCGCGATTTGACGCTGAACACGATCGAAAAGCATGCGCCGGCGGTCGTGCTGCTGTCAGTGCCCTTCCCCGGCAATGTCTATGCCGCGTTCCGTATCGCCCAGGCGATCAAGGCGGCGCGGTCGGGCATCGTCACCGTGCTCGGCGGCGGCTTCGTCAATACCGAGTTGCGCGAGTTGTCGGAGCCGCGCGTGTTCGATTATTTCGACTACGTCTGCTTGGATGATGGTGAGCGCCCGCTGCTGGCGCTGCTGGAACATCTGCGCGGCGAACGAAGTGTCGAACGGCTGGTTCGGACCTTCGTGCGCACGCCTCCAGAACGTCATTCCGGCGAAGGCCGGAATCCAGAAACAGCAACGCACTGGACACCGGCCTGCGCCGGTGTGACTGAAATTTCGGGGAGCTCGCGCGGAGAAGTCCGCTACATCAACTTCCCCGAACCCGACATTCCCTACGCCGAAGTCGGCACGCCGACCTGGGATGGCCTGCCGCTGGACCGCTACCTGTCGGTGCTGGACATGCTCAACCCGATGCACCGGCTGTGGTCGGATGGACGCTGGAACAAGCTGACCGTGGCGCATGGCTGTTACTGGAAAAAGTGCAGCTTCTGCGATGTCTCGCTCGATTACATCGGCCGCTACGACGCCATCGCCGCCGCGACCCTGGTTGATCGCATCGAAACCATCATCGCGGAAACCGGCCAGACCGGCTTCCACTTCGTCGACGAAGCCGCGCCGCCGAAAGGCTTGAAGGCGCTGGCCGAGGAATTGGAAAAACGCAATCGGGCGATTTCCTGGTGGGGCAACATCCGCTTCGAAAAATCCTTCACGCCGGAACTCTGTCTGCAACTGGCCGACAGCGGCTGCATCGCGGTTTCCGGCGGCCTGGAAGTGGCCTCCGACCGGCTGCTGAAACTGATGCAGAAAGGCGTCACGGTCGAGCAGGTGGCGCGCGTTACCCGTGCCTTCAGCGACGCCGGCATCCTGGTGCATGCCTACCTGATGTACGGCTTCCCGACGCAAACCGTGCAGGACACCGTCGATGCGCTGGAATATGTGCGGCAATTGTTCGCCGCCGGCTGCATCCAGTCCGGCTTTTTCCATCGCTTCGTCTGCACCGTGCATTCGCCGGTCGGGCTGCATCCAGAGCAGTTCGGTGTGACTTTGAAACCCCTGCCGCCGGTGTCGTTCGCCAAGAATGATGTCGGTTTCAATGACCCGACCGGCGTTGATCACGACACGCTCGGCGTCGCGCTGAACAAGGCGCTGTACAACTACATGCATGGCATCGGCCTGGATGACGATGTGCGGCAATGGTTCGGCGGCGGCAAAAACACGCGGGTGCCGCGAACCCGCGTGTCGCGCAACTTCATCGCGCGGGCGCTGGGCGAATAGCGGCGGTCATGGCGCAGCAATCGACGCCGCGCGATCGCCCGTTAACCCCATTGCCGGGGCGGCGGCGTTTATAACCATGCAAGGAATGGACGATCCGCGTAGCGACGAAGCCCTGATGCTGGCCTATCGTGACGGCGAGGCCGCGGCATTCGAGGTGTTGTACACGCGTTGGCGCGGCCGGCTGTACCGCTATCTTGCGCATCAGGCCGCCACGCGCGCCGACGAGCTGTTCCAGGAAGTCTGGTTGCGCGTGGTCGGCGCGCGCGACGGCTACCAACCGACCGCGCGCTTCTCCACCTGGTTGTTCCGTATCGCCCACAACCGGCTGATGGATCACTATCGCGCCGAGGCCCGGGGCATGGCGGCGTTGTATGACGCGGTCGATGATGAAACGCTGGACAACCTGCCGACGCCGACGCACGAATCACCCGACACGTTGCTGGAACGCAAGCAACTGGCGCGTCATATCCTGGCGGCGCTGGCCGAACTGCCGGCGCCGCAGCGCGAAGCATTTTTGCTGGCCGAGGAAGGCGGCATGGGACCGGACGCCATCGCCCATACCACCGGTGTCGGCCGCGAGACCGCCAAGAGCCGCCTGCGATATGCCTACGCGCGCCTGCGTGGCATGCTGTCCGGGCGGCGGTGAACATTGGAGCAAGCGCCATGGAAGAACACGATCCGCTGTTGACCCAGGCCTACCGCGATGCCGCGCATCCCGAGCCGGGCGCGGCCCTGGATGCGCGCATCCTGGAGCATGCCCGCCAAGCGGCGCGGACGACCACGTCCCGCCCCGCCGGCTGGCGACACTGGCTGCTGCCGGCCTCCAGCATGGCGGTCGTGGTGCTGGCTTCCACCCTGGTGCTGACCATGTGGCGGACCGCGCCGGAACAGTTTGCCCCCACGCCGCAAACCGGCATGGCGCCGAGT
>JAGUXX010000039.1 GCA_020061585.1 Betaproteobacteria bacterium | reverse complement strand
GCCCGCGCCGGCGGCACGCCGGAAATCGCCGTGCCGCGCGAGATCCGGGTGGTCGATGCGCTGCCCTTGCTGGGCACCGGCAAGATCGATCATGTGACGTTGAAGAAGATGGCGGAGGCGGCATGAGTCTATTCGTAGGGTGCGCCATGCGCACCGATACACCCGGCATGGTGCGCATGGCGCACCCTACGACGCAGGAATCCGCATGAACCGCCGCCAATTCCTCAAGCGCGCCGGCATCGTCGGCGGTCTCGGCCTGGCCGGTTGGAGCCTGTGGCCGCAAGCTGGCCTGCTCAACCCGTGCCGCGCCGGCTTGCCGCCGGAACTGGCCCAACATCCCTTGATGCAACGCATCTGGTCTGGCCTCGATCCGGCCAAGGTTTGGGATGTGCACGCGCATCTGGTCGGCGTTGGAGATCGCGACAGCGGCGCCTGGGCCAATCCGAAAATGGACAGCCTGTGGAACCCGCTGCAATACATCCAGAAGATTTTCTACATGAATGCCGGCTGCGTGCACGACGCGCCCGGCCAGATCGACGCCAGCTTCGTCGCCCGCCTGGAAAACCTGATGGACGGCTTCCCGGCCGGCGCGCAAATTGTGTTGTACGCGTTCGACTGGGCGCATGACGAACAAGGCCGCGCGCTGCGCGATGCCAGCGCTTTCCATGTGCCCAACGCCTACGCCGCGCGCGTGGCGCTTGCCCATCCGACCCGCATGCAATGGGCGGCATCGATCCATCCGTATCGCCACGATGCGCTGGCGGCGCTGGAGCGGGCCATCGCCGACGGCGCGGTGGCGGTGAAATGGCTGCCGGCGGCGATGGGCATCGACCCCGGCTCGCCGCGCTGCGATGCGTTTTACCGCATGCTGGCGCGCCACGATCTGCCGCTGATCAGCCACGCCGGCCACGAGGCGGCGGTGGCCGGCAGCGCCCGCCAGACCTACGGCAATCCGTTGCGGCTGCGACGCCCGCTGGATCTCGGCGTGCGCGTCGTGGTGGCGCATTGCGCCTCGCATGGCGACGACCTGGATGACGCGGGAAAACGCCGCTCCAGCTTCGAACTGTTCGCGCAATTGATGGACAGCCGCAAGCCCGGCCTGTACGCCGACATCTCCGCCGTCACCCAGTTCAACCGCGCCGAGGTGCTGCAAACCCTGCTGGCGCGACCGGAATGGCACAACCGCCTGCTCAACGGCTCCGATTACCCGCTGCCCGGCATCCCGTTGCTGACATCACTGCGCAAACTGATCAAGCTACAACTGCTGGACGCGGCAACCCAAGCGTTCCTCATCGGCCTGCGCGAACACAATCCGCTGCTGTTCGATTTCGCGCTGAAACGGCTGCTGCGCTACAACGGCGTCGGCTTTGCCGATGCGGTATTCGAGACACGTGATTTTTTTGATCGGAAAGCCGCATGACTTCCCCTATCGAAGACCGACCTTTGCTGTCCCTGCCGATGGGCGCGGTGCTGCTGGCGCAGTTCTTCTCCGCCTTCGCCGACAACGCCTTGCTGATCACCGCCATCGCGCTGGTCAAATCAGCGGGTCACCTGGGCTGGATTCCCCTGCTGCAAGCCTTTTTCGTGATTCCGTTCATCCTGCTCGCGCCCTTCGTCGGGGCGCTGGCCGACGCGTTTCCCAAGGGCCGCGTGATGCTGTTCGCCAACGGCCTGAAGTTGACCGGCGCCGCGGCCATGGCGGCCGGTCTGCACCCGCTGCTGTGCTACGGCATGGCCGGCATCGGCGCCGCCGCCTACAGCCCGGCCAAGTACGGCATCCTCAGCCAACTGTTCGGGCCGGAAAAACTGGTCAAGGCCAACGGCATGCTGGAGGGTTCGACCATCGTCGCGATCCTGCTCGGGGTGCTGGTCGGCGGCTGGCTGGCCGACCAATCGCTGTCCTGGGCGTTCACCGGCGTGATCGGCTTCTATACCCTGGCCGCCCTGATCAACCTGCTGATTCCGCGCCTGCCGCCGGAGCATCCATTTACCTCCCCTCCCCCGCAAGCGGGGGAGGGGCTGGGGGAGAGGGGGCTTTTTATCGCGGCCGATCTGTTGCGCCAGTTCCTGGATTCGCTGCGCAGCCTCTGGCGCGACCGCGACACCCGTTTCAGCCTGCTCGGCACCAGCCTGTTCTGGGGCACCGGTTCCACCTTGCGGCTGTTGCTGTTCGCCTGGGTGCCGGTGGCGCTGGGCATCGCCAGCAACCAGATGCCGGCCAATCTGATGGGCGTGGTGTCGATCGGCATCGTCATCGGCGCCGCGCTGGCCGGGCTGTTGATCCGGCTGGAGAACGTCAATCGCGCGTTGATCGGCGGCCTGCTGCTGGGGCCGCTGGTATTGCTGTTCGCCCAACAAACCACGCTGATCCCCACCGCGCTGTTGCTGGCCGCCATCGGCGCGGCGGGAGGCCTGTTCGTGGTGCCGCTCAACGCCTTGCTGCAAGAGCGTGGCCATCGCAGCGTCGGCGCCGGGCATGCGCTGGCGGTCCAGAATCTGTGGGAAAACCTGGTCATGCTGGCCTTCGTCGGCGCCTACGCGCTGCTGGAGCAAGTACCGGTGGTCAATCTGGCCATGGGCTTCGGCGGTGTCGTGTTGGTCGGCATGTCGGCCTTGGCCTGGGGCAGACGCAACCGTCGAGATTGAGCAATCAAAATGTCCATTGCCCTGTTGCTGTTGATTGCCTTGATCGCCGGTCTGGCGATCGGTGCGGCCTACATGTCCCGGCGCCACCGAACATTGCAGCGTGAACAGTTCATCCGCGGCCATGTGTTTTCTCGCGTGTTGCTGGATGGTTTGCGTAAAGCCCACCCGGCATTGACGGAGAAAGACGAATTCCTCGTCGCCCGCGCGTTGCGCAGTTTTTTCCTGGTCCACCTGCGCACGGCGCCGGCCGGCATCGGCATGCCTTCCCGGGTAGTCGACGACCTGTGGCATGAGTTCATCCTGGACACGCGTGAGTACAGCGCCTTTTGCGACCAGGCGTTCGGCGCCTATTTCCACCACATCCCGGCGGCGAGGATGATCCCCGGCATCTCCCGGGATGCCGGCATGCGCCGGACCTGGCGACAGGCCTGCCTGGAGGAGAACATCAACCCCAAGCACCCTACCCGGCTGCCGCTGCTGTTCGCGATCGATCAGAAACTGGCCATCGCCAACGGAAATATCTACAGCCTGGAAAAACCGACGCAGGCATCGACATCGAGTTGCGGCGGCGGCTGCGGCGGCTTTGCCTGTTCCGGCGGCGGACTCGCGGAATGCGATGCCGGCGGCGGCGATGGCGGCGGAGACAGCAGTTGCGGCGGCGGTTGCGGCGGCGATTGAAGCTGGCTGCCTGTGGCATGGCGGGTGGGGCCATGCAGTTGCCCGCTTCGCCGCTGTTCGGCGTGCTTGATCAACAGGCCGGCGCGTTGGCAGCCTTCACTTTTTCCGCCACCTGCGCCCTGACGGCGGCTATGCTGCTGCCGATATGGACGTTGCGCGGCATTCATTCCATTACATAAACCAAGGAGTCAAACCATGAACACAGGTATTCAAACCCTCCACGCTCGCGAAATCCTCGACTCGCGTGGCAATCCCACCGTGGAAGTCGAAGTCACCTTGAACAACGGCACCTTCACCCGCGCCGCCGTGCCTTCCGGCGCTTCCACCGGCATTCATGAAGCCCTGGAACTGCGCGATGGCGACCAAGCCCGCTACGGCGGCAAGGGCGTGAAGAAGGCGGTCGGCCACGTCAACAACGAGATCAAGGCCGCGCTGATCGGCATGGATGCCCTCGATCAGGGCGCGGTGGACCGCGCCATGCTGGCGCTGGACGGCACGCCGCACAAGGAGAAGCTGGGCGCCAACGCCATTCTCGGGGTCAGCCTGGCGGTGGCGCGCAGCGCCGCGACTGCCTGCAATCTGCCGCTGTTCCGCTATCTCGGCGGCGCGGCGGCCTGCCGCCTGCCGGTGCCGATGTTCAACATCCTGAACGGCGGCGCCCACGCCAACTGGCAAGGTACCGACTTGCAGGAATTCATGATCGCCCCGGTCGGCGCGGCCAACTTCGCCGAGGCGCTGCGCTGGGGCAGCGAGGTCTATCACGCGCTGAAGAAGGTGCTCAAGGATGGCGGCTATTCCGTCGGCGTCGGCGACGAGGGCGGCTTCGCGCCGGTACTGAAACGCAACTCGGACGCCATGGATTTGATCGTCCAGGCCATCGAACAGGCCGGTTACCGCCCCGGCGACGACGTGGTGATCGCCCTCGACCCGGCTTCCAGCGGTTTCTACGAGGATGGCCTGTATCACCTGCGCACCGAGGGCCGCAAAGTGGACGCCGCCGAGATGGTGGCGATGTACGCCGACTGGGTAGCCAAATACCCCTTCGTCGTGCTGGAAGACGGTCTGGCCGAGGATGACTGGGCGGGCTGGAAGTTGCTCAACGCGAAGCTGGGCGACCAGATCGAGTTGGTCGGCGACGACCTGTTCGTCACCAACGTCGAGCGCATCCAGCGTGGCATCGACGAAAACGTCGCCAACGCGGTGCTGATCAAGCTGAACCAGATCGGCTCGCTGACCGAAACGGTGGCGGCGGTGAACCTGGCCTACGGCGCCAACTGGGGCGCGATGGTGTCGCACCGCAGCGGCGAGACGGTCGACAGCTTCATCGCCGACCTCACCGTCGCGCTCGGCACCGGCCACCTGAAGACCGGCGCGCCGTGCCGAGGCGAGCGGGTGGAGAAGTACAACCAGTTGATGCGGATCGAGGAATATCTGGGTGAATCGGCGGTGTATGCCGGGCGCAAGGCCTTCGTGCGCTGAGCGATGCCTGCGGGCGGCGGTTGAACCGCATTCCGCCTGCATTGGGTCGAATGTCGGCTTTGGCGGGGTGAACGGGCCGTTGTTGTGACTCGGTTCAAGTTCGCTTTATGGCCGTTTCTTGCCGGCGCCTTCCGCCAACGCGTGATGCATACGGCGGAAGACGCTATCAGTATTCCCTACTCAGCCCCGGGCGGCTTCAATTTCGGCGTGGCACGGCGCCAGCAACAGATGCGCCAGTTGCTCAAGGTCGTGCACATGGGTGTGTTCGACAAACTCGGTCAGTCTTGCGTCCTTGGCCTCGGCGAGAGCGTGTATCAGCGCTCTGGCGGCTACGCCCGGGTGCGGTCCGTCGGGCTGGAAGCCGGGCCAATCGGTGTAATGCGACAACAGTTGTTCGCGGTGGTCGCGATACAGCGCGCAATTGCGGATTTAATCGAGTTCGGCCTGTTTCGCCGCGATCTCGGCGTCGATTTCGGCATCGCCGCTTTTGTAATGCGCCTTCTCGGCTTCCGTCCAATGCGGTTTGTCGCCCGCCTTCTCGCGCAAGGTGGCGAAGGTATTCTTCAGCGCGACTTGCGAATGGGTTGCGGCATCGCGGAACACATGCACGACATCCTTGCCGTGGCCTTCCTTGCCGACATAACGCATGCCGGCGCTGATGCGGCGGGGATTGAAACCGAACTGACGGGCGCAGGCGGCGCGCAGGATGTCGAACAGTTCGTCGGTTTTTATGCTGCTCATAAGGTTTTCCTTTCAGGCGGAGGCTGGCTACCACGATGCACCACGCGGACCGCCAGCATACGCCTGTCGCCGGCTGGCCTGGATCTACTCGACAGGTTGCGTTTCTTCGCGCTGTTGCAGCCGCCACATCGCGGCATAGCGGCCATCCTCGGCCAGTAGCTCGGCATGTTTGCCGCGTTCGACGATGCGGCCTTCTTCCAGCACCAGAATCTCGTCGGCGTCGACCACGGTCGACAATCGATGCGCGATGACCAGCGTGGTGCGGTTCCGCGAGATGCGCGCCAGTTCGTTCTGGATTGACTGTTCAGTGCCGCTGTCGAGCGACGAGGTGGCTTCGTCGAACACCAGGATCGGCGGATTCTTCAGAATCGCGCGGGCGATGGCGACGCGCTGCTTTTCACCGCCGGAGAGTTTCAGGCCGCGTTCGCCGACCAGCGCTTCGTAGCCGTCCGGCAGACCTTCGATGAAGCGGTCTAGACTGGCCGCGCGGGCGGCTTCGAGGACTTCTTCGCGGCTGGCGTCGGGGCGGCCGTAGGCGATGTTGTGATACAGCGTGTCGTTGAACAGCACGGTGTCCTGCGGCACGATGCCGATGCTCTTGCGCAGGCTGGCCTGGGTGACCTGGCGGATGTCCTGGCCGTCGACCAGGATCCGGCCGCCGCTGACGTCATAGAAGCGGAACAGCAGCCGCGACAGCGTCGATTTGCCGGCGCCGCTGGCGCCGACCACGGCCAGTTTGTGTCCGGCCGGAATAACGAAGCTGACCTCATGCAAGATCGTCCGGCGCGGGTCGTAGGCGAAGCCGACCTGTTCGAAACGCACTTCGCCGCGATTGGCCGTCAGCGGCCTGGCGTCGGCGGCATCGATGATTTCCGGCGGTCGGTGCAGCAGGCCGAAGAGTTTTTCCATGTCGGTCAGGGCGTTGCGAATCTCGCGGTAGACGGTGC
>JAGUXX010000305.1 GCA_020061585.1 Betaproteobacteria bacterium | reverse complement strand
GCCGCCTGCATCGCCTCGGCGCGCAAGCGCACCAGCCTGACGGCATCGGCGAAATCCAGCGCGCCGGCGCAGACCAAGGCGGTGTACTCACCCAGACTGTGACCCGCCATGATGGCCGGCGCGGCGCCGCCTTGATCCAGCCACAGACGGTACACCGCCACCCCCGCCGCCAGCATCGCCGGCTGGGTATTCACGGTCTGATTGAGCAGTTCGGCCGGACCGGCGGCGATCATCTCGGCCAGATCCAGGTCCAGCGCCCGCGAGGCTTGCGCCAGGGTGTCGCGGATCGGCGCCGCATCGCCATAGGCCTGCAGCATGCCGACCGATTGCGAACCTTGTCCCGGGAATACAAACGCGAATTTCATACCAAGTCTCCGCAAGTAGGCTGTTACCGAAACCGCAGCGATCGATTTCGTCGACGGATTAACCCGGATATTTCATAAATTCGCGTGATGATCGCGCAGGACCTTGTTTGCACTGGGAATTTCGCGAAGGAGTGGCGTAGTTATTCATACGCCCGACTGAGCGAAACTTTCCAGTGCGAACAAGGAACCAGCGAGGGCACGCGAGCATTTATGAAATATCCGGGTCAGAATTGCACCAGCACCGAGCCCCAGGTAAAGCCGCCACCGAAAGCCTCCATCAACACCCGTTCGCCGGCCTTGATCTTGCCTTCGCGCACGGCGACATCGAGCGCCAGCGGAATCGACGCGGCCGAGGTATTGCCATGCCGGTCGACGGTCACCACCACCCGATCCATGCTCATGCCGAGCTTCTTGGCGGTGGCCTGGATGATACGGATGTTGGCCTGGTGCGGCACCAGCCAGTCGATATCGGATTTTTGCAGGCCGTTGGCGGCCAGGGTTTCATCGACGATGGCATCCAGCGTATTGACCGCCATCTTGAACACCGCGTTACCGGACATGCGCATGTAGCACGCGCCTTCCTTCTTCAGCGACACACCGCCGTCGACAAACAGCAGATCCTGATAGCGGCCATCGGCATGCAGATGCGTGGCGATGATGCCCGGCCGGTCCGAGGCGCGCAGTATCACCGCGCCGGCGCCATCGCCCCACAACATGCAGTTGCTGCGATCGGTCCAGTCGGTAATGCGCGACAGCGTCTCGGCGCCGACCACCAGCGCGGTCTTGACCTGACCGGAACGAATGAATTGATCGGCCACCGACACCGCATAAACGAAACCGCTGCACACCGCCTGCACATCCAGCGCCGGACAACTGTTGGTGATCCCCAACTTGGCTTGCAACACGCAGGCGGTACTCGGGAACACCCGATCGGAAGTTGTCGTGGCGACCACGATCAGCTCGATATCACCGGCATCGATGCCGGCCGCCTCGATCGCGCTCTCGGCCGCTTTCTGCGCCAGATCGCTGGTCAGCTCGCCTTCCGCCGCGATATGCCGCTCACGGATGCCGGTACGCTCGACGATCCACTCGCTGGTGGTCTCGATGCGTTTTTCCAGATCGGCATTGGTCAGCACATGCGCCGGAAGATAACTGCCGGTGCCGACGATGCGGGAATAGATTCTGGACATCGGGGAGACTTCGTGCGTCACGCCAACTCTCCTTCTTCAAGCAAGCCGTTCGGCAGGTCATGGTGGGCGCCGACCTGATCGGCAATGCGCCGCAGCAGGCCGCCGCGCACTTCCTCGGCGGCCTTGAGGATCGCCTGCTCGAAAGAAAACACATCAGCCGAGCCGTGGCTCTTGATGATCACGCCATTCAGGCCCAGCAAGCTGGCGCCGTTGTAACGTCGCGGGTCGAGCTTGCGCTTGAATGCCCGCAACACCGGCAGCGAGAACAGGCCGGCCAGACGGGTCAGCGGATTTTTCCTGAATTCGGTGCGCAACTGGTCGCCGATCAGTTTCGCCAGGCCTTCGGAAGTCTTCAATGCCACATTGCCGACAAAGCCGTCGCAGACCACGACATCGACGGTGCCTTTGTAGATATCGTCACCTTCGACATTGCCGGAAAAATTCAGACCGCTGGCGCGCAACAGTTCACCGGCCTGCTTGACCACATCATTGCCCTTGATTTCCTCTTCGCCGATATTCAGCAAACCGATGCTGGGCCGGTCCTTGTGTTCGATGGCGGCGACCAGCGCCGAACCCATGATGGCGAACTGGCGCAGATGTTCCGCCGTGCAATCGACGTTGGCGCCCAGATCGAGCATATAGGTTCTGCCCTTGCGCGAAGGCAGGGTGGAGGCGATAGCCGGGCGATCGATGCCGGGCAGGGTCTTCAGCACGAAGCGCGACACCGCCATCAAGGCGCCGGTATTGCCGGCGGAAACCCCCGCATCCGCCTCGCCGCGCTTGACCAGATCGGCGGTGACCCGCATCGAAGAGTCTTTTTTGGTACGCAGCGCCACCGGCAGCGGATCGTCCATCTTCACCACTTCGCTGGCGTGACAAACCCGCAGACGCGTGCCCGCCGTGGACTTGTTGACACTCAGCTCGGCGTTGATCGCATCCTGCAGGCCGACCAGGACGATATTGACGTCGGGATTTTTGTGCAGGAAATCGAGCGCCGCCTTGACCGTGACATGCGGGCCGTGATCGCCCCCCATGGCATCAACAGCGATAGTAATTTCGCGCATGACCGATCAATCCAGGAAATCCGGTTCGGGAGCCTGGCATCGATACTGGCCGGGCGGCGACAAAATCAGCTGTTGTCAGCCTTGGTATTGAGCACCTTGCGACCACGATAAAAGCCGGTCGGGCTGATATGGTGGCGCAGATGAATTTCGCCGGTGGTCGGCTCGACCGCCGTCGGCGGCGTGGTCAAAAAATCGTGGGCGCGATGCATGCCACGCTTGGAAGGGGATTTCTTGTTCTGCTGAACGGCCATGACTATCTCCAGAAAACCAAATCTAAATACTTCAAATCAAAAAAATCGAGCTTCAACCCGATCAATGTTCATTCATCAACGCCAGCCCGTCCGGGTCGCAATCACCCTCGGCATGCATCGGCACCAGCGGTATGCCTAGCAGAATCTCGTCTTCCACCAACGCCGCCAGATCCAGCGCCGGATCGGCGACCAGCGCGTCAAGCAAGGGATCCAGCGCTTCCCAACGCAGCAACTCCGCCTCATTGCGCGCCACCGGCAACACGCTGTCCAGTTCCAGCAATTCCGCATAACGCGTCATGCAGCGCTGGCAAGTCAACCATACCTTGGCCGTTACTTGCAGACGCAGCGCGGGACGCCCGGAAGCCTTTACCCCGACCAGCCGGTATTGCACCGCAACATCATCTGGCCTCAAACTATCACTCAAACGCGGTAACTCTTCGACGCGTAAACTGCCGCTCAGGCTCTCGCCGGACTTGGCGAATTGCAGGCTGTCAAAGGGTCTCCGTGCAGACATAAGCCGTAAATGTTAAGCTGCGCGGCTGTTTTTGTCAAAGACGCCACCACTTTTAAGGTCCAAGCGTGATCAGGAAAATTCTCATCGCAAACCGGGGTGAAATCGCCGTTCGTATCGTTCGCGCCTGCAAGGAAATGGGTATCCAGGCGGTAGCCATTTATACCGACGCCGACCGGCACGGCCTGCATGTCAAGAAGGCCGATGCTTCCTACAACATCGGCTCCGACCCGGTGCTGGGTTATCTGAACGCCCACAACATCGTCAATCTGGCGGTGGCCTCGGGATGTGACGCGTTGCATCCCGGCTACGGCTTCCTCTCCGAAAACCCGGTTCTGGCCGAGGTTTGCGCCCGGCGCGGCATCAAGTTCATCGGCCCGTCGGCCAAAGTCATCACCCAGATGGGCGACAAGATCCAGGCCCGTCTGGCGATGATCAAGGCCGGCATTCCGGTCATTCCGGGCTCCGATCACAACCTGGAAAATGCCGACGAGGCGCTCAAACTGGCCAAGAAGATCGGTTATCCGATCATGCTCAAAGCCACCAATGGCGGTGGCGGACGCGGCATTCGCCGCTGCGACTCGGACGACGAACTGGTCAACAACTATGTACGCGTGGTGTCGGAAGCCAGCAAAGCGTTCGGCAAGCCGGAAGTGTTCATGGAAAAGTGCGTCGTCAACCCGAAGCACATCGAAGTCCAGATCCTCGGCGACAGCCATGGCAACTGCGTGCATCTCTATGAGCGCGATTGTTCCATCCAGCGCCGCAACCAGAAACTGATCGAGATCGCCCCGTCGCCGCAATTGACCGAAGCGCAGCGCGAATACATCGGCAAGCTGGCGGTGCGCGCGGCCAAGGCGGTCGGTTACGAGAATGCCGGTACCGTCGAATTTCTGCTCGACACCGACAACCAGTTCTACTTCATGGAAATGAATACCCGCTTGCAGGTCGAACACACGGTGACCGAAACCATCACCGGCATCGACATCGTGCAGGAACAGATCCGCATCACCAACGGACTGCCGCTGCAATACAAGCAGGAGGATGTTCGCCATCGCGGTTTCGCGATGGAATTCCGCATCAACGCGGAAGACCCGAAGAATGGTTTTCTGCCCAGTTTCGGCCGCATCACGCGCTACTACGCGCCCGGCGGCCCGGGCGTGCGCACCGACGCGGCGATGTATTCCGGCTACACCATCCCGCCGTATTACGACTCGATGTGCGCCAAGCTGACGGTCTGGGCGCTGACCTGGGAAGGCGTCATCGAACGCGGCCGCCGCAGCCTCGACGACATGGGCGTATACGGCGTCAAAACCACCATTCCCTACTACCAGGAAATTCTGCTCAACGCGCAATTCCGCACCGGCCGGTTCAACACCAGTTTTGTCGAATCGCACCCGGAACTGCTCAATTACGCCGTGCGCCAGCCGCCGGAAATGAAGGCGGCCGCGATTTCCGCGGCGATTGCCGCGCATCTGGGCATTTGAAACACGCCTCTCGCCAGTCAGATTTACAAGGAAGCCACGATGACTCAAGTCAAGATCACCGAACTGGTGCTGCGCGACGGACATCAGTCCCTGATCGCTACCCGCATGCGCACCGAAGACATGTTGCCGATCTGCGCCAAACTCGACAACGCCGGATTCTGGTCGCTCGAAGCCTGGGGCGGCGCCACCTTCGACGCCTGCGTGCGGTTTCTCAAGGAAGACCCGTGGGAACGCCTGCGCAAGTTGCGCCGGGCGCTGCCCAACTCGCGTATCCAGATGTTGCTGCGCGGCCAGAACCTGCTCGGTTACCGGCACTACCCGGACGATCTGGTGCGCGCCTTCGTGCAGAAATCCGCCGACAACGGCGTCGACGTGTTCCGCGTGTTCGACGCGATGAACGATCTGCGCAACATGCGGGTGTCCATCGAAGCCGTGAAAGCCGCCGGCAAACATGCCGAAGGCACGCTGTGCTACACCACCAGCCCGGTACATGACATCGACTATTTCGTCTCGATGGCGCGACAACTGGAAGCCATGGGCAGCGACACCATCGCGGTCAAGGACATGGCCGGCCTGCTGACGCCCTACACCACCATGGAACTGGTCAAGTCGCTGAAGGCGGCGGTTGCGATCCCCATCCATCTGCACAGCCACGCCACCTCCGGCCTGGCCAGCATGGCGCACATGAAGGGCGTCGAAGCCGGCGCGGTGATGATCGACACCTGTATTTCCGCGTTCTCCGAAGGCGCCAGCCATCCCACCACGGAAAGTCTGGTCGCCGCCTTCGCCGGCACCGAATACGACACCGGCATCAATCTGATCAAATTGCAGGAAATCACCGCCTACTTCAAGGAAGTACGCAAGAAATACTGGCAGTTCGAGATGCAGGGCCAGCAGGTCGACAGCCGCATCCTGATCTCGCAAGTGCCGGGTGGAATGATCTCCAACCTGGTCAACCAGTTGAAGGAACAAGGCGCCCTGGACCGCATGGACGCGGTGCTGGCGGAAATCCCCCGGGTGCGCGAAGACCTGGGCTATCCGCCGCTGGTCACGCCGACCTCGCAGATCGTCGGCACCCAGGCGGTATTGAATGTGCTGACCGGCGGCCGCTACAAATCGGTGACCAACGAAGTCAAGAACTACCTGCTCGGCCGCTACGGCGCGGCGCCGGGTCAGGTCAACGAAGAGGTGAGGAAAATGGCGGTCGGCGATCAGGAGGTCATCACCTGCCGCCCGGCCGATCAGCTCGGCGACGAATTGGACAAGCTGCGTGGCGAAGCCGAAGGTCTGGCGAAATCCGACGAGGACGTGCTGACCTATGCCATGTTCCCCGACCTCGGCCGCACTTTCCTGCTCGAACGCGCCAGCGGCGCGCTGGCGCCGGAACCGTTGCTGCCGCCGGAAGCCAAGCTGGCCACCGCCTGCCCGGCGGTGTATGCGCCGAGCGAGTTCAACGTCACGCTGCATGGCGAGACCTATCACATCCGCATCAAAGGCACCGGCCAGGGTGGCGACGGCGAGCGCCCCTTCTATGTGCAAGTCGATGGTGTCGCCGAGGAAGTGTTGCTGGAAGCCCTGGATGAAGTGGAAGTCACCCCCGGCTCCAGCGCGCCGCGCAAATCCTCGGGCGGCAAGGCGGACTCCGCCGGCGGCAGCAAACAGCGGCCACGCCCAACCCATGCCGGTTGCGTCACCACCGCCATGCCGGGCGCCATCGTCGACGTCAAGGTCAAGGTCGGCGACAAGATCAAGGCCGGCGACGGTGTGCTGGTCATCGAAGCGATGAAGATGGAAAACGAAGTCCAGGCCCCGGTCGCCGGCACCGTCGTCGCCGTGCACGTCGCCAAGGGCGACCAAGTCACGCCGGATCAGGTGCTGGTGGAGATTCAGCCGGAAACCTGATGCGTGAAACGTGACTCGCCGCTGCGCGGCTCAGGTGAAACGTGAAAAGTGGGCGTTTCACGTTTCACCAGCGGCGCAGCCGCATCACATTTCACTAAACACCGCATGCACCTCGTCCTCGCCTCCACCTCCCCCTACCGCCGCGATCTGCTCGCCCGTCTCGGCGTGCCGTTCGATGTCGCCGCGCCGGATGTCGACGAGACGCCGCTGCCAGGCGAATCGCCAGACGAAACCGCGCAGCGACTGTCGTTGCTGAAGGCACGCGCGGTCGCGGTCAAGTTTCCCGACGCGCTGATCATCGGTTCCGACCAGGTCGCCTTGCTGGAAGGCGAGCAACTCGGCAAACCCGGCAATTTCGACAACGCTGTCGCGCAGCTCAAACGCATGCGCGGCAAGGCGCTGGAATTCCACACCGCGCTGACCCTGCTCAATGCCAAAACCGGCCGCGCGCAAACCGCCAACGTGCCGGTGCGTCTGGTGATGCGCGACTACAGCGACGCGCAGATCGCCGCCTATCTGCACAAGGATCAACCCTACAACTGCTGCGGCAGCGCCAGGAGCGAATCGCTCGGCATCGCGCTGATCGCCCGCTTCGAGACCGAAGATCCAAACGCGCTGGTCGGCCTGCCATTGATCAAACTGACTGAAATGCTCGCCAACGAAGGACTGGATGTGTTGACGTGGCCGGCATCCTCTACCTGATCCCGACGCCGCTGGGCGATTCTGGCACGCACTCCCCGCTCAGCCAGGTTCTGCCGGAAGAAACCCGGCGCATCGCCGCCGGTTTGACTACCTTCATCGTCGAACAAGCTAAGACCGCGCGCGCCTTCCTGAAGCAACTGCCCAGCGCCACGCCGATCCAGCAACTCACCCTGCTGGAACTCAACGAACACACCCCGGCCAGCGCGCTGGAAACGCTGATCGCCCCGCTTCTGGCAGGCCTTGATGTCGGTCTGATCTCGGAAGCCGGCTGCCCGGCAGTGGCCGATCCCGGCGCGAATCTGGTCCGCCTGGCGCATCAACATGGCATCCGCGTGCGCCCGTTGACCGGCCCCTCCTCGATACTTCTCGCGCTCATGGGTTCCGGCCTGGTCGGTCAACGTTTCGCTTTCCACGGCTATCTGCCGGCCAAATCGGACGCACGCGCCTCCGCGCTGCGGGAACTGGAACGAATGTCGCGGAAAGACGATGCGGCGCAGGTGTTCATCGAGACGCCGTATCGCAATCAGGCCATGCTGGACACCATTCTGGCCGCCTGCCAGCCCGATACGCTGCTCACCCTCGCCTGCGACCTGACGCTGGACAGCGAATACCTGGTCACGCTGCCCGTTTCAGCCTGGCGCAAGCGCCAACCCGACATCCAGAAACGGCCGACGGTTTTTCTGCTCTACGCCCAAGGCAGCGCGATTCCGGCTCAAAACGGCTCGCGGGCCCGCAAGTAATCGACGCTGAAGGTTCAAGGTTCAGGCGCTTCCGCGTCGGCCCGCGGCTCCACCCTGACCGCCACCCAGCGCAGATCGCAAAGCTCGGGGTCGGGTGATGCCGGGTCAAGCACTGAGCGCGCCGCCTCGCCATCCGCCGGCAACAACGCCAGACAGTCATGCAGACCGGGGGCTTCGGCGCATTCGCAATACAGCCCCTCCACCGATTCCAGATCGGCCAACCGCGGCTTCGGCGGGTCACGCCAGGCCAGCAGACGCAGCAGCAGCGGGTTGCGGGTGATCGGCGAGCGACCAGGATCGAGGCGCAGGTAATACACCAGACGCGGCGGGAAGCCGTTGCGCTGGCGCACCGAGTTTTCGTAGCGCGCCACGGTCAGCGCCTCGCCCAGCGGCAGCCCGGCGCTGCGTGGATCGCCGTAGCGGCTATGGCCGAATTCGTGCGACAGGATGGCGAACGGATCGACCGACTCGCCGCTCATCTGGAACTGGCAGCGAAAGCCCTTGCGCCCCATGCGCACGCTGGCCGCCGCCGCCATCGAGCCCAAGCCGTCGTAAGCGAAAATGCGGAACACCGACACGTCCTCGGCGAACAGCCCCGCCTCGGACAGCCGGCCGCTGATCAGCGTCGACAACAGCGGTCGCGGCCCACCAGCCAGATGCGCCCGCCACGCCGCCGCGTCGTAGTCCAGATAGCCCTGGTTGAACAGCCGCAGCGTGTCGTCCGCCATCTCGCGGAACCACACCGCGCCGGCGTCGGACAGGGCGAAGCGTTGCAGCAGTTCGACCTGCTCGGGGAACAGCGGCAAGGCCATGGGCACGACCCAACGCGCGGTGACCAGATTGAGCTTGCGCACCAGCGCGAAATGCTCGGCGCGACGCTCGCCCTCCTCGGCTGCGTCGCGTGG
>JAGUXX010000321.1 GCA_020061585.1 Betaproteobacteria bacterium | reverse complement strand
GCGAGCCCGCGGCCGTATGGGGTATACGGCAAGGGCTCGCAACGACGCATGGCGGGAAAAGCCGCCGTTTTATGGGCCGGATAGCGTGCAACACCACACCAGCGGTTCCCGGATTCCTCTTACGGCAGCACGCATGCCCCGCTCCCCCGCTTTCCAGTTACCCGACTTCCTGCCGGCCACTTTGGCGGCGACGCTGCGCGTGGTGCCGCTGAACAAGGGCGAAGTCCTGTTTCGCCATGGCGAGGCGGTGACCTCCCTGGTTTACGTGCTGACCGGTGAAATGAAGGCGGTACGCGCGCACATCGATGGCGCCGAGTGCGTCATGGTGCGCAGCAAGGCCGGTGAGTTCTTCGCCGAATCGGCGCTGGCCTCTCCCGCCTATGTCTGCGATGGCGTCGCGGTTTGCCCCAGCCGGATCGCGCTGCTGCCGGTCGACGCGCTGCGTCAGGCGCTGCGCGAGGACGGCGACTTCGCGCTGGCGTTCGCGATGGCCTTGGCCAAACAAGCGCGCAAGCAATGCTCGCGTTATGAACGGGTGCGGCTGAAACGCGCGCGCGACCGCGTCCTGCATTACCTGGCCTGCGAAGGCGGCAGCAGCGGCTGCGTCGACCTGGCCAGCAGCCTGGCCGAACTGGCCGGCGAACTGGCGCTGGAACCGGAAACGCTGTATCGCACGGTAGCCGAACTGGAAGCCGAAGGCCGGGTGACGCGGGATAGCCGCAAACTGACCTTGCTACCGGCGCGGGAAGAAATACCGCCGCAACCCTGATCAGGATCATGTTTTCACTGACAGAGCCTGATTAGTTTCACCGGTTCGCGCGAACCCCTCGGCGAATCGTCCATATCGACAGGAGACAACCCATGCAACTCAACTTCAAAAACGCCCTTGCCGCCGCCATGTTTGCCGGCATGACCCTGGTCGGAACCAGCGCCTTCGCCCTGACCAGCATCCAGATGGAAACCGACGTGGAAATGGTGGCCCTGAAAGTCGCCAATGAAACCGTGCAAGGCGGCTACAAGCTGATCAAGATCGCCGACGTCAAAGCGATGCTCGACGCCAAGGAGGATTTCGTCCTGATCGACGCGCATCCGAAGTGGGAATTCGAAATGGGCTACATCGACGGCGCCATCAATTTCGGTTTTCAATCCAACATGGCCGGCGTCTGGGAAAAGGACGTTGCCGACGGCGCCCCGACCCAAGCCGACTACCGCAAGGTGCTAGGCCCGGATCTGAACAAGAAGATCGTCATCTATTGCGGTTTCACCAAGTGCGGCCGTTCGCATAACGCCGCCGTCTGGGCGAAGAAACTCGGCTACACCAACGTCTACCGCGCCCCGGGCGGCATCACCGTCTGGAAAGACCAGGGCCATCCGTACAAGGTCGTGCCCAACGCCAACCACGTCTATCCGAACAAGTAATCGACACGCGTCAGCGTCCGATTGCGGCGGCGTCCTCGGCGCCGCCGCTACACCCATGATCGGTTTGGTCATGGGTCAACCCACCTGAGGAAAAACAATGCAATTCAACATGAAACCCGTTCTATCCGCGATCCTGGCCGCCGGCCTGATCGCCCCGGCGATGGCCGACGACGCCGCCGTGCTGCGCCAGATGCAGGAACAGATGAAACTGATGCAGGCGCAGATCGAGGCGATGACCAAGAAACTGGCCGCGCAAGGCGAGAAACAGGTCAAGACCGAAACCGAAACCAAGGCGCGAGATAAGGCGCTTCAGGTTTACGGCCGGGTGCAGGTGTCGGTAGACAACTACTCGGACGATTTCGGCAACGGCTCCAAGGGCACCACCTTGAAAAGCAACGCCTCCTATTTTGGCTTGAAGGGCACCACGCCCACCATGTTCGAGGGCACCGACCTGATATATCAAGCCGAAATGCGCTATGGCGCCGCCGACGACGTCACCAATGACATCGATTTTCGCGAAGGTTACGCCGGCCTGCAGGGTGGTTGGGGCAAACTTCGTCTGGGTCGACTGGGCGTCCCCTACAAGGCGACGTTGACCAAAATCGACCCTTGGCTTGATCTGCAACCGCAATCACGTGGTTACGGTGGCCGCCTCGGCTCATCGTCGCTGCATTCCAGCTATTTCAACAATGCGTTCGACTATGTATCGCCCAAGTTCGGCGGCGGTTTCACAGCCGCGGTTTGGCATTCGCAGCAGCTTGATGGCGAAACGAACAACATACACAACGCCAACCCGCTGACCAACTTTCAAGGTGGCACGGCAAGCGGCCTTGGGATGAAGTTCGAGCAAGGCCCTTGGTATGTCGGTGTGGACTGGATTGATATCGACTCCGACCGCATTGGTAGCGGCACCCCTTTCGTTGCCAACACCAAGATGCACAACGACAGCGGTTGGCAGGTTGCGGGACGCTATAACCCAGGCCCCTGGTCCGTATCGGTGATGTATGAAGACGTCGAAGATATCGGTCTGGGCAAGAATATGTACATCAATGGCATTTACAAGCTAGGCAAAGCACGCTTGATTGCCACGCTTGCGCAAAACCGAGATGCCACGCAGTACTCCAGCCGCGACATCGACACCTGGAGCCTGGGCGCTCGTTACCCGCTCAACAAGACCTCCGATGTTTTCGTGGCTTACGTAAATCGCTCTGAAGATGCATTTGGCGCAACCCCCGCCAAGGACTTCAACGTGTTTACGGCCGGCGTGAACGCCTATTTCGGCAAGTAAGTCGTTGCTGACAGGAAGGTCATATCGACCATCCTGTCACTTGGTTACAGAGCGATTTCGGGCCGCGCGCGCGACCCTTTTTTAATCAAGGTTGAATTTTCGACCCGATGGTTCAGCATCAAGAAGTCCACACGCAAGACGGCTTGATTACGAGGTTGCCATGGCATCGCTACACGCACTTTTGAACACCTTCACTTTGCTACTGGGCATGCTGGCGATCACGCTCAGCCCGGTACAGGCCTTCGAACTCATCCCGCAAAAACTCGCCGACGGCGTCTACGCCCTGATCGGCCCGACCAATAACCGCACCTATGAAAACCACGCGCTGAACAACAACCTGGGCTTTGTCGTCACCCGCAGCGGTGTTGCATTGATCGACAGCGGCGCTTCACGGCAAGGCGCGGCGTTGATCGAGGCCGCCGTGCGCTCGGTGACCGATCTGCCGATCCGTTGGGTGTTCAACATCGGCGTGCAGGATCACCGCTGGCTGGGTAACGCCTATTTCGCCGACCAGGGCGCGCGCATCATCGCGCTGCAACGCACGGTGAACGGGCAGAAACACTACGCCGACAACCATGTCGCGTTACTGCAAAACGTATTGAAAGACCGCTTCGAGGGCACCACGCCGTTGACCGCGCCGGCGCCGATGCGGGCCGATTTCGCCGAATTCGAACTGGGCGGCATGGCCTTTCAACTGCGCTGGCTGGGTGACGCGCACTATCGCGGCGACGCGGTGCTGCTGCTGCCACACGCCGGTGTGCTGTTCGCCGGCGACATCGTGTTCCACGACCGCATGCTCGGCGTCTGGCCGCACAGCCCGGTGGATGCCTGGCGCGACAGCTTCCGGATGATGGAACAACTGCCGGCGAAGATCGTCGTACCCGGCCACGGCAACCCCGGTGATCTGGCCAAAGCGCGGCACGACACCGGCAATTATCTGGATTTCCTGGCCGACAACGTCATTCCCGCCGCGCGTGATTGGGAACCGCTCGACGCGGTGACCGAACGACTCGCCGATCAGCCGCAATTTCATCACCTGCAGCATTACGACGGCTGGCACAAACGCAATATCAACCAGACCTACATTCAGTTCGAGGGTAAATAAAGCCGCTCGAACTGGTACGAACCACCGTGGCGCGCGCGGCTTGTGCGCGCCAGACTGCGCAATACCGCGTGTTGACCGCACCGTTCAAATTTCATCAAGGAGCCGAATATGTTGAATCGCTTGTTTCTCCCACTGTTGCTTTGCCTGTTGTCATTCGCGCCGACGGCTTTTGCCGCTATTTCCGATCGCTCCTTCCTGGTCGACGCCGACTGGCTGGTCTCCGAGAAAGAAAGCAACTCGAATCTGGTGATACTGGAAGTGCGCTATCACCCGCACCGTTATCACACCGTCGGCCACATACCAGGCGCGTTGCAGGTGCAGCGTTTCAAGGATCTGGGCGACAACACCGGGCGTTCGATCATGCTGTTCCCGTCGCGCGAGAAATTCCAGGACACGCTGCGCGGCTGGGGCGTCAACGACGACTCCACCATCGTGCTGTATGACGACTCGCGCTCGGCGCTGACCTCGCGTGTCATGCATCTACTCGATCTATACGGCTTCGACATGAAACGGGTGAAGATCCTCGACGGCGGCGCGCAGGAATGGGCCAGCTTCAATGATCTGACCAAGGACCCCACACCCGCGCCCGAACGTGGCAACGTCAGCCTGAAGGATGCCAACCCGATGCTGTACGTGCAGTGGCAACAGGTTTACGACGACGTGCTGTCACGCCGCGATCCGAATATCGTGCTGGTCGACGCGCGTCCGCACGGCATGTATACCGGCGAAGTCATCAAACACGCGGTGCAGGGCGGTCATATTCCCGGCGCGCTGAATGTGGTCAGCCTGGACGGCACCGACAGCCCTACCCAAAAGTGGCACAGCGTCGAGCGCCTGGCCGCCCTGTACAAGGATGTGCCGAAGGACAAGACGGTCTACCTGTATTGCCACGACGGCTTCCGCATGAGCCTGGGCTGGATCCAGCTTAAATCGCTGGGCTATCAGGACGTGCGCGTGCTGGACGGCGGCTGGGGCATCTGGGACCGCGCCTTCACGTTGCCGGTGGTGGCCGGCGAACATCCGTATGACGAGGAATTCGCGCTTTGATCAAGCCTCGCCGCGCCCGCCGATGCCTCGACCGCCCGCATCGGGTAGGCGGGCGGCTACACCGGTAGCGCGCAATCAAAGCGGTAAAACATGCCACTGATCAGCAATAAGCCGCAAATAGGGTTTTTGTTGACCACGCAAGTATGTTATCTATTACTTACCAGCACACGTACATAACATGACCACAGCCCCCCAACCCGCGATCCCCAACACCCGCCGTTCCAGTGAACTGCGGCAACAGGAGATCATCGAGATCGTGTTGGTGCTGGCGGCGGAACGTGGCGTGGAGGCAATCACCACCACATCGATCGCCGAACGCCTGGGACTGACGCAAGGCGCGGTATTCCGCCATTTTCCCAACAAGGAAGCGATCTGGACGGCGGTTCTGTTCTGGCTGACCGGCAACATGGCGGAAATATTCGAGCGCCGCCCCGGCGTTCCGCCACTGCGCGAAATCGAGCGCATATTCAATGGCTACATGGACTTCATCACGGCGTATCCGGCAATGCCGCGACTGATTTTTTCCGATACCTTTCATCATGCCTACCCGGACCTGCACTGTTCGGTGCGCGACTTGGTAGCCGGCTGCGAAATGCGCTTGCAGGACTTGATCGGCGAAGCGGCCGCGCTTGGCGACATCACACCAGGACGCGAGGAAGCCGCCGCCAAGTTATTGCTGACCACGATACAAGGCATCGCCTTTCAATCCGCGATTCTGGGATTGGTGCTCGACCCGCGTCGAGAAGGACAACAGCTTTTCACCCTATGGAAAAGTGCATTGCAAGCCGATAGACCAACCAAGCCTGTAGCGCCTGACGACGATTGCGTGTGCAATCATCAGGTCGGCCGCCCGACTGGCGCTGAACTCACCCGGATGAGGTTAGAAAATTGCCCAAACTCGTAAATACCCTGCTGGCCTGCCTGCTGACCGCAACCACGCTGTTCGCCGCTTCCGCGCCAGCCGCCGAAAAAGCCGTCGACTTTCAGTTTACCGACACCCGGGGCAAGACACTCAGGCTGTCCGATTTCACCGGGAAATGGGTACTGGTCAACTTCTGGGCGCCCTGGTGTCCGTTGTGCTGGGCCGAGACCCCGACCCTCAACAAAATGAACAAGCGCAACGATTTCGTGGTGATCGGCATCGGCCTCGACTACGGCCCGGATGCCAGCGTGGTGCAGAGCACCGCCGAGCGCCACAACATCGAAGTCACCGCCATCGTCGCCGGCGGCTCGCGCCGTGACCCGACGAGTCCCCTGCGCCAGGTCGGCCCGGTGGACTTTTTCCCGACTTCCTACCTCTACGACCCGACAGGCGAGATCGTGATGTTCATTCCCGGCCAGGTGCGCGAACATAAATTGCTGGGCTTCATGGAAGACTGGAAGCGCAAGCGCGGCATCAAGAAATAAGACCTTTCCGCGACGGCAACCGCGACTTTTCCCTAACCCGACCCTACGACAAGCTCATGAAAGACATCAAAATACTCGGCCCCGGCTGTGCCAACTGCAAGACGACCTATCAACTGGTGCGCGATGTCGCGGCGGCCAAAGGCGTGGCAATTCAATTGGAAAAAGTCGAAGACATGGCCGCCATCCTGGGCTACGGCATCATGTCGACCCCTGGCGTGGTGATCGACGGCAAGGTTGTGCACGCCGGCGGGATTCCAGACCGCAAGAAGGTGGAGAGCTGGCTGTAACCGGCGATCCGGCGGGGTCGTCGCGGGGCGCCACGCCAACCGGCGACAGCGTGACGACGCCATCGCCGCGCACGATGCGTCCGCTCTTCTCGAGTTCGGCCAGGGTGCGATACAGCGTTTCGTGACTCATCCCCAGTTCGCAGGCCCAGTCCTTGAGACTGCCGGCATGGGCGCCGAAATTCAGTTCCCCCGCTTCCGCCAGCGCGTGCAAGACTCGATCCGCCGCGCGCGGCAATGACAGGCGTTCGCAGCGCGCGCGCATACCGCGCAGTGTCACCGACAACCAACGTACATAGCGGCGAGCGAACTCGGGCTCGTCCAGCAAACCATCGAGTTTCAACCTGGGGATCAGGATCGCCTCGGTGACCCGCGCCGCCATGCCTTCGCAGTGGTATTCGGCCGAAAACAGCGAAGCCTCGGCGAAAGGTCCGCCACGACACCGCTGCAACAGCAATTCGCCCCCATCAACGGAGCGGCGCAATAGTCGCAGTTCGCCGCTCAACACCCAATACAGGAACCTGGGATGATCGCCGAGACGAAACAGCACATCGCCGGCGTTGAAGCGTTCGATGCGGCCGGCGGCGCGCAGGCTGGCAAGCAAGGGGTCGTTACCCGGATCGATGAGCGTGTGCATGGATGGATATGATAATAGTCATACGAACAAATACGCTAGGCTGTTTATCCTTTGCCGACACGGGTTGCCGACGATTCCTAAGTCCGACAGGCTCCTAGTGTGGTGTTGCACGCTATCCAGCCCGTATAAAACGGATGGATTTTTTCGCCAGGCAAGGCGCGGACCCGCTGCCGTATGGGGTATACGGCAAGGGGCCGCAACGACGCATGGCGAAAAAAGCCGCCGTTTTATGGGCTGGATAGCGTTCAACACCACACTAGGCCAGCGGCGCCCGGCAACCTTCACCAAGGAGCTTCGATGCGCGGACTGTTCCCTTTCGGCGAGTCGGTCGCCGGCTATGACGTACCGGTACTGAATGAGCGAGAAGTACGCGCCAGCGCCGGCATCCTGTTCATGTTCGCCCTGGTGTCGTTCATGAACGCCTGGTTGAACGGCGATTTCCGTTTCACCCGGGTCTTCGTGGTCGCCTTCCTGATCGATTTCACAATACGCATCTTCATCAATCCGCGCTACGCGCCGAGTCTGATCATCGGCCGATTCGCGGTGCGCTGGCAGGCGCCCGAATATGTCGGTGCGCCGCAAAAGCGCTTTGCCTGGGCTATCGGCTGGGTGCTGGCGTTGGTCATGCTGTATCTGGTGGTCATCGAGCGCGTCATCGGCCCGCTCAATCTGTTCGTTTGCGTCGCCTGCCTGATACTGCTGTTCTTCGAGACGGCGTTCGGCATCTGCCTGGGCTGCAAGATCTACAACCTGTTTTCGCGCGACACCGCGCGGCACTGTCCCGGCGGGGTCTGCGAAATTCGCCAGCCCTTGCGCGTCGGTCCGCTGCAAATCGGCGTCACGGCGCTGTTTTTTGCGGCCTTGGTCGGCGCGGGACAAATCTTGTTGAATGACCCGCGCGATCTGGACTTTCTAGCGAAATCCGCCGCACAAACCGCTACCGGCGGCGCTTCGGAGACCACACCAGACGGCGACTGCACCCCGCCCGACTGGGCGGTGGCGATGGGGCATGGCGAGATATGGAAACTCCACCACAACTGTAAATGAGACCCCAACCATGCCTGCTCTCAATAAGCCGCGCCTCACGCTCGCCACCGTGCTGCTTTCGCTTGCGGCTTCGGTTCACGCCGCGCCGCCAACGGTGGAAATCGTCGCCATGGCGCATCCGCCGGTAATCGCCAGTCTCAAACCCTTGCGCGACTGGCTGGCGCGCCAAGGCGACAAAGTAAGCGTCGTCGAGATCGACGCCGAGTCACCCAGCGGTGAACGCAAGCTGTCCGCGGCGGGTCTGCGCGGCCATATCCCGATCCTGATCCTGATCGACGGACGGCATGAATTCACGCGCAAGGATGGAGTCAAAGTGGCGCTGGTCAAGTTCCCGGCGATCAAGGACAGTCCGCCCGGGATGCGCGGCAACTGGCTGACCAAGGATGTGCAAGACCTGCTGATCGGGCACGCCACGAAACCTTGAGCGCGCCGAAGACGTGACAGAATTTTCCCGGCTGACGTGGCATGTGCATTGTTTGGTGCGGTCGGCGGGACTCGAACCCACGACCCTCGGCTTCGGAGGCCGATACTCTATCCATCTGAGCTACGACCGCATGGTGTTTGACGACTGCCCTCAGCCTGAAGATTCCCGGAGGTACTCCACTCCGCAACCTGAAGGCTCCGGCTCGACTGGCGTAAGGGTGGCGCAGCATAGCACAGCGGTCGTCGGACGGCAGCGAAAACCCTTATAATCCGGCGATTATCAAACCATGACTTGAGTCCGCGCCATGTCCGATCTGCATCAAATGACAAAAACGACGCCTAAGGATTTTCTGACCGCAACGCTGGGCGGCTTGTTCGCGCCCGGCCTGACGATCTTCATGATCGTCATGCTGTTTCTGGGGATACAGAAAAACATGGGGCAACCTGATACCGAGCCGGTCGCGGACCAGATCGTGCGCGAACGCATCAAACCGTTCGGTCAGTCGCTGGCGATCGACCCCAACGCCCCCAAGGTCGAACTGACCGGCACCCAGGTTTACACCGAAGTCTGTGGCGGCTGCCACGAATCCGGCGCGCTGGATTCCCCCAAGTTCAAGGAAAAGGCGGACTGGGGCAAGCGTATCGCGCAAGGCTATCCGACCCTGCTGGAGCATGCGCTCAAGGGCTACAACAAAATGCCGGCGCGCGGCGGTGACCCGGAACTGAGCGACCTGGAAGTCGCGCGCGGCGTGGTTTACATGACCAATGCGGCCGGCGCCAATTTCGAAGCCATCCTGAAAAAAGAAGTGGAGCCCACGGCGGCCGAACTGGCGCGCGGCAAGACGGTGTATGTCGACAACTGCGCGTATTGCCACGATTCCGGTCTGACCGGCGCGCAAAAACTCGGCGACGCGCAAGCCTGGAAGCCACTGCTCAAGGAAGGCAAGGATTATCTCTACAACGCGGCGATCAACGGCAGTTTCGGCGGCCCGGCCAAGGGCGGCAATACCAAACTGTCCGATGCCGATACGCGTCTGGCCGTCGATTACATGGTGGCCGAAGCCAAGGCGGTGATCGCCGCCGCTCAACCCGTCAAGCAGGCCGCGGCACAATAAACCGCACGCCCCGCCCCATGAAAAACGCGGCTTCGAGCCGCGTTTTTCATTCCACATGAGCCATGAACCTTGAACCATGGGCCATGGTTCAAGGTTCATGGTTCAAGTTTTCGCCAGCATGGCCTTCAGCGCCGACAGGCGGCGGCGGCCATCTTCCTTGACTTCCGCCGTATCGGGCGCGCCGCCGGAACCCGTACGCCTGACCTGATCGGCGTCGATTTCACCGAGAAACCGGGACGGCTCGCACGGCGTTATTTCACCGCCGCGCTTGCGTCTGGCACAGGTGCTGATGACCAGACCGCGCTGCGCGCGAGTGATGCCGACGTACATCAGCCGGCGTTCTTCTTCCAGGCGGGCGCCCTCCAGACACTCGCGGTGCGGCAGGATCTCCTCCTCCACGCCGACCAGATAGACATGCGGAAACTCCAGCCCTTTCGCGGCATGCAGCGTCGACAGGCGAACCGCGTCGACCTCTTCGTTGTCGCGTCCTTCCAGCAGATTCATCAGCGCCACGGTCTGAGTCAACTCGATCAGCGACTTGCCGTCCTCGGCGCCCTTTTTGCTTAGCCAGCCGACGAAATCCCGCACATTCAGCCATTTCGCCTTGGCGGCGCGATCGTCCTCCGTCTCGTACAGCCACTCCTCGTATTGAATGGCGGTGAGGAGTTCTTCCAGCAGAGCGCCGGCGGCCTCCTTCTCGGCGCGATCGGCAATGCGGTTGATGAAATCGCAAAAGGTGAGCAGCGGCTCCAGTTGGCGTTCCTGCAACAGCGCCTGAAACGCGCTCTCGTGCGCCGCCGAGAACAGGCTGACATGGCGTTGGCCGGCGTGATCGCCGAGCTTTTCCAGGGTACCGGCGCCGATGCCGCGACGCGGTGTGGTCACCGCCCGGATGAAGGCCGGGTCGTCGTCCGGGTTGGCGATCAGACGCATGTAGGCGCTGAGATCCTTGATTTCCGCCTTGTCGAAAAAGGATTGCCCGCCGGACAACTGGTAGGGAATCTTGGCTTCGCGTAGCGCCTCCTCGAACAGCCGCGCCTGATGGTTGCCGCGATACAGAATGGCATAGTCGGCAAACCGCGTGCGGCACTCGAACTTGTGCGCCGAGATACGCAGCGCGATGGTTTCCGCCTCATGCCGATCGTCGCGGCACTGCAGCAATTCGATCAGGTCGCCGACACCGTGTTCGCTCCAGAGATTCTTTTCGTGCAGCCGCGGGTTGTTCTTGATGACGCTGTTGGCGGCGCGCAGGATGCGCTGGCTGGAGCGGTAGTTCTGGGTCAGGGCGATGATCTTCAAATCGGGGTAATCCTCGCCCAGACGACGCAGATTCTCGACATCCGCGCCGCGCCAGGCGTAGATGGCCTGATCGTCGTCGCCGACCGCGGTAAAACGTCCGGCCGCGCCGGCCAGAGATTTCATCAATTCGTACTGCGCGCCATTGGTGTCCTGATATTCGTCGACCAACAGATAGCGCAAGCGGCCTTGCCAGGTTTCCAGCGCCTCGGGATGATTGCGAAACAGTTCCACGGGCAAGCGGATCAGATCGTCGAAATCCATCGCCTGATAGGCGCGCAACGTGTCCTGATAGACCTGATAGGCCTGCGCGTATTGCTGCTCGTCCTCGTTTTGCGCGGCCAGCAACGCGGCCGGCGGCGCCAGCAAGGCGTTTTTCCAGTTCGACACGGCACTGGCCGCCAAGCGCAACCCCGCCTTGTCGGTATTTTTCAGGATGTCGGACAGGATCTGCTGCGCGTCGGCGGCGTCGAGCACCGAGAAGCGCGGTTTGTAGCCGATGCGCTTCGCCTCATGGCGCAGAATTTGCAGGCCCAGCGAATGAAACGTCGAAACCGTCAGCCCCTTGCCCAGGCGCCCGGGCAACAATTCCGCCACCCGCTCGCGCATTTCCCGCGCCGCCTTGTTGGTGAAGGTGATCGCCGCGATATGCCGCGCGTCGATGCCGCATTCGGTAGCCAGGTAGGCGATCTTGCGGGTGATGACCCGAGTTTTGCCGGAACCGGCGCCGGCCAGCACCAGCAACGGTCCATCGAGATATTTGGCGGCTTCACGCTGCTGCGGATTAAGACCTGAAAGCATGGCAATGACCGGAAAAGCAAACGGCCCGCCTGAAGCGGGCCGTATCGATTGAACCGCGCGGGATCAGCGCAGGCCGCTGATGTACTCGGCGACCGCCTTCATTTCCTGATCGGTCATCTTGCGCGCGATCACCTGCATCATCTTGCCGCCGTCATTGGCGCGATCGCCGCTGCGGAAGTTCTTCAGTTGCGACTCGACATATTTGGCGTGCTGGCTGGCCATCCGCGGAAACTGCACCGGGATGCCGGCTCCGGCCGGACCGTGGCAGGAAGCACAGGCCGGGACACCGCTGCCGGCATTGCCGCCCTTGTAGATCTTCTGGCCTTCGGCGGCCAGCGCCGCATCCTTGGCCAAGCGCGGTTTGGGTTGCTGAGCGCTGAAGTAAGCGGCCAGATTCAACATGTCCTCATTGCTCAAGGGCGCCGCGTTGGGCGCCATGATGGCATTCTTGCGCGCCCCGGACTTGAACTCGCCCAACTGTTTGGCGAGGTACTCGGGATGCTGACCCGCCAGAGTCGGATAAGCCGGCGAAGTGCTGTTGCCGTCGGTACCGTGGCAAGCGCCGCATACGTCATTGACGATTTTCTGCGCCTTGGCGGGATCGCCCTTGGCGGCCAGCGCCGGGTTTGCCCAGGATACGGCCGCGATAAGCAGGCCAGTCAACAGCGCGACGGATTTCATCTAAAGCTCCTTGGTCCACGATAACCGCAATGTAATCGCGGCATTTTAGCGGCCTGTTTGCTATAGTGCCAACCTTTCAATCGGTGGCCCTCCCGTGCTCAACGCCGCCTTCCATATTACCGTCGCGCAGATCCGCGAGCTTCCTTCCGACAGCCTGGCCGAAGTGGCCTTCGCCGGCCGCTCCAACGCCGGAAAATCCAGCGCGATCAATACCCTGTGCAACCACAAGCGGCTGGCCTTCGTCAGCAAAATGCCCGGGCGTACGCAACATCTGAATTTTTTCCGTGTTGAAGACGGCCGGTTCCTGGTCGACCTGCCCGGCTATGGCTACGCGCGCGCGCCCAAGACACAAAAGCATGTCTGGCAGGCGCTGATCGGCGGCTATCTGTCCGATCGCGCCCAACTCGCCGGGCTGGTGCTGATCATGGACATCCGCCATCCACTGACCGAACTCGACCGTTCGTTGCTCGAATGGTTTCGCCCTTCCGGCAAGCCGGTGCATGTGCTGCTGTCCAAAAGCGACAAACTGTCGCGCGGCCCCGCCGCCCAGACTTTGCTGACGGTCGGCGCCGAACTCCGAAAAATGGGTCTGAACGCCAGCGTGCAACTGTTTTCCAGCTTGAAGCGGGTCGGTGTCGATCAAGCCGAGGGCGTGGTGCGCGGGCTGCTCGGCGTGCCCAAAAAAAACCCGGCTCAATTGGAGGTCAGGGAAGAACCTCAAGCCGGGTGAAATGCCTTGAACTTGCGTCAAGGCCCCGCTCAGGGAGGGAAGCGGGAGACGAAGCGATTCGTCAATGGCACTGAGCCGCCGAGCAAGACATTGGTTCCCCGGAATCGTTACTCAAGACTGATATTTTTGTCTCAGGAGACCCGCAACATGTTCGACTTGTCCCGCTTTCCGCAGAAACGCATGCGCCGCATGCGTCGGGATGTTTTCTCGCGCCGCCTGATGCGCGAACACACACTGACCGCCGCCGACCTGATCCTGCCGGTATTCGTTCTGGATGGCGAAAATCGCGTCGAGGACATCGTCTCCATGCCCGGCGTGCAACGCCTGAGCCTGGACAAACTGTTCGAGGTGGCCGAGCAATGCCTGAAACTGGGCATCCCGGCCATGGCCTTGTTTCCGGTGGTCGACACCGCGCTAAAAAGTCTCGACGCCGCCGAGGCCTACAACCCTGAAGGCCTGGTGCCGCGCGTGGTTGCCGCGTTGAAGTCGCGATTCCCCGAACTGGGGGTGATCACCGACATCGCCCTAGATCCTTATACCAGCCACGGTCAGGACGGCCTGATCGACGCCGCCGGCTATGTCCTCAACGACGAAACCATCGCCGTGCTGACCCGCCAGGCCGAGTGCCACGCCAATGCCGGCGCCGACATCGTCGCGCCGTCGGACATGATGGATGGTCGCATCCATGCGGTACGGGAAGCGCTCGATGCCGCCGGCTTCATTCATACCCGCATCCTGGCCTATTCCGCGAAATATGCCTCCAGCTTCTACGGCCCGTTCCGCGACGCGGTCGGCTCCGCCGCCAATCTGGGCCAGGGCGACAAATACACCTACCAGATGGACCCGGCCAACAGCGACGAAGCGCTATGGGAAGTCGGCCTGGATCTGCAAGAAGGCGCCGACATGGTGATGATCAAACCCGGTATGCCTTATCTGGACATCGTGCGGCGCGTCAAGGAGACCTACCAGGCGCCGACCTTCGTCTATCAAGTCAGCGGTGAATACGCGATGTTGAAAGCCGCCGCGCAAAACGGCTGGCTGAACGAAAAAGCCTGCGTGCTGGAAAGCCTGCTCGGCTTCAAACGCGCTGGCGCCGACGCGGTGCTGAGCTATTTCGCGCTGGATGCCGCGCGCTGGCTGGCGGAGAAATAAACCCGCTCAGGCATAGCGCGCCCGGCGTTCCCGGTCGACCTGAATGATGTAGCGCTGAATCGCCGTCTCGACGCTGGCCGGCAGATCGATGAACTGGCAGCCGGCGCGGTGCGTCAGGCGGCCGTTCTTGAGCGTGATCTCGAACGTCGTGCACACCTTGAGGCCGACGGCGAATTCGCCGGTACCCGGCAAGGTGATGCGGCAACCGTGGTAAGTCTCGCCCGCCTTCAGGCTGCCGACTTCCGGATAAGAAAGCACCCCCACCCCGCCGATGCTGATATCGACCACCACCGACTCCATCAGCCCGGCGCCGGTATTGATCAGACATTTCACCGGATTGATCACCGAGGTGACCAGGCGGTAATACTCGCGCCGCTGCAAGCGCAGGAGTTCCTTCGGCATCGGCACGCGGAACAGGTCTTCCTGGCCGAGTTTGGCCGACTCGATGCCGCCGCTGGAAAACTGGATATGCACCTGGTCGTGGGTCGAGGCGAAGGTGCATTCCTTGCCGGCCAGCAGCAAGGCGTTCATCGCCACATCCACGCCCTGCTCGAACAGCAGATAGCCCTTGGCGGCATTGATTTCGACCAGCGTGGAAAGCAGGAATTGCTTGCTGGTTTCGCCATACAGGGCAACGATGTTCTTGTCGTCCATGACCTCGCGCAAGATGCGCTCGATCTCGGCAGCATGGCTGACCAGATAGCGACCGCGATCCTCCGTGGAAATCAGTTCAATCTTCATGCGCGGATTGTAATAGCACTGAGCGGCCCTGGGCTTTGCTAGTCGATATCGAAAACCGACCCGGCCGAGGCCGATTCCAGTCGATTTCCCACCTCAGGCGGCGGCGGTCAATGCCTCGCGTCGAATCGGTGTTGCAATCTGGTCATCCATGTCGACGGCCAAACTGGCTTCGGGCTTTCCGCGCGCCGCAACTCGATCGGCAACAGCAGGAAGCATACGCTGCATGGCGGCGCTCAATCCAGCTCGGACAGATAGCTGATGGTCATGGTCTGGTTATGCAGCTTGCACTCCGTGGTTTCGATGAACGGACTGATCTCGCCATTCGAATAGAACCCCGCCAACGCGCAGCCCTGGCCGAACACCGCCGCCACCGCCTCGACCTCCTCATCGACCCGATCCCCCATCACCAGCTTGCGGCCGATGCAGGACACCAGCAATGCCAGACCCCGTCCCGCGTCACCCAGCATGTTGCGCGCCGCCTCGGCGGCCGCCTCGGCGCCATCGATCAACGCCTCGGTCGAGGCATGCATCAACTTGACATACCCCCCGGGCGGAATATCGCCGGCCAGGGTCAGACTGCCCAGCGTTTCATCGATACCCAGCAAGGTGCGGATCAAACCCGTCTCCTGGCGATCGTCGGCCAGGATGGCAAACGGAAACAACAACCCGGATGCCGGCAGACCCTCGGCATATTCCCCCAAATAGCGCCGATAGATTTCCAGCGCCGGTTCGCCATCCAGTTCGTAAAGCACGTTACCCACCGCCTTGGTCGCGCGGCGCGCCGGACCGAAACTCTGCCAGCCGCCAAACGAGCCATGGGCGAAGCGCAGCGCATCACCGTACAGGCCGATGGCCAGCATCATCTTTTCCGACACCCTATCGTCGAGCAGCGCCCAGGTCCGGGTGAATGCGCCGTTATCACCGGCCAGACCGCCGGTCAGCCGATGGCGCGCACCTCGAACGCCTCCAGCCTGGCGCCTAAGGTGTCCAGATCATCCGCCGTCAACTCCCGCCCACGCGCCTGCGGCGGCACATCCAGCGACAGATTGAAGAACCGCCCGCCGCGCGCGCAGACCGCGGCGGCAAGCTGAATCGGCAAGGTACCGATCACCACGTCGCCCGGCTGGATCAGCGCCGGATCAAGATGCGCAATGCGAGTGTCCACCCGCACGCCCCGCCGCGCCGCTCATTCGATGGCGCCGTGGTGACGGGTGATGAGGTAGGTGGTCATGAGGTTTCTGGAGATAGAGCGGTTGCCGCTTCCTTGAGACGTTGCTTGCTGTCCTTGTTGCCGGGAGTTCCCCAAGCCTTGCTCATGGTGGCATTCAGTAGATCGCCTGCTGCGTGGCGGCTTTGCGCGTCTTCCCAGGTAAGAGCCGTTTTCATGAACTCATTGCGTTGACTGTCGAACGGGCTACCAGGTTTGTAGGCAGATTTTCTGGCCGTCTCGAATTGCTGGCGGAAGAATTCGATGGTTGGCTGGTGCAATTCCCAGGCCAGGTCTTCGGGTGACAGGGTTGCGTCACGAGCCGCTTTGGCCTGACGCTGGGCTTCGGCTTGAGCTGCGGCTCGTTGCCGTTCGCGTTCGACCGAAGCTTCGGGGTTTTCCTTCATGGCACCATAACCGACAGCGGTTTTTGCACCGAACCCCAGCCATTGGTAAGCATGGTTGAAAGCAATTTCGAGCAAAGTTTTCCAGTAACTGTCATTCGCCAGATTGGGCGCGAGACGCCCAAGGTGCGCCAGATTGCATTGCACATGGAAGACGAAGCGTGACTTCGGCGGCACGCTGAGGAAGCTGATGGGCGTGGGCTGGCCGGATTCGTGAGGGACTTCGCCGTGCTGATAGTAGTGCGTTTGGTGCGGGGTCATGATTTCCACCGCGAGGCTGATCTGGTCTGGCCTTTTCGGGTCTTCCGGGGCGATTTGCGGGATGACGTCCCAGAAGGTCAGAGCGCCGCGCAGATGATCGGTTTCACCGTCAACGGACGCTCGACCAAACAGGATTTCGATGGCGGCATCATTCCAGCCGTGCGCCTCGCCCCAGTCACCGCTGACCAGTTCCCGCGCCGCCTGACGCAACACGCCCTTGACGCCGCTGCCGGGCAGATAGGGCAAGCCGTAGGGATTGAGAAAGGCGAAGCCGTTTTCTGCCGGATGTTCGTTGCCCAGGCCGGTGGTAAAAGGGGCGGTGGCTTCGGCGTCGAGACGGAAGGACGCCTCGTCCGATGCGGCAACATCGAATGCCTGACGTTGCCGCTCAAGTAGGCCACGCATGGTTTTCTGATCGTTGTCGTTTAGACGTTTGGCACCATCAAGCGGCTTATCCTTGATTTTTGACCAAACGCCCTCGTTCCATAGCTGGAGATACATGCCGAAGCGCATCCCCGGCGAGGCCTCTTTGAAGTCTTTACCCATATAGGCGGGCACGGCGGCAATCGGCATGGTCTTTACCCTCCAACCCGAGCCGGCGCCATTTGCCGCAGCCAGCGCAACCAAGCGAAGGCTTCGGCGGTGATGGCCTGGTAATCGCCGGGTTTGGCTTTCATGAGTGCTTCCATGAACGGTTCAAAGTTGGCACTTTGGATCAATTGCGGAAAACGCTTTTGTAGCCATGACCGTAAGTGGCTGGCGACATCTTCGTTTTCGCGTCCGGACTCTTTCTGTCCCTTCTCGTAACAAAATGCCAACACCTGCATCAAACCGGAATTCATGATGAGCGCGGGCAGTCCCTTGACGACGTTGACGTGTTTATCCGAGTAGCGCTCGCACTTGTTCCAGGCATCCTGGGCGCGTTGCTGTTCCAGCGTTTGCATGGCCATTGTTCAGCCCTCCAATACTTTGGCCATGATCAGGCCGCGCCCGGTGGTGACGTCGCCGCCGATTTGCAGCAGTTTGCCGTCGATGACGACCTTGATCTGGCTCATGACCACTTCGGCCGGGGATTCGCTGTCCTTGCCTTTGCCGGTGCGGGTCTGGCTGGCCAGCATCGGCGCGATGAGCAGCGATTCGGGCGGCAGGTTCTCGGTATAGAACAGCCCACCCTCCTTGGCTGCGCCGGTATCCGGGACGATGCGCACATGCGGCTCGACCAGCATGGCGTTCTGGGCGAAGTAAGCAAAATCGGTATCGGACAGCAGCACCAGGTCCTGGCTGAACTTGTCACGGAAAAAGGCGTAGGCAGCCTCCGCCGGGAAGGCCTTGGCAGCGAGGTCGGCGGCGAGTGTATGGAGTTCCGGCGATATCTTGGCGGTGTACTCGAACGCTTCCAGATGCAAATTTTCGCCAGAGCGCAGCGCCGGGTTGGCGAGCAAACAGCCACCTTCATCCACGTTAAACACCGGCCAATCGGCCTTGACGCCGATCAGCCCCAGCAGCCGCTGGGTGCGGGAAATCGCCTGCGGACAGGTGGCATAAACGTAGCCGTTTTTCAGCGAGCGCACCGGCAGCGCGACAAGTTGCGCGTCGCCGAAGCTGACCGCGCCGGCATGCAGTTCGCTGCTGCCGGCATCCGGGCCGAACAGGCGGTCTATGAGCGCGGCATCGCCACCGATGGCGGTGAAACCATGCCGTACCGCACCCTTGATGCCGGAACCGGCGAAACAGGGATGGCCGGTGTGGCGTTCGCGCTGGATGGGGTTGTCGACAACCCCCACGGCCTGACCCGCGCCCATGTGGACGGGGCTGACGGCGTAGAGGAACAGGGCGGCGTGTTTTTCAAACATGGTGGTTCACTCCCTTCAGGTATTCGGTTCGCTGGAAACCAGCAGATTGACGACGAGACGGATCATCAGATCCTTGTTGGCGGGCTGGCTTTCGGCCACCAGCAGGGCCAGGGCGGTGAGCGCGTTTTCGTTGATGTTCATGACCATGCCTTCCTGTTGCAGGTAGAGCAGGAACAGGAACGAGCCGATGCGCTTGTTGCCGTCTGAAAACGGATGGTCCTTGATGACGAAATAAAGCAGATGGGCCGCTTTCTCCTCGCGAGTTTTATAGAGCGACTCGCCGAACATGGTTTGCTCAATGCTGCCGAGAATGCCCTGAATGGCGTCCTCGCGTTCGCGGCCGAACAGATCGGTGGCCTCGCCGCGTTCGAATAGCGCCGCTTTCAGTTCATCAATGGCGGCACGGGCTGCCGGGTAATCCAGCACACCACGCGCAGGTTGGCATGTAGCCGGCAAGCGCAAACCGTCTTCGTCGTATTGCAGCAGCAAACGCCAGGTCTTGGCGTAACCGGCGATGAGGGCGATGACCTCGCGCCCGGCGTCCGATACCAGCGCCTGGTTTTCCAGGGTGCGGGCCAGCAACTCAATGGCTTGTTGCGCCTCGGCCATGCCTTTTTCCGCCAGACGCGCCGGATTGAAGGTGTAACCCTGCACCAGGTGCTCGCGCAGAATGCGGGTGGCCCACTGGCGGAACTGCACGCCGCGCTTCGAGTTCACCCGGTATCCGACGGAGATGATGGCATCGAGGTTGAAGAAGCGTGTCTGGTAGGTTTTCCCGTCGGCGGCAGTATGTGCAAAATTTGCACATACTGATTCCTCGTCCAATTCCGCATCCTTGAACACGTTGCGCAGGTGCTTGGTGATGACCGAGCGTTCCCGCTCGAACAAGGTAGCCATCTGCTCCTGAGTCAGCCAGACGGTTTCGCCATCCATGCGCACCGCGACGTCATTCGCCCCTTCCCCGGTTTCGTAGATCAGCAATTCACTCATGTTCTTCTCCCTTTATTTCCAGGCTGCCAACTCGAACCGGTTGAAGCCTTCTGCCCGGCGTTGTACGTCTCGTTGTGCATCTTCGCCGGCTTCATCCCACAACCCCGCAGCGGCAAGCTTGCGGAGCGCCTCGGGCGAGGCGTCGAGTTCATCCAACCAATAGACGCTGCCTGCGGGAGCCGCACGGCGGGCAGACTTGGGCTGCCACTTGGCCAAATCCCAGCCGGAAACAATCTCGGCACGAGTGACGGCCGCACAAACGAGACGACCGCTGACTTCGCCCAGGTGGAAGCGGCCTTCGGCATCGAAACCCGGCAGCTTCCAGCCTTCGGGGAAAATCCCCGGCGTGGCAAGAACGAGACGACAACGTCTGGCATGGGCGATGGCGGCGTAGTCGGGTTCGGCCGTATTCGAGGCTGCGGCATGAACGGCTGCCGCCCGACCGTCACCGCCCAGACGAACCATGCCGCTCGCTGGCGGTACAGCGCCCGCAATGCCGGCTAGAAAACCAACCTCGTAATCGGCGAGGATTGACTTCTCCACGCCATTTTCATTTTTCGTTCCGATGCGATGGCCGTGTTTGATCATCGCCACCGCCTGCACGGAAAACAGTCGACCGTCGGCCGCGCGGCCTGTGGCGGCATCGAGCCCAACGCCCACGCGTGGGTCGATACGCCAGAGTTCAGTGGACTTGATGAGGTCGCCCGGTAACGGCGTCTCGCCTGCCAGGTATCTGCGCCAACCGGCCTCGCTCAGCCAGTAACCGGAAGCCGCTTTGCCGCGTTCAGCCTCGGCGAGCACCGGCAGATTCGGCAAGGGCGAGGAGGACAATACTCCGGCGGCGGGTGCGGTGGGGTTGAGGGCGCGCACCGAATCGACCTTGCCGTCTTGTTCGCCAATAACCAGATCGGCGGGCGGGGCGATCAGCGGCTCAACCCGACCATCGGATAACCGGCGCGCCATCTGGAACACCGTGACGCGAAACGTGCCAGGTTTCTCCGGTGTTCCAAGCGTCGGATGCACCACTCGCCCGGCGGCAAAAGCGGCCAAGTCCACGCCGTCATCGGCCAACATGCGCGAACGCAAGGCGCCCGCCGCCACCGAGGGCCACGGCGGCACCAGTGATTCGCCGTAACTGCCGGGGTCGCCAAACAACTTGTTGCCGCGCAGGAAAAGCACATCCAGCGGTTCGAGGAAGCGATATTCGATGGCGCTCATGCTTGTTCTCCGGCGCGGGTTTCACGGGCCAGGAATTCGGCCACGGTCATGAAGTTTTGCAGCCAGACCAGCCGCTTACCGTTTTGGATAACGGTGAGCGCGGCCAACCGGCGGGCCAGGTCGGGGGCAAATGCCTTTGCGCCCTTGTCGGCCTGACGTGCGAGTTGATAGGCCAGCAGGCTTTCCAACATCGCGCCGTCGCCAGCCGGTTCGGGCAGGTCGGTGAGCCATTCCAGACTGTTGTAGACCGCCCTTCTGGAGACGCCGGGGTCGCGCAGGAAGGCGATGAGATCAGAAAGCAGCGCCACCGGCTCGCCCCAATTTGCGGTGATGTAGAGCGCACCGCCGGAACGCTTGATGACGGTGATGGAAAAGGCATCGCGCCCGCCCTCGTTCTTGGCACGCTTTTCCGCCTCGCGCAGTTCCCGCATCACCGCGCCCAGAGGCGCTTGATGATGCGCGATGACCGAGCCGCAACTGGCGGTGGCTTTGGTGCCCATCATCCGCATCAGCTTGCCTTTGAGCATGGCGAAGCCATTTTGCAGGGTCAGGCCGCGCGGGTCGCGCCCGCCTTCATGGGTCGGGTCGTCTCCGGAATAAGCCAGCCGCAGCCGCTGCATGCTGGATAGCAGGTCGGTCACCGGCAGCATGGCGAGCACATCGTCGCCACCGGCATAGATCACCCGGCCCAGGTGTTCTTCTTCCACCACATGGCGCACCACGCTGAGTGAAAAGTCGTTGAGCGCGCCGGAAATAGCCAGATGCCGGTTGGGCGAAAGCGCCCGTTTTTGCGCGCCATAGGCCTGGATCAGCTTCTGCTTGGCGGCGTGTTTATCGAAGCCTTCTTGCACTTGCGGGTGGAAGCTCTTGCGGTAAGGAATGGCATAGTCATCGCCGCCGGAAAGCCACGCACCCATGCGGTCGCCGTCCATCATGAGGAGGGCGTAATAGGTTTCGAGCTTTATTCCCTCACCCTTGTCCGCGCCTTGCGCCAGGGTTTGTCGCACCAGCCGCTGTGCCACTTCCAGCGCCGCATCGTCGTCGGCATCGCGTGCCGCTTCCAGCAAGCCGGGGATGCGCTTGGCATCGGCCAGTGCCGGGTTTTTGATGTGACGTTTCATCAGCCGGCGCGGCAGGGCCACCGGCTCGGCCTGGCTACTGGCTTGCCTGAAGCCTGCGCTGGTCAATCCACCACACTCCAACCATTGGTCGAGTTGATGCGCCAACGCCATGGTGTGGGTGGAAACGACGAAGCGCCCGATGGTCTCCTGCTCACCGCGTTCGCCGGCCGCCAATGCCTTGCCGACCTCTTCCGCGAACAGGGTCGGCCACAAACGCTTGAGGGCGGGCAATGCGCTGAGATGCTCGCCCTTCTTCGCCCAAGCGGGTTTTCGCTCAGCCACCTTCGCCCACAGGGTATCGGTCTGCTGGCGATAGGATTTCTGCAATTGCGCCGGGTCGGTGGTTAGCCATTCGGCCTCGCCGGTCAGCGAGCAGCGCCAGCCTTTCTGCTCAGTCTGGTCGAAGGCGCGTGTACTTTTTGCCGCCGCCAGCACCCGTTCCGCCAGATCGTACACCGCAGGGTAGAGCACGCCGGGGTTGGGGGCGAAAAAGACCGTGCGGGTTTGCTCCTCTTGGCCCCAATCGATTTCCTTTTGCAGTGCCTGCCAGGCCGGTTGCGCGAGAAAGCCGCAGGGCTGACCAGTTTCCACGCCGAAAAACGGCGCCATGGCTGAGGAAAGCAGGCTCACATCGAGGTCGGTCTGTTTGGCTTTGTTGCGCGGGTGGATCAGCGAAAACGGCACCGCCGCCCAATGCACTTCTGGAAAGCCCTGGAGTTGCGCCTTCATCTGTTCATACGGATAGCGGCTGCATTCGACATCGAATCCAGCTTCCTTAAGCAAACGGGAAACGACATCCTGACCTTGGGATTGCAACCAACCGCGTACCGCCTGGGTGACCTTTTCGGCGATGTCTTTCGCCTGACTGGCCGGTACGACCGCCACAAACCGGTTCGGCAAGGTTGCAGAGAACAGCGGGTTGGCATCCGTGCCACCCTTCATCCATTCGCACCCATTGAACAACTCGTCGGGCAGATTCATCTGGTCGCGCAGCCACAAATCCACTTGCGGCACGCCGCGCAAACGCGGGAACAAGATGGCATCCGGGCCCAGGGCTTCACATACCGGTTTCATCGCTTCCCAAGCCAGGCGCGAGAGCAGATGCGAACCGGCCCAGAGGTCGGAGGTAGTGCGTGCGCTGGCAATGAATCCTTGCACCGGACCAATGGACAAGGCCAGCAACGCAGCATCGCCATCCGTGTCAGCGGCAAATGCGCCCGCGAAAGCGGAGGTGAGGTCGAGGTGATCCCAAATCGAGTGATCCGGCACGCGAGTATCAGCGGGCAGCACACCCCACAACGCCCCGAGTTTGCCGTTGTCTTCTTCCTCGATCAGTTCCGGGCCGAAGCGCCAGTAGGTGAGCAACGTCTTTCTTGCGTCTTCGGCGGGGTCGGCGCGGTTCAAGGCGGTGAGCAGGCGCGAAAAATGATCAAAGCTGCGTTGCTTGATGTCTTTGAGATCGGTGTCGCTCAGGCCGCCGTATTTACCCAGGTCGAGTTGGTCGCCGGTCAGCGGGTGGATCAACACCGGGTTTTGTGACCAGCGCACCTGCGCCCAAGGGGCAACCCCAAAGGTTTTCTGTTCGCCTTTCTTGGTGGTGACGGTGATTTCCTGCATCGGCCACTGCGGCCGGTCCGCTGCCGCCGCCCACCAATCGGCGCTCTGAACGTGCCGATACATGGCAAGCGGAATACCTTTCTTGAAAATGACCGCGGAAAGCGCATCGGCGTTGTCCGGGTCGAGCGTGTCGGCAGTGTGGTCGGACAGCCCCAGTAGCCGGGTCAGCGCCTTTGACGTGCCACCCTCGTGCCCGGCCGGGTCACGCAGCAGCACCAGCGCCTTTTCCGCCGGGTCGTGAACGCGGGCGGCGAGTTTGGTTTGCCAGATGAGATCGTTGTTCATGTTTTCCTCTCAGGCCGGGACGCGGGTCAGTTGTTGAGCGGGCGTATCGAGAAACGTGTGGACGCGCTGCCAGACGGACTCGATGACGCGACGATCCGGCCTGAATTCGGCTGTCGGCAGACCAGGCACATGGAAAACCACGCCGACAAACTTGCCGTCCGATGTCTTGCGGGCCTTGAAGCGCAGGCTGTTGGGTAAACGCGCGTTGTTGCCCCAGGCTTGAACCGAGTGGTTGGTAATGGGATAACTCAGCCAGTGGCGCTCTTCAGTTCGGGGAGCATTTTTGCCAGTCGTAAAGATGAACTGCGTGCGCAAGCCAATCTTGACGACAGCCAACGCCCGCATCAACCCTTTCCAGTCATCGAACGGACGGGTTTGCCAGATCAGGGCGCCGTGGTCGTCCTGGCCGATGGCGTGTGGCCAGTCGAGCGACAGGCAATCGCGCCAGGGGCGAAGCGGTACAGCGCCATCTGCCCCAGCCCCTCCCCCACTTGCGGGGAAGGGGAGCAAGGCGAATGAGCCCCAGCCATTGCGGCTACGGCCGCCGGCTGCGGCGTAGCGATCCATCAGCCAAAGCGCGCGTTCGATGTGTGGGGAGGACTCGTCGGGCATGGCGATGGCGAGGGTCGCCGATTCGCCGACCTGGATAGCCGCGTTTGTTTTCAGAGCGGTACCGCTTCTGAACATGAGCGGGCCATAGCCAAGGTAGAGATTTGATCCAACCGAGACAATTTCGCCTTGGCGATTTTTCACCTCCGGATGACGAACTGTTTGATCTGGACCTTCCCAGTTTTTCAGCTTGCCGATGTCCCACTTGTCGAGCCGAATCCGCACCGCGCTCTTACGCGCGGCTACCGCCCGCCCCTGCTCATCGCGGTCACTTTCCAGCCAGGCATGACCAAACAACAGCCCTTCCTCGCGGCGCATGGCGACGGTGCTTTGCGGATAACCATGCGCTTCGGCATAAGCCACCCGCCACCACTGCCGGATCAGCGCCTTGAACGGCGGCGTGCGCCATTGCCCTTGCTGCTCGGCATTGCCAAGGAAAGCCGGGGTGTTGAAGTGGATGGTGTATTCGAGTTGTTTCATGGTTTTTCTCTCGGCGGTTTTCCGCATTCTGTCTTGTCTTCAGCAACGCACAGGTTGCTGCAAGCTTGCCGCCGCGGCCGTAGGGTGCGCCGCGCGCACCATTGGATGTGGATCGGTGCGCGCGGCGCACCGGACGTTTGCCGTCATGCCAATGACGTCTTCATGTCGGCTTTCAACATGCTGAACAGTCGTTCAGGGTCTGATAGGGCTTGGCGTAACTCCGGCGCCCAGTCGGCTGGCGGACTGCCGTGAGCGAGTGAATTTCGCAGGTCCTTGATGCGTCTTTGGGGCGCATCAGGCCAGCGGGTGCCATTGGCTCTCAAGCGTGTTTTCAACTCCGCCTCAGCCTGCTTTCGGTCGCCGTTTTCCCCATAATCATCGAAATCCAGAGCATGCCGAGTGCATTCGAGCGTAATGATCGCCTCCCATGCGAATACGGCCGTGCGGACAAAATCCCGCCGATTGAGATACACATATGCCAAATGGCGCTGTTGTACATGCAACGGATTTCCGCGCGCCCAAGCCAGTCTTTCAGCGAGTTGATGCTGAAACAAACGCCCGGTACCTGGCAAATCGGTATCCAGCACGCCAAGGAAAGTCCCGAGCTGGCGTGCCGCATCGCGCAGGTTGAAAGTACGTTCGAAGAATGCTGCCTTCTTGAGGCAATTCGCCTTGTCCCGTGGCACCCCCTCCACCATCAGCAAATCCGCGAATACGCCGTAATCCCCGTTCTGGTCGAAGCGATCCAGCGCGTCGATCCAACGCTGGATTGAAAGCAGACCATCCAGCCGGACGACGGGTTTGGCTTCGCCGCGCGGGCTCATGTCCAGCGCCCCGTAATAGAGACCGACCACCTCCAACTGGGCCATGCGTTCCAGAAAGAAGGCAGACAGCAGACCAAGGGCGGCGAGATGGCGAAAACCGTGGGTCAAATCCATGACCACCCGGCCCTTGGGCACGGCTTCGGCAATGGTTTGCAAGATAGCTGTTTGCTCCTCTGCATTGCGCCCGTAGGGGATGAGCCGCAGATCAACCGGACAACCGAGCCGGCGCTCAGCCAATGGGCGTGCACGCTCCAGAAGGTTTAAATCCACGCTTGCTGTTTGCGCCGCCTCCATGAGGCATTCCCAAACAACATCGTCCGCGCCGCTTTCCGCCAAGTGACCGACCAGCACATCCCACATGCTGCCTGCGGTTCCGAGAATTACGACACGGTCAGGGCGTACCTCTTGCGCCAGCGCAAGCCCGAAGAAGGGGGTTTCCCTTTCGATACCGTCGGGAAAGCGGTAGGTGGCATTTTGATAACCTGTTTTTGGATCACCCAAGTTCTTTCCGAGAAAACTGACCAAAGTCGTGTTCATGCGCATCCTTCCATTCGAATGTATTCCGCCCCCAGCCCCAACTCGAACCTTGCCGCCTTGCGCGCCCCCACCTGACGAATCAGATACGGGACAGCGCCGTTCTCGCCCAGGGCGCGGATCAAGGCTTTGTGCAGACGGGTTTTCGCCGGGCTGAACCAAGTGCTGTCCATGCCTTGTTTCAGCGCGGCTTCCAAACGTTCGGTCTCAAAACTGTGTTCGCCCAGCACCTCGCGGCAGACCGCCAGATATTCCTGGGCGGCGGCGGAATCGCTGTCGTAGACACTGCAATGAATGGCTTCCTGGCCGGCCAGTCGACGGCGTGCCAGCCAAAGCAGCAGGGTGAAGTTCTGCGGCGTCAGCTTCACCGGCTCGCCGCTGGCGGTGACGCTGCGCGCCGCGACATCGATGACCAGTTCCAGCTTGCGGCCCACGCATTGCGCGGCGGCCACCGCCTGCGAAAAACGCGCATCGCCCTTGAGCAATTCCTTCGGCAGCCCTTCGCGCAGCCGCACGAACGGAATATCCGCCAGCTCCACCTGGGCATGGCGCGCATCGACGGTGATTTCCTTGTCGCCACGTTTGCTGTGGATGGGGTGGTCGTAGGGCGTCGGGTAATAGAACGCGCGATTGGTCTCGAACGGGTCGGACACCAGCACATGCGACAGCCGGTCTTGCGGGCGGCCGTACAGCGACAGAGCGTAACCCAGGTAATAGCCCATGGTCTTGCGGCCACCGGCGATCGACACATGCAGTTCGGTTTCCGGCGATTCGGTCAGGCGGCGCAGGGTTTCGGTGATGAAATCGGCCGCCAGGGTGTTCTGTTCGGGTGTGCGGATGTCATCCAGCGGCGTGCCGTTGGCGTCATGCAGGATGTGAATGTTCGCCACCGGGAACGCGATGGCCGGCAGGCGGTAATCGGCGCACAAACGATGGAACCAGCCATCCGGCAGCAGCAGATTCAGGCGCGCGTTCTCGGCGCCGGTGGCGGTGGTGATCAGATGGATCTCGTCCGGAATCCACGGCGATTCCGCCCGGCAGGCCAGCGCGTAGAGGGTTTCGGTGACGACTTGCGGGGTCAGGCCGGTGACGGCGAGGAAGATGCGGCGCGGGGTGGTGTTCATGGTTGAAGTGTGGCTTCGCCGCCAGCCGGCGCGGCGGCCGGCAAGCTTGCGGCGTGTTGCTCGACAACCCGATACCGCCCCAGCCCCATCGTCGCGTTCTTGCCGGCGTGGGTATATTGGCCCAGCCACAGATACGGCCAGAACGGCGCCAGATCGGCATGCGCCAGCGCCACGCGGCCCACCACGCCGCCAAGCTGCATTTCAGATTTCTGGCGGTTCGAATACCGCGTCTGCTCGCGCCAGGTCAACGCACACTTCGCTGGCACCGAGCGCGCGGCCTCGTTCAAGGCGCGGAAATCGGTTTCCAGCGGCGTATCGGTATGGAAATAAGTCAGCATCGAAACCCGCCGCAGCAGGTTGCCGAACAGATCGGCGAAAGCGAAATCGCGCGCGCCGGCATAGCGGCCATCGCGCTTCACCCGCAACGGCGTTTGAATATCCAGCGCACACGCGGCCGGCACGTCGGGAATGGCCGGCATCTGTACCGGCAAAGCCGCCAAAGGCTGATCGGGCTGATAGATAACCCGCCAATCGTCATCATTCAACCCGCCAGCCTGCTCCACCCGCAGCAAGGCCAGCACATTGCCGGAAATCCCGCGCGGCCCGGCCGCCGCCTGGATCAACGCATGAATGAACACCGCCAGGTGCCGGTTGGCCTGACCCAGCAAGGTAAAACCCAGGTGCAAGGGCTCGGCGTCATCGCAATCCAGCACGAAGGGATGCGGCGCGGCCTCGTACTTGCGCATCTTCTCCGCGCCGACATGCGGCGGCGTATCCCAGAAATACGGAAACAGACAGGAGCGATACAGCATGCAGGCCTTGCACTCCGCTTGCCGCGTCACGCACACGCCGCGCTTCAACGCATAGCCCAACGCCCCGCGCCAGGCATTGGCGGGAAAGTCGGAAAAACGCGGCGGCGCATCGCAGGCAAAGATCGCGCGGTAGCGACCGATGGGTAAAACAGGAACTGGATTCATGCGCTCCCCTGAATTGTCGCTGGAGTTTAGACCGAAGGTCATTTCGACTGACAGCGCATTCTTTGCCGCTGCCAGGCCACCTAACGCCGCCGCAAGCTTGCGAACCCCGCCACCCTTGAAAACCGCATCTACAGTTCAGCCATCGCCATCGTGGAACAACGACCATGGACCGCCGCCTCTACCTCGCCGCTTACGACATCGCCAACCCGCGTCGCCTGCGCCTGGCATTGGAACTGGTCAAGGGCTACACCACCGGCGGGCAAAAATCCGCCTACGAATGCTGGCTCAGCGACTACGAAAAAGCCGAACTGCTGCTCGACATGTCCATCACCCTGGACGAACAGCAAGACAGCTTCCTGCTGATCGGCCTCGACCCGCGCTCACGCGTGCAAACGCTGGGCACCGCCGAGGCCCCGATCAACCCGGACACCTTCTACATCCACTAACCATAAACACAATGCAATCCATTGATTCCGTAGGGTGCGCCGTGCGCACCATCCAGTGTCAACCGGTGCGCACGGCGCACCCTACCGTGGTTCTTCCACACGCCTGCCCGCGTCAGTTCGGGGTGACGGTGTGCTTTTCGACTCCCTGCTAAAGCGCAGCCATGAGCAGCCTGATCCTCGACCGTACCGACCTCGAAATCCGCCTCGACGGCAACGCTCTCGCCCTCTACGAGCCGGCCGGTCGCCGTGGCACCGTACCGATCAAACTGCTCGACCGCATCATCATCCAAGGCGGCGTCAAACTCGATGCCGGCGTCCTCACCCGGCTGGCGGAAAGCGGTGTCGCCACCTTGATGCTGTCCAAACGCCACAGCAAGCGCATCGCCATCGTCCTCGGCCTGGCCCACAACGACGCCGGCATCCGGCTCGCGCAAAGCCGTCGCGTATTCGACCCGGACTGGTGCATCGCCTGGGCCGCGCGACAAGTCAAAGCCAAGACTCGTGCGCAAATCCGCCTGCTGCAAACCGCCCTGGCAAGCCGCCCGGATGCCCGCAAACCGCTCACCGACGCCCTCGCCAGCTTGCGCACCGCGCTAACCAGCTTGCCGCCTTCCCAAAGCGAAACACCGGTCGGTTCATCAACGCCGCCCCCCTTGCCGGCCGTTGAAATCCCCCCCGGCCCCCCTTTTTCAAAGGGGGGAGCAGTTACAGCGGCGCTTGCCAGCCTGCGTGGCATCGAAGGCGCCGCCGCGCGCGCCTACTTCCAGGGCCTGGCGGCGCTGTTCCCGCCCAGCCTCAACTTCACCGGCCGCAATCGCCGTCCGCCGCGCGACCCGGTCAACGCCTGCCTGTCGCTCGGCTACACCCTGCTGCACTTCGACGCCGTGCGCGCCTGCCATATCGCCGGCCTGGACCCGCTGCTGGGCTTCTATCACCGCCCCAGCTTCGGTCGCGAATCGCTCGCCTCGGACCTGATCGAACCGCTGCGCCCGCACCTCGACGCGCAAATCTGGCAACTGTTCCGCGGCCGCAGCCTGCGCGAAGACCACTTCAGCCAGGACGGCAACGCCTGCCTGCTGGGAAAAACCGGGCGCGGCATCTTCTATCAAGACTACGAAACCCACGTCGCCCCGGTGCGCCGCATGCTGCAACGGCAATGCCGGATTCTCGCCAAGCACCTGAAAAACGAAGGCGAACCGCTGCTGGCGCAAGACGAAGAAGAAGAGGACTTCGCATGACCGCAACCCAGACCCGCGCCGCGCATGTCGAAACCCGCGCGCCCCTGCCGCTCTACCTGTACGGCAAAAAATCCACCCGCGTGGACGCCGATGGCCCGGCGCTGCGGGTCCGTATCGCCGACACCGCGCCGTTGCGCTACCCCCTGGTCCGCATCGCCCGGATCATTGTCGGCCCGCGCGTGGAATGGCAGGCCAATGCCCTGCAACTCTGCCAACAGCACGGCCTGCCCATCGTGTTTCTGGATTCCGCCGGCGAACCCACCGGCTATCTGCTGCCCGCCCAAAGCAAACCCTCACGCCTGGATGACGTCATTGAAGAAATGCTCGACCGCGCCGACTGGTCGATGCACTACAGCCCCTGGCTGCGCGCGCAGCGCATGCAACTGCTGCATGACTGGCTGCACGCCCGACAAACCGCCGGCCAAACCACGCAGCACCACGAATACCGCGAACTGGTGCGCCGACACGTCTACCAGCCGGAAACCGAAGCCGTCAGCTACCCGCACGAAAGCGTACAAGCCGGCGCAATCACCGCCTACACCCTGCAAACCCTGCAACGCGGCGGTCTCAAACCCCGCTACTGGGGCGACAACGGCAGCGTGCTGGAACTGGCGCGCGACCTCAGCCAACTGCTGCAACTGGCGCTGCACCTGGAAATGTACGGCATGGGCAGCAGCCTGCATGGCGACAATGCAACGTTGCTGCGCATCCTGCACAGCTACTCGCAACAGATGATCACGCAACTGCCGCGCCTGCTCGGCAGCCTGCACCGACATTTCAGAGCGCAACTCGAAGCATGGCGCTGAACGACATCCGCACCTGGCTGATCGCCTACGACATCACCAGCCCGAAACGGCTGGCGCGCGTGCATCGCTACCTCAAGACGGTAGCCGTCCCGGTACAGTATTCCGTGTTCGCGGCGGAAGAGAACGAACCCGGCATACGCCGCATCCGCGACGTGATCGCCCAGGAAATCAATCCGAAAACCGACGATGTACGCTTCTACCCAATGCCGAACAACCTGGAGATATATCATTACGGACGCCGCACCCTGCCCGAAGGTTTGCAAATTCTCAGTGACAAGCAAAACCGCAACAGCGGGCGACTCGCGTGCAACAACGAAGACCAGGAGGCCGCTCGGAATGAATGAGGAAACGCGTCAAACCCACTTCCAACCTCATGATTTTTCGATGAAAATTGCAGCAAGCGGTTTGTATCAAAGCCCTGAATAAGAAGGGATTAAGACTTTTAGTTTTAGTTTTAGTTTTAGTAGCGTTGAGAGTTTGTATCAAAGCCCTGAATAAGAAGGGATTAAGACGCGAACAGGGCGCCCAACAAGACTTGCTCATTGTTTGTATCAAAGCCCTGAATAAGAAGGGATTAAGACAGGATGCTATCGCCAAAGACAGGAGGTAGCTGTTGTTTGTATCAAAGCCCTGAATAAGAAGGGATTAAGACTAGGTCAAGGGGTTAGGCTAAGCTAGGCTAGGCGTTTGTATCAAAGCCCTGAATAAGAAGGGATTAAGACACCAAGCTAGTGCTTTGCTTTGCATTTCTTCCAGGTTTGTATCAAAGCCCTGAATAAGAAGGGATTAAGACCTTCCAGTCCGAGCAGACTTAAAAGGGAGCAGAGTTTGTATCAAAGCCCTGAATAAGAAGGGATTAAGACAAACGAAGGGTGACTTTCTGCGGATCAACGGGGTTTGTATCAAAGCCCTGAATAAGAAGGGATTAAGACCTCATGATTAAAGCGCACCCATCCAGCGCCATACGTTTGTATCAAAGCCCTGAATAAGAAGGGATTAAGACAGCATCCAGCGAAAGCTTAATAACGGCGTCCTGAGTTTGTATCAAAGCCCTGAATAAGAAGGGATTAAGACTCCTGCGCCCACTGCGGGCTTACGGGATGCTGAGTTTGTATCAAAGCCCTGAATAAGAAGGGATTAAGACGTTTGGTGGCTATGGATATAAACAGTTGGGCGTTTGTATCAAAGCCCTGAATAAGAAGGGATTAAGACCAGTATGCCAACGAGCGTCATTACACCGCGCTCTAGTTTGTATCAAAGCCCTGAATAAGAAGGGATTAAGACCCAGAGATGCTGTGGCTACGTCGATCATGATGGCTCGTTTGTATCAAAGCCCTGAATAAGAAGGGATTAAGACCTTCAAGTTCCAGCTTCCACCAAGCAGTGCGTCGGTTTGTATCAAAGCCCTGAATAAGAAGGGATTAAGACTCCAGGGCGTTGAAGGCTTGGATGAAGGCGACTGTTTGTATCAAAGCCCTGAATAAGAAGGGATTAAGACGTGTAGCGTTGGGTGATTTCGTCCAGCTTTGTGTTTGTATCAAAGCCCTGAATAAGAAGGGATTAAGACTTGCGAGCGGATTGAGAAGGCGCGCGAACCTAACTGTTTGTATCAAAGCCCTGAATAAGAAGGGATTAAGACTCATCAGATGGCGGTAGATCGATGATGCGCGGGGTTTGTATCAAAGCCCTGAATAAGAAGGGATTAAGACCTTGATCAGGTGTTTTCATGCCAAACAACCCTGAGTTTGTATCAAAGCCCTGAATAAGAAGGGATTAAGACACTCGATTTCGTCAAATGCGCCGGGGATTTTCCGTTTGTATCAAAGCCCTGAATAAGAAGGGATTAAGACGAATTGCGCTTCGACATTGCGATGCCGGCGGATGTTTGTATCAAAGCCCTGAATAAGAAGGGATTAAGACTCCAGGTCGGAGTAGAAATAGAAACCGCCTTCATGTTTGTATCAAAGCCCTGAATAAGAAGGGATTAAGACGCCGGACAGCGAGCCGACATCGCCCATTGCGGCGGTTTGTATCAAAGCCCTGAATAAGAAGGGATTAAGACAGGTTCGCGCCGGACAGGTTCGCGCCGGACAGGTGTTTGTATCAAAGCCCTGAATAAGAAGGGATTAAGACACAGGTTCGCGCCGGACAGGTACGCGCCGGACAGTTTGTATCAAAGCCCTGAATAAGAAGGGATTAAGACGTATCTGCGCCGGATGACACCAAGATACAACACGTTTGTATCAAAGCCCTGAATAAGAAGGGATTAAGACGGGTTCAATTGCTCGCAGCGAACAGCGCCGTTTGTGTTTGTATCAAAGCCCTGAATAAGAAGGGATTAAGACTCACGCCACCTCGCATTTATGGGCGGCGACTCTGTTTGTATCAAAGCCCTGAATAAGAAGGGATTAAGACATGGTGGGCTCCTGGTTCAAGCGGCCAGCGCGTTGTTTGTATCAAAGCCCTGAATAAGAAGGGATTAAGACACGACAGATTTGCACTTCTTTTCAAACACTTTGTAGGTTTGTATCAAAGCCCTGAATAAGAAGGGATTAAGACCGACGACAATCGCCAGCGTAGTCAGCACGTTGAGTTTGTATCAAAGCCCTGAATAAGAAGGGATTAAGACCAAGCGTACCGGTCGAGTGCTTTTGATCGCTTGTTTGTATCAAAGCCCTGAATAGGTGAGTACGGTCACCAGCCAAACAAGCTGGCTCAAGATCGGCTTGATATTTGTCTGTTGTTCGGCAGCGGCAGGAACAGTCTAAGGATCTTCTGTTGACCGCGTTCCGAGCACACCGACGCTCATCGTAGGGTGCGCCGCGCGCAGCATCGAAGGCGGATCGGTGCGCATGGCGCACCCTACTTGAGAGCAAATTTGCCCTGGCGGTTGTATTGCGAGGTAGTGCATAACGGCGGAATTTGAGCGAAATTACAGCACCGCGCGCACCGCGCGCCCTGCCTACCGGACCAATCACCATGATACTGCGCGACATCGCTGTTCCGACCGCACTGGCCACGCCCGGCATGTTGGTGGCGGATCTGTTTTACGAGTGCATCCGCAGCCAGATGCCCGGCCTGCCGTTCCGCGACGCCAGCGGCCGCATCAGCGGCAAGGCGTCGATCCGGCACATCCTGAAGATGACCTGCCTGCCGGATTACCTGACCCGGCATTCGCACATCCTGGGCGACAACATGGACCACCTGCGCTTGCCCGAAATGCATAGCCGGCAAGTTCTCACGCAAACCATCGACGACTTCATCCTGCCCACCCTGCCCCAGGTCAATTCCAGCGCCCCGATCAGCAAGGCCCTGGCCATCATGGAGCAGCACCACACCACTTACCTGTTCATCATCGACGGCAACAATTTCTTCGGCGCGGTCAGCATCATGAGCCTCGCCGCCGAGATGCTGAAACTGTCGGCGGATCAATGACCTATCCTGAATTCAATATCGACATGGCCTTGGCGCTGGCCATTTTGTTGATCGCCTATGTGCTGATCTTTACCGAGGTCATGCACCGCGCCTACGCCGCGCTGCTTGGCGCGGTGGTCATGGTCATGCTCGGCGGCTGGGCGGGTTTCTACAGTCAAGAATCGGCTTTGCTCGCCATCGATGGCAACACCATGTTGCTGTTGATGGCGATGATGATGCTGGTCGCCATGTTGCGCCCCACCGGCGCCTTCGAATATCTCGGCATCCGTCTGGCCAAACTGGCCCGGGGCAGCCCGACCTTGCTGCTGATCTATCTTTGCGCGGCGGTCAGCGTGCTCAGCATGATCCTCGACAACGTCACCACGGTGATCATCTTCGCGCCGCTGACCGTGCTGGTCACTCGCATGCTCAATCTCAATCCGGCGCCCTTTCTGATCTCGGAAGCCATGATGTCGAACATCGGCGGCGCCGCGACCCTGGTCGGCGACCCGCCCAACATCATGATCGGCAGCGCCGCTGGCATCGATTTCGTCACTTTTCTGGTCCACATGGGGCCGATCATTGTGCCGGTCTGGCTGGTGTCGATCGGCCTGATGCTGTTCCTGTTCCGGCACGAACTGCGGCCGGTGGACATGGCCGCCGTGGTTGATCTGGACGAGAACAAGGCAATCCGGGACTGGCCGGCGCTGAAGCGCATCGTCGGCGTGCTGGCCGGCGTGGTGGTCCTGTTTTTCCTGCACCACGCTTTGCATTGGTATCCCGCCTTCGTCAGCCTGCTCGGGCTGGCGGTGGCGCTGGCCTTGCTTCGGCCCGAACCGGAACACCTGATGACCAAGGTGGAATGGTCGGTGCTGCTGTTCTTCGCCGGGTTGTTCGTGCTGGTCGGCGGCGTCGAGGCGTCCGGCTTGCTCGACCTGATCGGCGCGCATCTGGCCGACTTTGCCAGCGAACCCGGCCACCTGCTCGCCACCGCCTTGCTGCTGATGTGGGTTGCGGCAATACTCAGCGCGATCATCGACAACATCCCCTTTACCGTCACCATGATTCCCATCGTCGCGGCGCTGGAGCAGCAAGGCGTCAACGTGACGCCGTTGTGGTGGGCGCTGGCGCTGGGGGTCGGCCTCGGCGGCAACGGCACTCACATCGGCGCCACCGCCAACGTCATTTGCATCGCCGAAGCCGAACGCGCGCAACTGCCGGAAGCACGCATCACGCCGGCGCGCTGGCTAAAGGCGGGGTTGCCGGTGATGTTTGCCAGCCTCGGCGTGGCCAGCATCGTGTTCGCGTTGTTTTTCACGGCGTTTTCCTGAACAACTAACAACTCCCCTGCCAGACATTCAGTTCGCGGTTGCATCACCGGCGGCGATCAAGGCGGTTTTCCATGCGCGCCCCTGGCTTTTAATTTCGCGTTCACGCCGTAGCGCGGCGGAGCGGCCGCTCACGCTTTCCTGATACACCAAAACCACCGGCCGGCGCGCGCGGGTATACCGCGCGCCCAGCGGCGCGCCGGCATTGTGTTCGTCCAGGCGGCGTTCGACATTGGTGCTGATGCCGGTGTACAGCGTGTCATCGGCGCAGCGCAAGATGTAGACAAACCAGCGGTTTGAATCCGCTGCATCAGTTTGCGGCATCGGGCTTCCGGCCTGCGTGCAACACAACACTAGTTCTTGTGCGCCGCAACTTTCTTGATCCGCTCGAGTATCTCCTCCAGCTCGCCCCAGGCCGGCTTCACGGCGGTGAAATCCAGCTTTTCCCCGGAAGCGCGCGAGCGTTCCAGCGCGGCATCGATGCCGTCCACAAAACGATTGATGCGGTTATCGAGATAGATCGTCACCAGCCAGGCGGCGATGAATGGAGCCGGCGCCAAGATCATCAAAATGATCATCAGCAATTTGCGGGTATCGTCGATGAATTTCTCGTAGCGCGCCTCGACGGTAATGGCGCCCATGACCTGCTTGAGCTGGACATTCTCGTGACAGCTCAGGCAACGTTGATCGGCCAGCAGGGGATAGACATAAAGACCGCCGCTGGGCGTGGCGGTTTCCTGCGGCCGGCCGCTGCGCAGCGCTTTTTCCAGTGTCGGCGTCATCGCCGGCTGAGCGATGCTGCCATATTGTTTCTCGACCAACTCGCCGCGATAGAACTCGATGCGCAATGGCGAATCGGCCAGCGATTGCGTCGCGCTGTGGGTGAAGGCGACGACCTGATCGCGTTTCCAGCCCTGGTTCATCAACTGGAACATATTCGAAAAAGTCAGCCGGGAAACAATGGATGCTTGCGAAAACGCCGCCTTCTGCATCATCCGCTCGCCAAACCCGGAAAACAGGAAATACACCGCGACAACCATCAACACCGATACGATGGCGGCGACCGACAAAATGATCTTGTTCAGAGATTTCACGCGTTGTCTCCTCGATAGTCTGCATATTGTCATAGGGGATATTCTGTAATACCCATACGGACTATCAGGAAACTTCCGGCGTTTGTAAAGCGCCGCGAACAAACCGCCAAGGCGAATTTGCGCTGGTGGCAAGTCATTAATTCATCGTCATTCCGGCGGTTGTAAGCCGGAATCCAGAGCGATCATCCAATCAAACGTTAACAGCCTGATTGGCGGGCAACATCTGGATCCCGGCTTGCGCCGGGATGACGGCGTTTCGCGTAGTACAGATTTATCCTGACAAACCGCCAAGGCGTCAGGCGTCAGGCAGTTTCTTGCCGGGATTGAGCAAACCCAGAGGGTCGAACAAGCGCTTCACGTCACGCATCATCGCCAGCGTCGCGGCATCCAGTTCGCGCCCGACGTAGTGGCGCTTCTCGCTGCCGATGCCATGTTCGCCGGACAGGCTGCCGCCGAGCCCCAGCACGGCTTCGATCAAGGCGTCGCGGCAGGCGCCGGCGCGGGCCATTTCCTCGGGGTCGTCGGCGTGCACCATCAGATTCACGTGCAGATTGCCGTTGCCGGCATGGCCGAAGCTGACGATGGGCAGGCGATGATGTTTAGCCAGGGCATCGATGGCGTTGACCAGATTCGCCAGACGCGTCACCGGCACCACCACATCCTCGTTGATCTTCAACGGCGCGATTTTCTTCACCGCGTGCGACAACGATTTGCGCGCCACCCACAGCGCGGCGATGGCCTCGGCGGTGAAGCCGCTCTGGATTTCCAGCAGGCCGGCTCCGGCCAGCGCCGCTTCCAGCGCCAGTATCTGACGTGGCACATCCGCCGCCACGCCATCCGCCTCGACCATCAGCACCGCCTGGGTGCCGGGCGGCAAGCCGTCGGCCGCGCCATACTCGCGGATCGCCTCGATGGCGCGGCGATCCATGAACTCCAGCGCGCTG
>JAGUXX010000260.1 GCA_020061585.1 Betaproteobacteria bacterium | reverse complement strand
GGCGCTTTGATCTTGCCCAGGCCGCGCGCGGCTTGCAGGCACAACATCTTGAAGTCGGTATAGGTCAGCGGATCGAGTCCGCAGTCGCCTTTGCCCCGGTCGGCATAGATCAAGCCTAACGGCTTGTTGCCGTGGTACAGGCTCATGGTGAAGAAGTCGCTGTCGCCAAGCATGGCTTGCAGCTTGGGCTGGATCATCGGCCATAGTTTCTGGCGGTTGCCCTCGTTCAGCCAGACGCCCTGCATCTTGCCCATCATCTGGCAGAACAGATCCTTGCCGGCCAGCTCGAATTCGAAATGACGCAGCGGATCGTCGGACGAAATGCCCAGCGTGAAGCGTGATTTCACCCGTTTCGCGTCCGGGGTGAGCATGGCGAAAATGATGCGCGACAGGCCCAATCCGTTGTGCAAGCCTTTGAGTATCACGGCGGACATCTGATTCAAGGTCAGCGTGCCGTCGAGATGCTCCTCGATACCCTGCAATGCATCGCGAAATACATGCTTGTCAGGCATCGGGCAGATGCTGTGTTCAGGTTCCGGCGCTGCAGGCTTGGTGGTCGGGCGGGCAGGGGACGGAGCGGGTTCGACGACGGGTTGCGCGACGGATTTTTCCGCTTCTTCCTCATCATCATCCGGTTCCGGCGGCCACGGACCGGGAACCATCGGCCCCCAGGTCGCGGCGGCGGGCGCCTCAAGCCAGTCGCAACAGCGCGCCGCGCGCGCGGCATTGGCGTGCACGGTGGCGATTACGCTATCCAGAGCGATGTTCTCGACACTGGCGAGGATGGCGTAACTCGCCATGAGTTGTTCATCCCACCAGCCGCGATCGCTGCGCCGGGCGATCTCGATGCAGGCGGCCAGCAGCGCCTGGCGCGGGCGGTCGGCCTGTTTCGGGCTGAGCAGATCCAGCGTCAGCGGTGGGATGTTCCAGTCCTCCAGCAGAATCTGACGCAGGTTGGTCAGGGTGTCACCCAAAACCGCGTTTTCCGCTTCCGCATCCGGCATGCGTCGACGCTTGCGTTGCAAGGCGATGGCCTGATCCGGGTTGCGCAGCCAGATCAGCATTTCCGGGGCAAAATGCAGAATCGCCGCGACTTGCACTTCTTCCGCGCGGATATCGCTGTGCAACACCGCGAAATCGCGTGCTTGCCAGGCCGCATGCTGGGCGCGCCGGGCCAGGGTTTGCAATGCCGCAAGCACGCGCGGGTTGTAGCCGGCGGGAATCTCTTCCAGTATCGGCCAGCGCCGCGCGGCATCGAGAAAGGCGCTGATGCCCTGCATCATCAGCGCATGTTCGACGGTCGTGACTTCGGCGCCGGCGCGTTCGCTGACCCGCTGGTTGATGCCGTGCAGGGTGTATAGCGTGGCGAACGGGTCGGCGAGTATCTCCTTGGCGACCGCGTGCGCGGTGATCTGTTCGCGACGACTGCCAAAGGCCGACAGCGCCGCGTGGGTACGCCGAAATATCGGCAGAGGACCAGGGTGCAGGCGTTCCAGGCTAGCGGTCATCACATCCTCCAGATCAGAAGACGAGCTTGGGTAATATCCCCCGGTTTGGAAATATCGATGATTTCGTCGGCGTCGAAACCGGCGTCGGCATCGGTGATCGCGAAGGTGTTGCTGATGAACAGGCTGCCGGGTTTCATTTCCAACAAGGCCTTGTCCCACAATCGCGCCATCGGCGCCGGCGACAAATAGGCATAGACGATGTCATATTGCGTCAGATCGACATGCCACAGATTGCCCAGACGGATGTCGGCATCGGCGCCTCTGGCGAGCATTCTCAGCTTGGCGATCAGCCAGTTCAGTGGCGCCGCTTCAATACCGTCCAGCCGGGCATCCGGACGCAGTTGATGAATGCGCGCCAACGGGCCGCCGAATCCGCAACCCAGGTCGATTACATGCCCCCGCTTCGGCAAGCGTCTGGCCAGTTCATCCGCCGCGCGCGGGCTCGACAGATAGAGTGGCACCCGGGTGCGAACCGCTCCGATCGAGGTCAACGCCAGCAGCGCGAAGGCCAGCAGATACCAGTCGGGATCAAAGTTTTCGAGATGGTTCTGGAAATACAGTCCGACACCCGCCAGCGGCAGAAAAAACAGGTTGATGTAGCGCCACCAGAGCGGCAAGCGCCAATACCAGGCGAGCAATGCCGCGCCGCCAGAGATGATCATGATTAGCCAGGGCAGCGGCAGTTGCGCGCCGAAAGCCACCAGCGCGGCGGCGCAGGCAACGCCCGGCAGATGCGCCAGCAGCGCGCTGACGGCGGGAGACCGGCTGGACCAGCCGGTACGCGGCGCATTCGGCTTGCCCAGGCCTAGGCCAGAGCCAAGTAGCTGCGTATCAGGGCCGGACATCCAGTTTCTCCGCCACTTCCCGCGCCGTACTGGCTTCGACCTGGTTGGATTCCTTGGTGATGGCTTCTTCCGCCTTCTTGTTCATGACGATGATCGAGATGCGCCGATTAACCGGCGAATTGGGATTTTCCTTGTCGAACGGAATGGCCGAGCCCAGGCCGACCACGCGCATCATCTTGCCGTCTTCCAGTCCGCCGACCACCAGTTCCCGGCGCGAGGCATTGGCGCGATCGGCGGACAGTTCCCAATTGCTGTATCCGGCATCGCCGCCGACATAGGGTACCGCGTCGGTATGCCCGGAGAGGCTGATGCGGTTCGGCAGCTCGTTCAGCGTCTTGCCGATTTCACGCAGGATGTCGCGGGTGTAGGACTTCATTACCGCGCCGCCGGAGTCGAACATCGGCCGATTCTGGTCGTCGACGATCTGGATCCGCAGGCCTTCGCTGGTGATGTCGATCTTCAACTGATTCTTGAATTGCTTCATTTTCGGATTGTTGGCCACCGCCTTGTCCAGCTTGGCTTTGATGTCCTGCAAGCGCACCGCTTCCTGCTGTTCCTGCATTTTCTTGGCGCGGCTGGCATCGAGATTGATGGCGCGTGTGCTTTCCACATCACCTCGCTTGACCTGGCCGACACTGCGGGTCAGGTCGGTGCCGCCACCCTTGATGATGCTGGAGGAGTCGCCGGAACCCTCGCCGCCGCCGAGCGCGACTTTGAGCGGGGTCTTGAAATACTGCGCGATGCCTTCCAGTTTGGCTTTGGAGGTCGAACCCAATAGCCACATCAGCAGGAAGAACGCCATCATCGCGGTCACGAAGTCGGCGTAGGCGATCTTCCATGCACCGCCGTGCGCGCCGCCGCTGATCTTCTTGATCCGCTTGATGACTATGGGTCGTTGGGAATCGTCTGCCATCTCTATTCTCCACCTGGCGTCAGGAGTTCATGGCTTCAAGGCTTATTTGCCCTTGCGCGCCTTGATGTCTTCTTCCATTTCCAGGAAGGTCGGGCGTTCGGTGGAGAACAGCACCTTGCGACCGAACTCGACGCAGGTCTGCGGCGCGAAACCGTTCAGCGAGGCGAGCAATACCACTTTCACGACCTGATAGGCTTTGCCGGCTTCATTGGCTTTCTGTTCCATCACCGACACCAACGGCGAGAAGAAACCATAGGAAATCAGAATGCCGAGAAACGTGCCGACCAGCGCGTGGCCGATCAGCACGCCGAGTTCCGACGGCGGCAGATGCAGGGATTCCATGGTATGCACCACGCCCATCACCGCCGCGATGATGCCGAAGGCGGGCGTGGCATCGGCCATCTTGGCCGTGGCGTGAGACGGATGCATTGCTTCGTGGTGATGGGTTTCCAGTTCGTTTTCCATCAGATTCTCGATCTCCATCGCGCCGAGATTGCCGCCGACCATCATGCGCAGATAATCGGTGATGAACGCGATCAGATGGTGGTCCGCCGTGATGTTGGGATACTTGCCGAAGATGGCGCTCTTCTCCGGCTCCTCGACATCGCCTTCGAGCGACATCAGACCGTCCTTGCGGGCCTTGGCCAGCAGTTCGAACAGCAGGCCGAGCAGTTCCATGTAATAGGTCTTGCTGAACTTGGAACCTTTGAAACAGTCGCCCAGGGCGGCGAGCGTATGCTTGATGCCGTGCATGGAATTGGCGGCGATGAAAGCGCCAATCGCGCCGCCGGCAATCATCAACACTTCCAGCGGTTGCCATAGCCCCCCAAGATGCCCGCCGGCCAGTACATAGCCGCCGAATATGCTGCCCAGGACTACGACATAACCAACAATGACGAACATGGTCAGCTTCTCCTATCTGCGTGAATTTTGTTCAGGATTCTGGTTACCGGCCCGAAGCCATTGCGATGTATCGGGCAGGGTCCATATTGTTCCAGCGCGGCGAGATGCGCCGCCGTGGGGTAACCGGCATGTCGTTCGAACCCATACATTGGGTATGTATCGGCCAGCCTGCGCATTTCTTGATCTCTTTCTGTCTTGGCCAGTATCGACGCCGCCGAGATACAGGGTTCGCTGTCATCGCCCTTGACGATGGCGCGCGCGGGGATTTCCAGTTGCGGGCAGCGGTTGCCGTCGATCAAGGCGAATTCGGCGGTCGGATGCAGTCCCAGTACCGCGCGGCGCATGGCCAGCAGGCTGGCGCGCAGGATGTTGAGTTGTTCGATTTCTTCGACGCTGGCATAAGCAATCGACCAGGCCAGCGCATCCTTCTTGATTCGTTCCGCCAGTTCGACCCGTTTCCGTTCGGAGAGTTTTTTCGAATCGCGCAAACCGATGATCGGACGTGCCGGATCGAGTATCACCGCGGCGGCGTATACCGCGCCGGCCAGCGGGCCGCGACCAGCTTCATCGACGCCGCAGATGCGCGGGGCGTCATGCGCCATGGCGGGAGCCGTCAAGAAACGGTCGCAAGGCGTGCGCGATCAGCGCCGGCGTATTGCGTTTGAGCCGCGTCCGCTGCTGGCGGAATGCGTCGAGCTGACGCGCGCGCGCGGTTGGATCGCTCAACAAATTATCCAGGCCCTGGGCCAGGGCTTCGGGTGTCGCCTGATTTTGCAGGATTTCCGGCACGATGCTGTCTCCAGCCAGAATGTTGGGCAGGCCGATCCAGGCTTGCAGCGCCTGGCGGCGCATGATCTGCCAAGTCAGCCAGGGTACTTTGTAGGTGATGACATGCGGACATTCCAGCAACAGCGCTTCCAGCGTCGCGGTGCCCGAGGCGATCAGCGCCGCGTCGGCGGCCTGCAAGGCATCGTGGGCGTGGCCGTAAAGGATGCGCAGCGGCAACTCCAGGGCGTTGGCCTCATGCAGACTTTGCTCGAATGCCTGGCGTGTCTCGCGGCTGACCAGCGGAATCAGAAACCGGGTTTGCGGGCGTTTGGCGGCCAGGCATTTCGCGGCCTCGATGAACAGTCGCGCCAGTGCTTTCAGCTCGCCCATGCGGCTGCCGGGCATCAACACCACATATTCGCCGCCGGACTGCATGCCGAGACGTTCGCGCGCCAGCTGGCGATTCGGCTCAGGCAAGGCATGCGCCAGCGGATGTCCGACATAGGTCGCCGGAATCCCGGCCTGGCGATAAATATCTTCCTCGAAGGGAAAAATCAGCAGCATATGCGATACCGCCCGACGGACTTTGTTGATCCGCTTCGGCCGCCAGGCCCAGATCGATGGGCTGACGAAGTGCACGCTGGGGATGCCGGCCCGCTTCAGCGCGCGTTCCAGCGCCAGATTGAAGTCGGGCGCGTCGACGCCGATGAACAGTTCCGGCCGGTATTCCAGCAAGCGCCGTTTCAAGGCGCGGCGTATCGCCAGAATTTTGCTCAAGCTGCCCAATGCCTCGACATAACCGCGCACCGACAGCGCCCGCATCGGAAACAGGGATTCCGCGCCCAGGCTTTGCATCTTGGGGCCGGCGATGCCGGTGAAGCGGATCTCCGGGCGGACGCGCTGCAACGCCTCGATCAGCAGACTGCCAAGCAGGTCGCCGGAAGCTTCGCCCGCGACGATGCCCACCTGTAAGGATGATTTATTCACGCCGAAGCCAGTGCTTATCGAATGATGCCGCGACCGGAAATGGCCAGGAAGTCAGCGAGCAATTGCAGTTCCGGTTGCTGCGCGGCGTCGGCGGCGATGGCCGCTTGCGCATCGCTCAGACCGAGCCCTGACTTGTAAAGGGTCTTGTAGGCGCGTTTGATGGCGCTCAGCGCCGCCGCGCTGTAGCCACGTCGCTTCAGTCCTTCCGCGTTGATGCCATGCGGCGCGGCCGGACTGCCGGCGACGGTGAAGTAGGGCGGGACATCCTGTCGGATCACCGAGGCGATGCCGGTGATGACATGCGCGCCGATGCGACAGAACTGATGCACGCCGGTGAAACCACCGAGGATGGCGTAGTCTTGCACGCTGACATGGCCGGCCAGAGAGGCGTTGTTGGCGAAGATGCAGTGATCGCCGATCACGCAGTCATGCGCGACATGGACATAGGCCATGATCCAGTTGTCGTTGCCGATGCGGGTGACGCCGTGATCCTGAATGGTGCCGGTGTTGAACGTGCAGAATTCGCGTATCACGTTGTTGTCGCCGATTTCCAGCCGCGTCGGCTCGCCGGCATACTTCTTGTCCTGCGGTTGTTCACCGAGCGACACGAACTGAAAAATCCGGTTGCCGCAACCGATACGGGTATGGCCGGTGATCACCGCATGTGGCCCGACCCGGCTGCCGGCGCCGATCTCGACGTGTTCGTCGATGATCGTATAGGCGCCAATTTCTACATCCGCGGCAATTCTGGCGGCTGGATGAACGATAGCGGTCGGATGGATCGCGGCCATGATTTCACAACTCTTTCAGGGTGCACATCAGTTCCGCCTCACAGGCCAGCTGGCCTTCCACCGTGCCTTTGACGGCGAATTTCCAAATCCCGCGGGTGATTCTCAGCACGGTTGCTTCCATGCGCAACTGGTCGCCCGGCACCACCGGCCGCTTGAAGCGGGCGGCATCGATCCCGACGAAATACACCACCATGTTGGGGCCAATTTCGTCGCCGCCGCTCTTGAATGCCAGCAGGCCGGCGGCCTGGGCCAGCGCTTCGATCATCAGCACCCCGGGCATCACCGGGTGATTGGGGAAATGGCCGGGAAACTGCGGCTCGTTCATGCTGATGTTCTTCAACGCCACAATGCGCTGATGCGGCACCAGTTCCAGCACCCGATCCACCAGCAGGAAAGGGTAACGGTGCGGCAGGTACTTCATGATCTGGGTGACGTCCATGCTGGAGTCGGCGGCGTTGTCGGTAGACATTTCAGTTTTCCTTGAGTTTCTCTTCCAGTGACCTGACCCGCTTGACCAAGGCATCGAGGCGACGCAGATGGGCAGCGTTCTGTTTCCAGTCTTCGTGTTTCATCATCGGCTGCACCGAGGTATAGACCCCCGGCTCCCGGATATCCTTGGACACGAAGGTGCCAGCTGAAACCGTGACTCGGTCGCAGATAGTCACATGGCCGAGGAGCATCGCCGCGCCGCCGATCTGGCAATAGGCGCCGACGCGGGTGCTGCCGGCAATGCCGGCGCAGGCGGCGATCGCGGTGTGGCGGCCGATGCGGCAGTTGTGGGCGATCTGTATCAGATTGTCGAGTTTCACGCCGGTCTCGATCACCGTGTCGTCCAGCGCACCGCGATCGACGCAGGTATTGGCGCCGATTTCGACATCGTCTTCGAGTATCGCGCGTCCGGTCTGCGGCACCTTGAGCCAGCCATCGCCTTGCCAGGCGAGACCGAAGCCGTCGCCGCCGATCACCGCGCCGGGGTGCAGGATGACCCGATTGCCGAGCACGCAGGCATGCTGAACGATGGCGCCGGCATGCAACAGACAATCCTCGCCCAGTTGCGCATCCGGCCCGATCACGCAACGCGGGCCGATCTGGCTGCGCGCGCCGATCCGGGCGCGGGCGCCGATCACCACGCCCGGACCAATGCGGGCATCAATGCTGATTTCGGCGTCTTCGGCAACCACCGCGCTGGGATGAATACCAGCCGCCAGACTGGGTTCGGGCTTCAGCAAGGCCGCGGCTTGGGCAAAACCGGCATGCGGATTGGCCATCGCCAAACAAGGTTGCGGCAGATCGACATCCAGCGTCTCAGGCACGATCAGTGCGCCGGCTTGGCTGGTCCGCGCCAGCGAAACAAATTTCGGGCTCAGCAGAAAGCCCAACTGTTGCGCTTGTGCGTGCTCCAGCGACGCGACGCCGCTAAGCCTTACCTCGCCATCTCCGCGTATCGTCCCCCCCAGACAAGACTGGAGTTCGGCCAGCGAGTAGACGGGCATGGTCGATCAGCGATCCAGCGATTTCAGAACACGGTCGGTAATATCCACACGAGGACTGGCAAACACCACGTTTTCCAGGATCACGTCGAATTTTTCCTTTTCGGCGATGTCGGTGATGGCCTTGCGGGCGCGTTCCTGCACCGCCGCGAACTCCTCGTTCTTGCGCTGGTTCAGGTCTTCGCGGAAGGTGCGCTGGTCATGTTGCAGGTCTCTGCTGACATTGGCCAGGTCTTTCTGCCGCTTGGTCCGTTCGGACTCGGACAGGGTCAAGCCTTCTTTTTCCAGAAAACTCTGCAAATCGCGCGCTTGCTTGACCAGTTTCTGAATATTCTGTTCTCGCGCATAGAATTCCTTCTCCAGCTTCTTTTGCGCATTGACCGCAAGCTGCGAATCGCGGAACAGTTTTTCGGTATTCACGAAACCGATTTTGATGCTGGTGGTTTGTGCCGCAACCGGCAGCGAAATGGAAAAGGCCAGTAGTAGAACTAACAGTCGATTCAAGATGTGACTCCTTGTCAAAACACATTGCCAAGCTGGAATTGGAACATTTGCGTGTCGTCGTCATCCGCCGCATTGAGCGCCTTGGCGAGCGACAGCTTGATCGGGCCCATCGGCGAATACCAGGTGACCGCCGCGCCGACCGAGTAACGCATGTCGGCAGTCGAGAGTTTTTCGTAGCGGGACTGGTGGTCGTTGGGTCCGGCAACCGCGCCGACGTCGACGAAGGTGCTCAAACGCACCGAGCGGTCATTGCCCATGCCGGGAAACGGAAACAGCAGTTCCGCATTGCCGACGACGCGCTTGTTGCCACCGATGGAGAAGGTGCTGGTGTCATTGATCGCCTTCGGACCGATGGCGCCGGAATCGTAACCGCGCACCGAGCCGATGCCGCCGGCGAAGAAGTTGCGGAACAACGGCAGGTCCTTGCCGCCATAGCCGCCGCCGATGCCGATTTCACCGTTCAACAACAGACTGACGCTGCGCGACAGTGGACGCAGCCATTGATATTGATAGTTCAGCTTGTAGTAATTCAGGTCGCCGGCTGGCGTGCCGACTTCCATGTAGGCGCGTTGATAGGTGCCCTTGGTCGGGTACAGCAGGCTGTCACGAGAATCACGCGCCCAGCCCGCCTCGAAGCGCAGGGAGTCGGTGGTTGAGCTGCATGACGTGTTGTAGAGCGCGCAAGATGAGTCATATTCAGCCGCGTAATCGTGGTAGACGTCAGGCGCCGTGCTGCCCAGGTCGAGCTTGACCCGTTCGTACGCCAGTCCGAAATTGACGGTGTCCAGTTCGGTGATCGGTACACCCAGGCGCATGCCGATGCCGCTGGTGGACGTGTTGTATTCGGCGACGCTGTCCAGACTGTCGGTATTGACGTCGCGGCGATACAGGTCATAACCCAGGCTGACGCCATCCGGCGTGAAATAGGGGTTGGTGAACGACAGCGAATAGATCTTGTTGACGCTGCCGCTGTTGATCTGCGCCGACAGTCGGTTGCCGCTGCCGAACAGGTTGTTCTGCGAAATCGAACCGGACAGCACCAGTCCGTCCGAACTGGAGAAACCGGCTCCCAGCAGAATATTGCCGGTGGGTTGTTCGACGACATTGAGATTGACATCGACCTGATCGGTGGTGCCAGGCACCGGCGGCGTCTCGATCGCGGTTTCCTTGAAAAACCCTAGTCGCTCCACGCGCACTCTGGAGCGGTTGATCTTGTCGGCGGCGTACCAAGCGCCTTCCATCTGGCGTACTTCCCGGCGCACGACTTCATCCTTGGTGCGGGTATTGCCGGTGACATTGACACGTCGGACATAAACCTTGCGACCCGGGTCAACCAGAAAGGTGAAGTCGACGCTGCGCTTGTCCTTGTCGATCTCCGGCGAGGCGTTGACATTGGCGAAGGCATAGCCCTCATTGCCGAGCCGATCGCCGATATTGCGGGTCGATTCGTTAAGCCGTTCGCGCGAGAAGACATCACCGACCTTGAGGCTGACCAGATCACGCAATTCCTGTTCCGGAACCGGCAACTCGCCGGCGAATTTATAGTCGGAAACCGTGTAGCGCTCACCTTCGTTGATGTTGATGGTGATATAGATGTCTTTTTTGTCCGGCGTGATCGAAACCTGGGTGGATTCAATGTTGAATTCCAGATGTCCCTGGTTCAGATAATGCGAACGCAAGGTTTCCAGGTCGCCGGAGAGCTTCTGCTTGGAATACTGATCGTTCTTGCTCCACCAGGTCATCATGCCCGGTGTGCTGAGGCTGAATAATTTGAGCAGGCTTTTTTCGCTGAAGGCCTGGGCGCCGATGATGTTGATGGAACGGATCTTGGCGACTTCGCCTTCGCTGACGTCGAAGTTGATGGCGACCCGGTTGCGTTCCAGCGGCGAGGTGGTCGCCTTGACCTGGACCGCGTACATGCCGCGGTTGAAATACTGGCGTTTCAGTTCCTGTTCGGCCTTGTCGAGCAGGGACTGATCGAGAATCCGACCATCCGCCAGCCCCAGTTGCTTCAGGCCGGTTTTGATGTCGTCTTTGGGAAACTCTTTCATGCCGGTGAAATCGACGCTGGCGATGCCGGGACGTTCCTCGACGGTGACCAGCAGGACATCGTCATTGGCTTCCAGACGGACATCCTTGAAAAACCCTGTGGCATAGAGCGCCTTGATGGCTTCCGAAGCGCGCGCCGGGGTCAGGGTTTCGCCGACTTTGACCGGCAGATAGCTGAATACCGTGCCCGCTTCGGTACGCTGAATGCCTTCGACCCGGATATCCTTGATCTGGAACGCATCGAAAGCCTGGGCTTGCGCCGCCAGAAAGGCCAGTGCCAGCATGGCGGGTGAAAGGGGACGCAGCTTGAACGGCTGGATACTGAAAGAAAACATGAGGGAGTTCACCCGACGAAAAGTCGTTGCAGGTCGTTGAAAATCGCGAAAAACATCAGCATTCCAAGAAGCCCGATGCCAATGCGCTGGCCGATTTCCTGGACCCGATCGGGTACGGGTTTGCCGGTCAAAAATTCCGCGAAATAATACAGCAAGTGCCCGCCATCCAGTAACGGCACCGGCAGCAGATTGAGCACGCCGAGACTGACACTGACCAGGGCCAGAAAGGCGATGAAACTAGCCAGGCCGCTCTCCGCCGACTGGCCGGCGTAATCGGCGATGGTGATCGGGCCGGAGAGGTTTTTCAGCGAGGCTTCGCCGATCAGCATGCGCCCGAGCATCCGCAAGCTGAATATCGACAGTTCCCAGGTTCGGTCCAGCGCCCGAGTGAATGATTCGATCGGACCGTAGCGCGCTTCACCCTGATACGGCGCGAACAAGGCCGGATCGATTTTCGGCGCCGCGCCGATGCGACCGCTGGTCTGACCGGCGCCGCCCACCGCCTCCGGAATCACCGCATATTCGAAATCCCGACCTTGGCGCTGGACCAGAAAACGCAAGCGGATGTCGGGTGACTGACGAACTATCGCCACCACCTCGTCCCACTGGCTGACCGGTCGATCATCGATGGCGACGATCCGATCGCCGGGTTGCAGGCCGGCGCGTTCGGCAACCCCGCCGGGGGTCAACTGGGCCAGTTCCGGCGCCAGCGGTGGCAGATAGCGTTCCAGGCCCAGTCCGCGCAACGGCGATTGCTCGAAACTGGCGGTCCGTTCCGGCACCAGCAGGGTGCGGCTTTGCGGCACGCCCCCGGCGTCAACCGTCTCGATGCTCAAACGGCTGGTCGTGAGGGCGTACTTCAGGCTCAGCCAATGCAGATCCTGAAAGCTTTCCACCGGCTCGCCGTTGACCGCCGTCACTCGCTCGCCGGACTGGATGCCGGCGACGGCCGCCGAGGTTCCGGCCGCCGGTTCGCCGAGCACCGCCTTGAGTATCGGCACGCCGGACATGAACAGCGCCCAGAACAGCAGGATGGCAAGCAGGAAATTTGCCAGCGGACCGGCCGCGACGATGGCCGAGCGGGCGCCCAGCGACTTGCGATTGAAGGCCTGGCCCAGTTGCTCCGAGGCGACCGGCGCTTCGCGTTCATCGAGCATCTTGACATAACCACCCAACGGGATGGCCGCCAGCGCCCACTCGGTGCCGTGGCGATCGGTGCGCCGCGCGACGACTTTGCCGAAACCGACGGAAAACCGCAGGACCTTCACACCGGCCAGGCGAGCCACCGCGTAATGACCCAATTCATGGAATACGATCAGGATGGCCAGGGTGACCAGAAATGCCAGCAGTGTCGTCATGCGGGATGGGCTGGATTACGCGCTATCAGTTCCCGCGCCACGACGCGAGCGGCGGCATCGGCGGCCAGCAGTTCTTCCAGCGATTCGGCGGGTTGTCCGGCCAGACGTTGCAATACGGCATCCAGCGTGGCGGCGATCGCCAGATAGGGAATTCGTTGGTCGAGGAATGCCGCCACCACTTCCTCATTGGCGGCATTCAGGATCGCCGGCGCCGCGCCGCCGGCCGCCAGCGCCTGATAGGCCAGGCCCAGACAGGGAAAACGGCGCAGATCGGGGGTTTCGAAGGTCAGCGTGCCGATCTTCGCCAGATCCAGCCAGTTGACGCCGGCCTCGATGCGCTCGGGATACATCAGTGAATGGGCGATCGGGGTGCGCATGTCGGGATTGGAAAGCTGCGCCAGCACCGAACCATCCTGGTATTCGACCATGCTGTGGATGATGCTTTGCGGGTGTATGACCACCTCGATTTGCGCCGGCGGCGCGTTGAACAGCCAGTGCGCCTCGATGACCTCCAGACCCTTGTTCATCATGGTGGCCGAATCGACCGAGATTTTCTTGCCCATCACCCAGTTCGGGTGGCGACAAGCCTGTTCCGGCGTGATGTCCTTCAAGGTATCCAGTTCGCGAGTACGGAACGGACCGCCCGACGCGGTCAACAAGATCCGGCGCACGCCATGCGCGGCCAGGTTGCGGTCGGCGCCGGGCTGGAAAAATGCCGCCGGCATGGACTGGAATACCGCGTTGTGTTCGCTGTCGATGGGCAGCAAGGTGGCGTTGTTGTCATGCACCGCGCGCATGAAAAAACGCCCGGCCATGACCAGTGTTTCCTTGTTGGCGAGCAGCACCCGCTTGCCGGCGCGGGCGGCGGCCAACGCCGGACGCAGACCGGCGGCGCCGACGATGGCGGCCATCACGCTGTCGACTTCCGGCAGACTTGAAACGAACTCCAGCGCTTCGACGCCGACCAGTACTTCAGTGCGGCTGCCGGCCAGCAGTTTTTGCAGCGCCGATGCCTTGTCGGCGTCCAGCACCACGGCGTAACGCGGCTGGAATTGCCGGCATTGCTCGGCCAGTTTTTCGATCTGGTTCTGGCCGGTCAGCGCGACGACGCGGAACCTGTCAGGGTGCCGCGCGACCACGTCCAGGGTGTTGACGCCGATGGTACCGGTGGCGCCGAGTATCGTGAGAGCGTGCAATGTCATTTCAACCAGATCCAGAACAAGGTTGCGGCCGGTAGAACGGCGGTCAGGCTGTCGATGCGATCAAGTATGCCACCGTGTCCCGGCAGCAGGTTGCCGCTGTCCTTGATGCCGGCCTGGCGTTTCAGCGTGCTTTCGAACAGATCGCCCAGCACCGACAGCCCGAACAACGCCCAGAACATGGCCAATACCTGCGGCAGGCAGCGCAGTTCGATGCTGTCCGGTGCATACACATGCAGCAGCAGGGCATAAACGGTGATCGCCAGCCAGGCGCCGATCGCGCCTTCCCAGGTCTTGCCGGGACTGATGCTGGGGGCCAGCTTGTGTTTGCCGAAGCGGCGTCCGGAAAAATAGGCCGCGCTGTCGGCGATCACCACCACGCCGACCACGATCAGCAGCAGCTCCGGACCGACATTGCGCAGCGCAACCATGCCGAGATGAGTCGGAATCAGCACAATGGCGCCCAGCGCCAGATGCAATGCCGACGGCCGTATCGCCACCGCCCGCGCCAGCAGTGCTGGAGCAAGCAGCCAGAACAGCATGGCCGGGTAGAACGGCGCGGCAAGGTCTGGCGCGAATATCGCCAACGCCGAGCTGGCCGCGCCGAGCAAGGCCGCATACAACCAGGCCGAATTCCGGCCCAGGCCGGCCATGCCGGCCCATTCGCGGGCCGCCAGCAAGATGAAAATACCGGTCAGACCGATCCACAGCGCTGGAGGCGCCCAGTACAGGGCGGCAAGAAACCCGAGGATCAGTGGAACTGCGGTGGCGATGCGCGTTTGCAGACCGGATCTAGCGCTTACTTGCATAAGCCTTGCTGTATTCGATTCGGCTGGTCAGCCCGATCGCGGCGTTGCGTATCCTCGCCATGGAACGGCCATGGGTGCGGTTCGCGCCTTGCGCTCGGGCAGCCCAGCCGCCTCTCGGTCCTGACGCAGACTTATGCAAGTAAGCGCTAGCGCTCAAGAAGCTGCTCACTGGTGCGCCCGAATCGGCGTTCTCTTTTGCGGTACGAGGCGATCGCCAGGTCAAGCTGCGCCGCGTCGAAATCCGGCCACAGGGTGTCGGTGAAATACAGCTCCGAGTAGGCCAACTGCCAGAGCAGGAAGTTGCTGATGCGTTGCTCGCCGCCAGTGCGTATGAACAAATCCGGTTCCGGGGCGTAGGGCAGGGAAAGATACGGCGCGAGATCTTCCTCGTTGATGGCTGGCGCTCCCGGGTTGTCCCTCAGCCAACTGTTGACCGCGTTAAGGACGTCCCAGCGACCGCCATAGTTGGCGCATATCGTCAAGGTCAGGCGGTTGTTGTCGCGGGTGCGTTCTTCGCCTTCTCTGATCAGTTCGCGCAAGCGCGCGTCGAAACGACTCAGATCGCCCACCACATGCAGACATACGCCATTGCGGTGCATATGCGTCACCTGGCTTTCCAGCGCCATGACGAACAGACCCATCAAGCGCGAGACTTCGTCCTGTGGACGTCGCCAGTTCTCGGAACTGAAGGCGAACAGGGTCAGATATTCAATGCCGCGATCAAGGCAGACTTCAACGATATTGCGCACCCGTTCGAAGCCCTGGGCATGTCCCGCGACGCGCGGCAAAAAGCGTTTTTTCGCCCAACGCCCATTGCCGTCCATGATCATGGCGACATGACGCGGTACTTCAACGGAATCAGGTACTTCCGCAGTGGAGCTAAAGAATCGCTTTATCATGATGGCTGGCAATTTCCCTGAAACTCAGACCGCCATCAGGTCCTTTTCCTTGTCGGCCAAGTGTTTTTCCTGCTCGGCAATGTACTTGTCGGTGAGCTTCTGAATATCTTCGGCGGCGCGTCGTTCATCATCCTCGCTGATTTCCTTGTTTTTCAGTAGTTCTTTCAAGTGCGCGATCGCGTCACGGCGAATGTTGCGTATCGCGACTTTACCGTTTTCCGCTTCGCCGCGCACCAGTTTGACCAGTTCCTTGCGGCGCTCCTCGGTCAACGGCGGCATCGGTACGCGCAGCATTTCACCCATGTTGGAAGGATTGAGTCCGAGATCGGCGTCGCGTATCGCCTTTTCGACCTTGCCCAGCATGGGTTTTTCCCAGGTCTGCACGCCGATCGTGTGCGCGTCGATGACGGTCAGGTTGGCGACCTGGCTGATCAGCGTCGGCGTGCCGTAATAATCAACCTTGACGTGATCCAGGATGCCGGTGGTGGCGCGACCGGTGCGCACCTTGCCGAAGTCCGCTTTCAGCGACTCGACGGACTTTTTCATTTTCTCTTCGGCGGATTTCTTGATTTCGACGATCATGCTTCCATCCTCATTAAAGTACCACCCGGGTGCCTTCCGGCTCGCCCAGTACCACGCGCCGCAAAGCACCCGGCTTGAAGATGCTGAACACGCACAGCGGCAGCTTCTGTTCCCGGCATAGCGCGAACGCGGCGGTATCGAGGACCCCCAGGTTCTTGGCTATCGCTTCGTCGAAACTGAGCTGCTCGTAACGGGTCGCGGTCGGATCTTTCTTCGGGTCGGCAGTATAAACGCCATCCACTTTGGTGGCTTTCAGCATCAGATCGGCGCCGATCTCCGCGCCTCGCAAGGCCGAGGCGGTATCGGTGGTGAAGAACGGGTTGCCGGTGCCGCCGCCGAAAATGACCACTCGACCGGCTTCCAGATGGCGTACCGCGCTGTCGCGTTCGAACGCCTCGCCGACGTGGGCGATGGTTACGGCGGTCTGTACGCGAGTTATCACGCCCGCCGCCATCAGGCCATCTTTCAAGGCCAGCGCGTTCATCACCGTGGCCAGCATGCCCATGCTGTCGGCGGTGGCGCGGTCCATGCCGGAAAGCGCCCCCGTGGCGCCGCGGAACAGGTTGCCGCCACCGACCACGATACCGACCTGTACACCCAGTTCAACCACTTCCTTGATTTGGGCGACCATGCCGGCCATGGTTTCCGCGTGATAGCCGAACGCATCCGGCCCCATCAGGGCTTCGCCGGAAAGCTTCAATAAAATGCGCTTGCACGGGCGGGCGGGCATCTGAGCCATGCGATCAGACCTTGGAAGCAGCCGCCACTTCGGCGGCGAAGTCGGAGACCTTCTTCTCGATGCCTTCACCGACGATGAACATGGTGAAGCCGTGGCATTGCGAGCCCTTGGACTTCAATACTTGTTCAACAGTCTGCTTGTCATCCTTGACGAACGGCTGCGACAACAGTGTGACTTCCTTGAGGAATTTCTGCACCGTGCCTTCGGCGATCTTTTCCAGCATGGCTTCCGGCTTGCCGGCTTCCTTGGCTTTCTCGATGGCGACACGGCGCTCGGTGTCGATCAGATCCTGAGAAACGCCGGAGGCATCCAACGACTTCGGCTTGGAGGCGGCGATGTGCATCGCGATGTCCTTGGCGATGGCCTCGTCACCGGCGATGTCGACCAGCACGCCGATCTTGCTGCCGTGGATGTAGCTGGCGAACTTGCCGGTCGCATTCAGGCGCGCGAAACGCCGAATCGACATGTTCTCGCCGATCTTGCCGACCATTTCGGTGCGGAATTCTTCTACCGTCTTGCCGTTGTAGGGCAGGGCGGAGAGCGCGGCGACATCAGCCGGATTGCTGTCGATGACCATCTGCGCCAGCGCCTTGGAGAGCGCCAGGAAGTCGTCGTTCTTGGCGACGAAGTCGGTTTCGCAGTTCACTTCCACCATCGCGGCGGTCTTGCCATCGGCGCTGATGTTGATCGCCACCACGCCTTCGGCGGCCACGCGACCGGCGCTCTTGGCGGCCTTGTTGCCGAATCGCACGCGCAGAATTTCCTCAGCCTTCTGCATATCGCCGACCGCTTCGGTCAACGCCTTTTTGCAGTCCATCATCGGCGCATCGGTGCGCTCGCGCAGTTCTTTAACCATGGATGCGGTGATTTCCGCCATAACTTTCTCCTGAACAGTTCTTTATCGAAAAAACGCCCCGGTCCGCGGGGCGTCATCAGTGTTGATCACGGGCGTCGAGTCAGCCCGGCAATCCGATCAACCGGCGTGGGCTTCGGACGCTTCGTCGACTTCGACGTATTCGTCCTGGGTCGCGGCGACCATTTCTTCGATCACCATCGACTTGCCTTCCAGAATCGCGTCGGCCAGACCGCGGGCGTACAAACGAATCGCGCGGTTGGAATCGTCATTGCCGGGAATGACGTAATCGACGCCGAGCGGGGAATTATTGGAATCGACGATGCCGATTACTGGGATGCCGAGTTTGTTGGCTTCGGTAATGGCAATCTTCTGATAGCCGACGTCGACCACGAACAGCGCGTCGGGCAGGCGCTCCATTTCGCGGATGCCGCCCAGGCTCTGCATCAGTTTGTCGAACTCGCGCTGCACGCGCAGGATTTCCTTCTTGGAAATCGCGCCCGGCTCGGCCAGTTGCGCTTCGATGTCCTTCATGCGCTTGACCGATTGCTTGACGGTCTTGAAGTTGGTCAGCATGCCGCCCAGCCAGCGATGGGAAATCCACGGCATGCCGCAGCGCGCGGCTTCTTCAGCCATGATTTCGCGCGCCTGGCGCTTGGTGCCGACGAACAGCACGGAACCCTTGTTGGACGACAGACGGCGCGCGAAGGTGGCGGCGTCGTTGAACAACGGCAGCGTCTTTTCCAGGTTGATGATGTGGATCTTGTTGCGGTGACCAAAGATGTACGGTGCCATCTTCGGGTTCCAGTAACGGGTTTGGTGGCCGAAGTGCACACCGGCCTCGAGCATTTGACGCATGGTTACGGACATGAAAACTCCTTGGTTAAGGTTAAGCCGCCATCCGCCGAGAACTCCGCAAGTCCGTGCGGAGCACCTTAACTGGTGCGGATGTGAGGATTTTGCCGGCCCGACAGCATGTCGGACGCTGAGCGGGCGGCATTCTAGCAGAGTCCGCCCGACGATGGGCGGGCTGATTCATCCTTACGGCGAATCAAACGCCCTGTTTCAGACTGGCTTCGATGAAGCCGTCCAGGTCGCCGTCGAGCACGCCCTGGGTATTGCCGACCTCATAATTGGTGCGCAAGTCTTTGATGCGTGACTGGTCCAGCACGTAGCTGCGGATCTGGTGACCCCAGCCGATGTCGCTCTTGGTGTCTTCCAGTTTCTGCTGTTCGGCCTGGCGTTTGCGCAGTTCGGCCTCGTACAGGCGCGCTTTGAGCATCGACATGGCTTCGGCGCGGTTCTTGTGTTGCGAGCGGTCGTTCTGGCATTGCACGACGATATTGGTCGGCACGTGGGTGATGCGTACCGCCGAGTCGGTCTTGTTGATGTGCTGGCCGCCGGCGCCGGAGGCGCGGTAGGTGTCGATGCGCAGATCGGCCGGGTTGATCTCGATCTCGATCGAATCGTCGATTTCCGGGTAGATGAACACGCTGGCGAACGAAGTGTGGCGGCGGGCGTTGGAGTCGTACGGCGATTTGCGCACCAGACGGTGCACGCCGGTTTCGGTGCGCATGTAACCGTAGGCGTATTCGCCGCTGAATTTGAGCGCGGCGGATTTCAGGCCGGCGACTTCGCCCTCGGATTCTTCCAGCACTTCCACCTTGTAGCCGCGCCGCTCGCCGTAGCGCGCATACATGCGCGCCAGCATGCCGGCCCAGTCCTGCGCCTCGGTGCCGCCGGAACCGGACTGGATGTCGATGAAGCAGTTCGCGGCGTCCAGCTCTCCGGAGAACATGCGGCGGAATTCGAGTTCGCCGACTTTCTTGGCGAGATCGCCGACATCGGCCTCGACCGCTTCCAGCGTCTCCTCGTCGTCCTCCAGCCGCGCCAGTTCGAACAATTCGCGGGTGTCATTGAGGCCGGCGCCGATCTGGTCGAGATTCAGCACCACGCCTTCCAGTTCCTTGCGCTCGCGGCCGAGTTCCTGGGCGCGCTTGGCATCGTCCCAGACTTTCGGGTCTTCCAGCAGGCCGGCTACTTCGGCCAGGCGATCATGTTTGCCAGGGTAGTCAAAGATACCCCCGGAGTTCATCGGCGCGCCGCGCCAGGTCAGCCAGGGTGGTGTCGATCAGATTCAGGCGTTCTGCTTCCATGATGGGTCTCTGCGGGATACGTGAAGCCCGCCATTATCCCGCATGCCGATGGGCGCGCAAGGCAAACCGCGCCGGGTCGATGGCGTCGACCTGATCGCCGGGCAACGGCAACGGTTCCTGGTTGATCACGCAAGCCAGATGCTCGGCCAGCAGGCTGGACCAAACCAGCCCGCGCGATCCCAGGCCGAGCAGGCCGAACAAGCCGGCATGGCGGGGAAAGCTGTTGAGGCGGACACCGGTTTTCAGTGTCTGCTCGACATCGGGCAGCGCGCCGACCAGCGGCAGGTGATCCGGCGTGGTGGCGCGAAAGCCGACCCGGCCGCGCATCGCGCCCGCATCAAACGCCTGTTCCGCGCCGGGCAACATGCGCGCCAGACGCAGCAGATTGTCGGCGTGTTCCCGCTGGCTGGGTTCCGCGTCGAAGCGGTCTTTGACATACGACGCGCCCAGACAATGCACGTCGTTCAGCGCCGGGGTCAGGTACCCCTCGCAGCAGACCGCGTGCTTGAGTTTCGGCAGCGCGCCGGCGGCCAGATGGCTGACCTGGCCGCGGATCGGCATGATCGGCAGGCCGGCGGTGTGCGCAAGCGTGTTGATCCCGGTCGCGAAGATCACCACCGGCGCTTCGGCCAGCAAATTGCCGCCCGGATCGAGCACCCGCCACGCGTCGCCGTCGGACTGTAGCGCGCTTACCTCGACGCCGCCGCTGAAACGGATATTGCCGCCACCGGCGTTGAGCCAGGCTCGGCACATGCTGGCCGGGCTGGCCCAGCCGCCGTGCGCAAACCACCAGCCGCCGCGCGCAACCGGTGCGCCCAGGCGTTGGCAGGCCGCACTTTGCGGCAGAAATTCGACAAACTCTCGCGGGTAGTCGTTGCCGCAGAGCCATTCGCGCTGGATTTCCGCATGTGATTCGTCACGCGCGATCTGTAGTATGCCGTCGAGATTGCGCCGTGGCGGCTGGCCGAGCTGATCCAGCCGTTGCCAGTTGCGCCTCAGATAGAGAAAGCAGGCGCGATTCAGCCGCGACGCCAGATTGTCGTCGCGCGACAGCATCGGCCGCAGAATGCCGGCCAGATTGCCGGAGGCCGCGCCGGCCGGTTCCGGGTGCCGGTCCAGCACGTTGACGCG
>JAGUXX010000252.1 GCA_020061585.1 Betaproteobacteria bacterium | reverse complement strand
TTGCCGCGCAACGACGCGCATGTGCTGGGCAGCGCGCCCGACCTCGCGCCGACCCGCATCGATCCGTTCATCGAGATGGTCGACGCGGCGGCGCCGGCGTCGCTGCGTTTTGGCGGCGGTGGCGAGATGACGCGCATCGTCTGCGGCTTTCTCGGCTGCGAGGTGCCGCGCAATCCGCTGCTGGCCACCCTGCCGGCGGTGCTTCAGCTCGACGTGCGGCATGGCGCCGGCGGCGAGTGGATCGAGCGCTGCTTCCAGCGCGCCGCCGAGGAATTCGCGCACAGCGGCATCGGTTCCGCCGCCGTGCTCGGCAAACTGGCCGAGTTGCTGTTCGTCGAAGCGGTGCGACGCTATCTGGCGGTGCTGCCGGAAGGGCATACCGGCTGGCTCGCCGGCTTGCGCGATCGCATCGTGGGCAGGGCGCTGACGCTGCTGCACGCGCGCGTCGCCCACCCCTGGACGACGGAAGAACTGGCGCGCGAGGTGGGACTGTCACGCTCGGCGTTCGCGCAGCGCTTCACCGATCTGCTGGGCATGCCGCCCATGCATTACCTGGCCAACTGGCGGCTGCAACTGGCGGCGCTGCGTCTGCGCGACAGCCCGGCGGCGACGGCGCAGATCGCCGCCGACGTCGGCTACGCGTCCGACGCCGCCTTCAATCGGGCGTTCAAGCGGGCCTTTGGCGTGACGCCGGCCGCATGGCGCAGGCAATAGCGCTCTTGTGTGATGCCTCGCAGTGTGATGCCTCGCAATAAATTCGACATGAAAGCGCGTCTATTTCCGCCATGCAATTTCGTGCCACCGCGCCAGCTGAAAAATTGCTGGCACTCGCAACTTCTATGGGCTAGATTTCAAGCATCCGCTCTGGATAGACCAAAGCGGCTCAACTTGCATCATTTTGGTTAGGGGATTCCTGCCATGCGCAACAACATCAGCTACGACCTTCTGGTCTTTATCGGGCGTTTTCAGCCCTTTCACCGTTCCCATGCCGCCATCATCACCGCTGCCCTGAACAAGGCGCCGCATGTCTTGGTGCTGGTGGGTTCCGCCAATACCGCCCGGTCCACCCGCAATCCGTTCACGGCGCGCGAACGCGAGGTGATGATCCGCGAGTCCTTCCCGCAAGCCGGCGCGGCGCTGCAGATCCGCGCCATTCCCGACTATCCATACATGGAAGACCTCTGGCTGCGCAAGATCCAGGACGCAGTGAAAGCGGTGGCCGAGCCCCTAGGCGCGACGCGCATCGGTCTGGTCGGTCACTTCAAGGACGACACCTCCTACTACCTGCGCATGTTCCCGCAATGGTCGCTGGTGGAAATGCCCAACTACGAAGGCCGTTCCTCGACCGAATTGCGCGAGCTGCTGTTTGAACCGAGTGTCAAAGGCAACGGCAACGGCACCCGCATGCTGCTGGAATCGGCCATGCCGCAGGCCGCCGCCGAATTCGTCGCCGAGTTCAGCCGTCTGCCGCAGTTCGCGCAACTGGTAGCGGAACACGCCTTCCTCAAGGCCTATCGCCAGCAGTACGCGGCTTATCCGTATCCGCCGACCTTCGTCACGGTGGATGCTGTGGTGATCCACTCCGGCCATGTCTTGCTGGTGGAACGCAAGGCGATGCCGGGGAAGGGCCTGTACGCCTTGCCGGGCGGCTTCCTCGATCAGGGCGAACGGCTCATCGATGGCGCGATTCGCGAACTGAAGGAGGAGACCCGCCTGAAATTGCCGGTGCCGGTGTTGAAGGGCTCGATCAAGGACAGCCGGGTGTTCGACGACCCAAATCGCAGTCAGCGCGGTCGCACCATCACCCACGCTTTTCACTTCGACTTCCCGGCCGGCGAACTGCCGCCGGTGAGGGGCGGCGACGACGCGGCCAAGGCGCGCTGGCTGCCGCTGGCGGATTTCTACACGCTGGACGGCGTGATGTTCGAGGACCACTGGCACATCGTCACCGCCTTCATCGGCGGGGCGTGAACTTCCTCCCCTCCCCCGCAAGCGGGGGAGGGGTCGGGGGAGAGGGAAGCAACACCCTGGGCGTTTGGGTAAAACGCCAAGCCCGACCGGGTAGACCGGCCGGTTTCACCACATGACTGGGGATTCCATCATGAAAAACGACGACAGCTTCATCGGCTACAACCCGATACTCGACACCGACTCCTACAAGGCCAGTCACTTCCTGCAATACCCGCCCGGCGCGCAAGGCCTGTTCGCCTATGTGGAATCGCGCGGCGGCGAGTACGACCGGACCGTGTTCTTCGGCCTGCAATACATCCTGGAGCGTTACCTCTCCACCCGCATCACCGATGCCATGGTCGACGAGGCGCGCGACTTCTTCGCGCCACACGGCGAACCGTTCAACGAGGCCGGCTGGCGCTACATCGTGCGCCAGCACGGCGGTCGTTTGCCCCTGGAAATCCGCGCCGTGCCGGAAGGCAGCCTGATTCCCACCGGCAACGCGCTGATGACCGTGCGCTCCACCGATCCGCAAGTGTTCTGGCTGGTGTCCTACGTGGAAACCCTGCTGCTGCGTGTCTGGTATCCGCTCACCGTCGCCACCCAGTCCTGGGCGATCAAGCAGACCATCGCCGAATACCTGCGCGCCACCAGCGACGATCCTGACGGGCAGTTGCCGTTCAAGTTGCACGACTTCGGCGCGCGGGGCGTGTCCAGCGAGGAATCCGCCGGCATCGGCGGCATGGCTCACCTGGTCAACTTCATGGGCAGCGATACGGTCAGCGCCTCACGCTACGCCCGGCGCTACTACGACGAGCCGATGGCCGCGTACTCCATTCCCGCCTCGGAACACTCCACCATCACCAGTTGGGGGCGCGGCAAGGAGCTGGCGGCCTATCGCAACATGCTCGCCCAGTTCGGCGGGCCGGGCAAACTGTTCGCTTGCGTGTCGGACAGCTACGACCTCTACGCCGCCATCGAGAACCTCTGGGGCAAGGAATTGCGCCAGGACCTGATCGATTCCGGCGCCACCGTGGTGATCCGGCCGGATTCCGGCAACCCCGTGGAAGTCGCCCTGCGCACCGCCATCCTGCTCGACAACGCCTTCGGCCACGTGGTCAACGGCAAGGGCTACCGGGTGCTCAACAACGTGCGGGTGATCTACGGCGACGGCATCAACCGCCGTTCCATCCGCGACATCCTCGCCAACCTGAAGATCAACGGCTACGCGGCGGACAACATCGCCTTCGGCATGGGCGGCGCGTTGTTGCAACAGGTCAATCGGGACACCCAGCGGATGGCGATGAAGACCTCGGCCATCCTCATGCCCGACGGCTGGCATGAGGTCTACAAGGCCCCGGCCACCGACCCGGGCAAGGCCTCCAAGAAGGGCGTCTTGTCCACCTTCAGGAACCGGCTCACCGGCGAGTATCTGACCATCCGCACCGATCAGGCACGCATCGACAGCGAATGGGAGGAAGTCATGGCCGACGTCTGGCGCGATGGCGAGTTGCTGGTGCGGCAGAGCTTCGCCGAGGTGCGGGCGAGGAGTACCGGTAATTGATGGAAAACGTCCCGCTTCCGGCAGGGAGTGGGACGTCCGAAAAACGGCGCCTGGCTTTGATTCGACTTATAGCCTTCTCACAAGAATGCAATTGGAGCGTTGTCTGCTCAATGAGATGGTGATCAACTGGGGAAAATGTTACGCAGCAAACTTACGCGCAAGTGCCGGGAACAGGTCATACACAGTCTCTTCGGCCCACGGCTTCCCGGTTGGTTCATCGGGGTGCGGTGTTGCGCGACTTGGCTCGCTGCCCGCGGACGCCGTTACGCCATCATTTACGGCATATTGATAGCCTTCATAGAACCACGCGTCCTCGTCGAAGTCTTCAGTTGCGAGTGATTCCGGATTTGCGAGGGCGGCCTCGTATGCGTTGCGTCCCCGCGAGATGAGGGACGCACGAAAATCCGAGAACGTATCGTCACCGCAGCCACCATTGATGATGTAGGCGGCGGCCCATAGTGACCAAGAATATGCCCGGTCCATTGCCGCGTCGAACAGCGTGGAGAACGCTATCGCCTCGGATTTCGGGAGCGCAGCCAAGGCCGCTTTGATTGCCTCACATTTTTCATCCATGTCGCCATCGGCCAAGTCATTGGCATGTTGAATCAGGCTCCAAAATTTGTGTTCATCCAAGGATGGATTCCTCCAGGTTGCTGGTTCTCAAGCGGACTGATGTTTCTGTCGCGTTATCGGGTTATTTGCCAACCCGTTCGTTTGGGTCTCGGTCTGCGCGCATTACCGGCAGTGTTGTCGGCAAGGAGATGTGCGCAGTGCCATGTTCATGGCGGCTTGTTTAAATATTGTGACACTGGCCCATTCATTCCCAGGCGCCGCTCAACTTATGCCGTCGCGGTGAACGCTTGATGGAACGTGACCTGGCCCCGCGGAACCTGTCCGTCGAAAGCCAGCGACAAAAAGACCTCTGGCGGAACGCTGTCGAGTCCGAGCCCAGGCAGATTGTCGAAACCGAATTTTCGGTAGTAATCCGGATGCCCCACCAGGCAGCACCCGCCGGCATTCAAGCCTTGCAAGCGTGCCAAGCCAGCCGCCATCAAAGCCTTGCCGATGCCCTGTCGCTGGACTTCCGGCAACACCGAGAGCGGCCCGAGGCCATACCAGTTTTCTGTGCCGTCAGAAATGGTCACCGGTGAGAAAGAGATATGCCCCACCACCCGGCCTTCGAGCTCCGCGACCAGCGAAACCGTCAGCGCGTTGGCGGTGCGCAGCGCGGTAACGATGAACTGCTCCGTGTGATTGCTGATCTCCAGCGTCGCGAACGCGGCGATGGTCACGTCGCTGATCGCGCGGATGTCGGCGGGTGATTCGGGACGGATGATGATTTTTGGGTTCATGGTTTGCTTTAGTTGTTGCGTAGGTTTCCGCCAGATCAGCAGCCCGAGCAGTTTGACACGGGACGACAAGGGGTTGTCGAGCAGTGACTGAAACTCGGCAAAGGTGCCAGAGGAAATGCAGGTCTTGCATGGCCGTGGCCTGAGCGCAGGTGGTGGGTGCGAGGTGCTGTACAGACAGGAAATGTTGTTTTGCAAGACCTGACCCCATGACCGTGCAAGACCTGACCCCATGACCGTGACCTGACCCCATGACCGTGACCTGACCCCATGACCGTGACCGTGACCCCATGACCGTGACCCCATGACCGTGACCCCATGACCGTGACCTGACCCCATGACCGGACCCTGACCCCATGACCGGACCCCATGACCTGTGTGCTTGCTCGGCTTCGATCTCCGCCACGATGGCTTGCTGCCTGGCGAGGGGGGATGGTGACTCTCTGTCGCCAGACAGTTCTATTGATACAGCGCAGCAATGCTCGTAGTGCCATCCACCAGAGCGCGAATCTTTGCTTAGCCGAAGTCACTGTTGATTACACTATTCACGGAATTAATTTGAGCCTGGCCCGAATGGCATGATTTGTCTGAATATCGTGTCTGACCACATTCCTCCCCCATTCCTCCCTGGCACCTGTCGAAGACGAAGGCAACGCAAATGGCGATGAGCAACGCCTGGCTGAAAAGCCAGGGACTCATCTCCGTGCGCGATTTGTGGCTGAAGGCGCAGGGCTATGCATGACATGGTCGTCGTGTGCTCCCTGTTTCCGAACCGCCCGGTGCGGACCCGCACGCCGGGTGGTGTGGGGAGGGCCGGTTAGAAGCCGGCCCTTACCCGATTGGAGGTCTTTAGCACGGGACGACCTGAACGGCGCTACCGGCAGCGTTAAGGAACACGTTCAGCACCTCGGTTGTAACACGAGCGCGGTTGAAAATGATGTCACAGAGAAGCGCAAAGGCGCCCCCGAGGTAGGCAATGTACGCAAACCCGACAAAGTCGCTAAACACGAGGGTGTGCAACCAGTTCTGGTTGAATAAGTAAAGGTAGGCGGTGACAGTGGCCGCTAGCAAGAGAACGAGGGCTGAGGGAAGCAGATGTAGGCCGGCTTTCCGTTTGACGAGTACTGTGACCAGCAAGAGGGCAAAGACGATAGCGTTTGTACCGGTGAAAATGCGGAACTCACGGGTCAATTGGGTAGCGGTTTCCATGTACTTTGAGCGGATGAGCGTAGTCAATCGCTCTTGGGCCAACGAAGCATTGGTAATCCGCCACTCAAAACCCTCGCGAATGTTTGCCTCGATCTTCTTTCGGCATTCGCAATCGAGATTCTGCATTTCGCCAATTACTTCAGCGATGCGGGCTGGAAGCTGTTGTGCAAGCTGACGTTTGGTTTGGGCAATGTCGTCAGCGTATGTCTTAGCGAAAACCTCCGCTTTCTTTGACAAGAAGTGAGTATCGATTGCCTCGACCTTCTCGTGCACCTTCTTTTCGACCTCGTAACGAATAACATCTTTCGCGACTTGCTCAACAAAGCCCGGACTGGCAATTGAAGCAAGGAATGCCAGAGCGAAGAAAACGAGGCCGGCTGTTCCGATTATTAGTGCAGATCGGCGGGCGTAAGGCATAGTTACCAAGACCTCCAACGTAATGTCGATCTAAAAAATCCGATGTATGTTGGTTCAATGTGTGGTTCAAGCATCATCCAATCCATTGAATATTCGATCTATTTGAAAATAAATTCAGCGTATTGAGGCGTGAAATAATTCACGGCTTCGCCATCACCAACGCTGTTTCTTCTGCTTGTTTTTCCTGCCCCCACGTGCCTAGCCGCAGGTCGATTTCGTCCCGATTATCGCCAAAAACCTGAGCTTCCAGCGAGCCGCGTTGTCGGTTTCCGAGACCGCAGGTTACCGAGATTCAACCCAGACCTTCATCCGCCGCCAACTTCAGCCGCGCCAGAATTTCTTCCATCCATTCTCGATGTTCAGGTTTCATCACGCAGGCGCGCAGGCAGGTGATTTGGTCGGTGTCCCAGTGTTGCACCGGCTGGGCGGTTTCCAACAAAGCGCGAGAGAAGCTGGCGAGGGCGAGGTGCAGGTCGTGCGCTTTGGCTGCTTGCTGGATTCGGCGGGCGCGTTGCGAGGCGGTGCTGGCGGTTTCTGCTCTGACCGCCCAGGCGACGATGTCGAGTTCGGGGGTGAACAGCGGGGCGAACCGGCTGTTGAATCGGGCGTCTTCGGTCAGCGCTCGATGCAGGGTCAGCGCGGCGTCGCGGCCGGCTTGCAGGCCTTGTGCGAACCCGCCGCCGGGTTGTAGCGGCAGCAGGCGTTGGGTGGTCCACAGGGCGACGGCGGCGGCGCCGGGGCGGGAGCATTCGAGGGAGATTTCGCCCAGGTGGGGGTCGTTGGAATCCAGGTAGGTGTAGGGCGAGTCGTGCCGGTAGTGGCGCTTTACGTCGGCGTCGCGGAACAGGATGCAGCCGCAACCGTAGGGTTGCAGGCCGTGTTTGTGCGGATCGATGGCGATCGAGTCGGCCTCGCCGATGGCGTCGAAAGCGCGGCGGGTAGCGGGGGCGAGGTTGTCGGCCAGGGTGAAGTAGCCGCCGTAGGCCGCATCGACGTGCAGCCGGAAGACATGGCGTGAGCGCAGGGCGACGATTTCGTCGAGTGGGTCGACGCTGCCGGTGCCGGTGGTGCCGAGGCTGGCGACCACGGTGCCGATCTGGCCGGTGGCGAGCAGGGCTTCCAGCGCCGGCATGTCCATCCGCCCGAATCGGTCGGTCGGGACGGGCTGGAATGGCACGCCGAGCACGCTGGACAGGCGGGCGTGGGTGTAATGCGCTTGCGTCGATGCGGCGATGGCGCGGCCAGAATGTTGTGCAAGAGCGTGTTCCCGCGCGATCCACAGCGCTTCGAAGTTGGCCAGCGTGCCGCCGCTGCACAGGTGGCCGAGAAAGCTTTTCCAGCCGAACATGCCGGCGATTTCGGCCACCGCTTCCTGCTCCATCAGCGAGCTGGCGCGGCCGCCATCGAAGGCGTGGTTGTTGGGGTTGAGCCAGAGCGCCAGGGTGTAGGCCAGGCGCGCCGCCGGATGTGGCGGTTTCTGCATGTGGCCCAGGTAGAGCGGGTGATGGTAGGGGTCGTTGTCGCGCAGTCGTTGGGCGGTTGCCAGCAACGCGGCGCGCAGCGGGGCGGGGTCGATCTGCGGGGCGGCGTCGGGCAGGTTGGCGAAACCCGCTTCCAGAGCCGCAAGTGCTTCATCCAGCAACGCCAGGCTGGCCCGGTCGAAGGATTTGCCGGTGTGTGCGGACTTAGTCACGCGGCCGGCTGGGCCAGCCAGGCATTCAGCAGATCGGGGTTGTGATGAATGCAGCCAGAGGCCTCGAAGGCGCGGCAGGTTGGGTTAGACCGACGCGTCGCGAAATGCACGAAGGACAGCATTTATTCTGGTTTGGTAGCCTGATCCCTGCGACTTGAACCACTCAAGGACGTCTTGATCGACTCGTAGCGAGACGAGCGACTTCGTTGGCGCAGGTTGCAGCCCCTTGCGGACAATGCCACGCACGATGTGCTTTACATCCGCTTCCGGATGTTCTGCGGTAGGTGTGCCGAGATTCTCCGGGTTCGCGAGTCGCGCCCAATCAGTCTTGGACTTGGTTGAAGTAGATGTTTGCTTCACGCTTCGTGGCTTTGCGGAAGGAGATGACGCGGATTTCATCTTTAGTCTCCGTGTGAACGATCGAAACCGGGACACCGGCCAGCAGGCCAAGAGTCTCGAACCGCTGTTCTCCATAGTCGAATCGGTCATCCTCAAAGGTGTACGTTGCTCCTTCGAACACGCGGGGCGCGTCGATGAAGTCAAGGCCATGATCTTTGAGATTGATTGCGCGCTTGCGCTCTGACCAAGTGAACTGCATGCGGAAAGTGTAGCTACGGACGGCAGCTACGGCAAGACCGGGGGAAATTCGGGGGTAATCCGGGGCGGGGTGACGGATATACAGAGAAGTTCACGATTTTCGTCACCCTGGTCATGCGCTTGCGCCGATGCGGAGATGGCGCGGTCGGGAAGAATTTTCCAGTCTTTGAGGATGTGGTCACGCGGCCGGCTGGGCCAGCCAGGCATTCAGCAGATCGGGATTGTGATGCCCGAGGATGCGGATCGGTTTGCCGAACAGTTTGGCGAACGCGGGAAAGGCCGCATCCACCCAGTGCTGATCGGCCAGCGTTTGATGCTCGCAGTCGTCCGGTTCGCCATGCTTGATCAGCGCCAGACCTTCCGCGCCGAGGTGATGCGCCAGCCAGGCGGCCAGGCTGTCGGAGGTGACCGACCAGTCTTCCGGGATGTCGCTGGCGCCTAGACACATGGCCGAGGGCAGCCAGACCGGAGTCTGGCTGCGCGCCACGGCTTCGGCGATAGCCTGGGTCGAGGCGGCGGGCACCAGACCGGGTTCCAGATCGCACAGCATCAGGCCGTATTGCTCCATGGCGAGCAGCGACATGCGGTGCGCCGCCTTGTCGGAGAAGCCCCAGCGCGACTGCGCGGCGCGCACCACATCGGCGTGCGGTCCGCCGCCCGGCACCAGCACGATGCGCCCGCCGGCGCGGGCCAGGGCATGCAGCCAGACGCAGAGTTCGGGCGCGTCGTGCAGACTGCCGCCGAGTTTCACGACGCGGAACATTGTTCATCTCCCGCCGCGTCCATGTGCCACTCGCCACCGCAGTCGCGCAGTAGTCTGAGCAGGGCGGCGGCCTTGTCGAGACATTCCTGGTATTCCTCGTCGGCCTTGGAATCGGCCACCAGGCCGCCGCCGGCCCAGAAGCGCAGGCGCTCGTCGGAGCTGACCAGGGTGCGGATCGCGATGTTGCTGTCCATGTCGCCGTTGAAGCCCAGCCAGCCGATGGCGCCGCAATACACGCCGCGCCGGTTCGGTTCCAGTTCCTCGATGATCTGCATGGCTCTGAGCTTCGGCGCGCCGGTGATCGAGCCGCCCGGGAACGACGCGCGCAGCAGGCCGACCGCATCGCCGCCGGCGGCCAGACGGCCGGTGACGGTGCTGACCAGATGATGCACGGTGGCGAAGCTTTCGATCTTGAACAGCTTGGGCACCGCGACCGAGCCCGGCGCGCAGACCTTGCCCAGGTCGTTGCGCAGCAGGTCGACGATCATCAGGTTTTCGGCGCGGTCCTTGTCGCTGGCCTGCAACTCGCGCGCCAGCGCCGAATCGGCCTCGGGCGCGGCGGCGCGCGGGCGGGTGCCCTTGATCGGTTTGGTTTCCACGCGGCCCTGTTTGACTTCCAGAAAGCGTTCCGGCGAAGACGACAGGATGCGCGCGGCGGGATGGTTCAGATACGCCGAATACGGCGCCGGGTTGAGCCGGCGCAGGGCCTGATAACCCAGCCAGTGATCGCCGCTGACTGGTGCCACGAAGCGTTGCGCCAGATTGACCTGGTAGCAGTCTCCGGCCGAGATGTAACGCTGGATGCGGGCGAAGGCCTGGCGGTAGCCCTGACGGCTGAAGTTGCAGCTCACCTTGCCGACCTGGAACGGCCGCCGCGCCGGGGTTTGCGCGCCGGCCAGCGGCGGCTCGCTGAACAGCGCGACCAGTTTGTCCCAGGCCGCCGCGGTGCGCGCATCGCGGCCGGCGCCGATCAGCCAGCTGGTTTGTTGTTCGTGGTCGACCAGCACCGCCCAGTCATAGATGCCGACCGACATTTCCGGGATCGCCTCGGCATCCAGCGTGCGGTTGGGCAGGCGCTCCAGACGGCGGGCGAGATCGTAGGCGAAGTAGCCGATGGCGCCGCCGGCGAATGGCAAACCCGGCTGCGCCGCGGATGGGGCATCGGCCGCCAGATACTGGCGCAGCAGTTCGAACGGGTCGGCGGGGGACAAGGTCACCGCGCCGACCGGGCTGTTTTCGAACTGGCGGATTTCGGTCATGCCGCCGCGCGTCACCAGTGTGGTGGTCGGCCGCGCCGCGAGGATGTCCAGGCGCCCGGCGGTGGAACGCGGCCGGCCGCTGTCGAGGAATACCGACCAGGGTTCGTCGGCAATCGCCTCGAACAACTCGGCGCTGTCGGCGCGGTAGGGTAGGGGGGTCAGACGCATGGCGGGCATTTTAGGTGCCTTTTTGTGTAACGCGTTCGGCCAGCAACCAGCCCACCGCTACCGCCGGGGCGCACCAGTCGCTGTGCTCAGACGCGGAGCCGGGCGGCAGCAGTTGCGCGAAGTTCAGCAGCGGGCGGTCAAGCCGGGCCGCCAGACGCGGACCGAGAAAACTGCCGGCGCC
>JAGUXX010000134.1 GCA_020061585.1 Betaproteobacteria bacterium | reverse complement strand
GCGGGCTCACCCAAATGGTGAGTGTTATCGAAGCGGCTAACATCAGTCTGCATGAGGCCTCACAAGGGCTATGAAGCGGTCAACTGCTGTTTCAAGGATCATCATGTTGGATAGCACGATCTACCGATCAGCTTGACCAGGAAGCGGAAGGACTCCAGTTATTTGATCTGTCACATCAAGACCATTTGTTTGTCACATCCAGAAGATATAAACGTCGCTTTATTGAACGACCACGCTGGCTTCGGGCGAACCGCAAGAATGGAAAATAGTGAAGATCGCGACCGGCTGATCGAGGTGCTGAAAAGTGCCACCAAAGTAGTTAGTCCCAGCCAGTTTTTTGCCTGGACTCAGGGTCCCCTGCAAGCATTGCTGCCCCACGAAATCATCATTTGCGGCACGTCCGAAGGACACGACCAGAATCTCCATATGCGCTTCTTTTCGGCAACTCGGTACTTCAAAACGGAGCATTTCGAAGCCGCCTGCAATCGTCAAACCGGATTTATCCCGAGGGTTGTGCAGCATTGGAAGTCGACTCGCGAGCCTTGTCTGGTTCCACCGCCGTGGAAGGAGACGCCTTGCGATCCGGAATGGGGGGATTTGTTGCATCGCCTGGAACTGCGCAACATGGCTGCCCATGGTCAACTTTCGCCGCAGGGAAACCTGAATGCCTGGTTCGGTTTTTTCCGCGTACGTGACTTGGGGCATCACACCGGCGTACTGCTCGAACTCATCATTCCTTGCGTTACCGCCACCTATGCCCGCATGTTGAATTTCGAAGCCAGCGCCATCAACCATCCAACCTCGGTAGTCAACATCTTGTCGCGTCGAGAGATGCAGGTCATCGAATTGATCCGCGATGGATATACCAACCAGGAAATTGCCGCCCGGCTTGGCATATCGGTGATGACCGCCAAGAACCATGTGCAGAGCATTCGCACCAAGCTCAAGGTCAAAACGCGCGGCCAAGCCGTCATCGAATCCATCCATATGGGCATCATCCGCTCCTCCAGAGATTCGCAATAACCATGCCTTCCGCCGCCTTGGAACGGTGTAAACGCGTCGCGCCAGGCGTGATTGGCTCTGTCATAGGACGCTCACATTGCTCTGCAAAAATGTTGCAAACAATTCTTCATCTGAACGCATGCCATTATTCAAACTGACCCTGTTTCTCGCGGTTTTGCTGTGTACCACGGCCAATGCGGCGGATCCGGATTCCGCTCCGCCACAGATGAATCAGGAAAGCGCTGATGGCGGCGGCGGCGTCGATACGAAAAATGCCAATGTGACGAACAGCCTTGCACCGGCCGACTCGGCCGCCAATGCGCAAGCAACCGCCGGCAAGAAGGTTGAGGCCTCAACCGCAAGTTCGGAAAATCAGGATGCCCAGCCCATTCCGGATGCCCGTACTGTCTGGAAACCCGACCAGTTCCAGAGTTTTGTCGAATCGGCAAGCGGCAAGCGCCTGGAGCATTTCGGCCACGAATTGTTCAAGCAATCGCCCGCGAAATTCGCGCCGCTCAAGGACACGCCGGTGCCATCGGACTACCTGATCGGGCCGGGCGACGAACTTCTGGTCCGCTTGACCGGCGCCGTTGACCTGGATTCGAAAGTGACCGTGGACCGCAATGGTTTGATCCACTTGTCCCGCATAGGCGCGATTCCGGTTGCGGGCGTGCGCGTGGCCGAACTGGAAAGCTATCTGAATGGCAAGATCGCCCGGCTGTACAAGAATTTTTCCCTCAGCGCCTCGCTTGGTCAGTTGCGGTCCATGCAAATCTATGTAATGGGCCATGCGCAACAGCCGGGCGCCTATGTCGTTTCCAGCCTTTCCACGCTCGTATCAGCCTTGTTTGCCTCAGGCGGGCCAAGCGCTACTGGCTCGCTGCGCCGCATCAAACTCATGCGCAACGACAGCTTGGTCACTGAAATCGATCTGTACGCCTTGCTCGGCCAAGGCAGCAAAACCAACGATGCCCGTCTCCAGTCCGGCGACGTGATCGTCATTCCGCAGGCTGGGCCCAGGGTTGCGCTGCTGGGCGCCTACAACCGTCCGGCCATTTACGAACTGCGCCAGGATGGCGAAACCATCGACCGGGTGTTCGGCTACGGAGGCGACATATCCGTAACCGCTTTGCCCGAGCTGGCGATGCTGGAGCGAATTTCCAGCAAAGCCGGCGGCAAACGCATCGTTGAGCAAATCAACTTGAATCGAGACCGGGAACGCTTTCTGCTCATGGATGGCGATGTGTTGACCCTGTTGCCGATCAGTATGGAGATCAGCAACGCGGTGACGCTGCGTGGTCATGTCGTCACCCCCATGCGTTATCCGCACCAGCCTGACATGCGGGTACGCGATCTGTTTCCGAACCTGTCCGTGTTGCAGAACACGGAATATTTCCAGATCAAGAACGGGCTGGTCAGCTACGAGCATGACTATTTGCGCCCGCCACCGGCGGAGGGCAAGGGGGCGCGGCCGAATCTGACGCAATTCCTCGCGGGTTCGGTGAATTGGGATTACGCCACGATCGAGCGGCTCGACCGGCTCACGTTGAAGCAGGAGTTGATTCCGTTCAATCTGCGGCAAGCCATTGTCGAGGGCGATCCGACGCAAAATCTGGCGCTCACGCCTGGCGATATCGTCACGGTTTACTCCACGCTCGATGTGGGTGTGCCTAGCGCCCAGCAGACCCGCCTGGTCATGCTTGAGGGCGAGGTTGCCGTGCCGGGTGTCTATCAGGTGCGGCCTGGCGAAACGCTGCGCGAGCTGGTGGTCCGTATCGGCGGACTGACCCCGGATGCTTATCTGCATGGCGCCAAATTCGTGCGGGAAAGCGTGCGCCAGGAACAACAACGACTGTGGGATCAGAACATCGAAAAATTGGCCGCTGATGTCGAACGGGTCGGCTCCCGCAGAATACAAGAAGACGCCGATGCCGGCAGCGTCAATGCAACCGCGGTCAGCATCCAGGCCCAGCGCCAACTGGTCGAGCGGTTACGCGCCATCAAACCGGAGGGGCGGATTTCCCTGGAAATTCCCGACAGCGTCAACAGCCTTGCGCATTTGCCGGATATCGTCCTGGAACAGAGCGATCGCTTCCATGTGCCGCACAGACCGCCGTTCGTCACTGTGCTGGGCCAGGTATACAGCCCGGGCTCGTTCATGTTTCAGGCGGACGGACAGGTGGCCGACTATCTGCGGCTCGCGGGCGGCATGTCAAGACAGGCCAAGAAAAGGGAAATTCATATCGTGCACGCCAATGGCACGGGTTCCAGCGGCTATCAGGATGGCTGGTTCGGCTCGGATATTCTGAAACGCGCGGTTCGGCCAGGCGACACCATTTTCGTGCCGGAGGAACTGGACCGCTTTTCCTGGCGCAAAGAACTCAAGGATTGGACTTCCATTCTTTACCAGTTCGGATTGGGCGCGGCGGCGCTCAAGAGTCTGACCGATTGACGCCTGACGATCAGGCCTGATCAACCAGGCCTGTTGACCAATACCCATCAGCCCGCCTAGGGACACAATTTTGAATATCGACCCAGAAGCCTCGCAATCACCGGAAAATGCGCAGTCCGACAAGATCGGCCTGATCGATTTGATGCTGGTATTGGCCCGACATCGCTTTCTTGTGCTGGGCTTGCCACTGCTGTTCGCGCTATCGTCGATCATCGCCGTGCTGTCCATGCCGGATATCTACAGCGCCAGCGCGCAACTGGTTCCCGTGCAGGCCAGCCAATCCAATGCCACGGCGGCGATTCTGGGGCAGCTCAACCTGGGCAACATGGGCAGCGCCCTGAACAACCGCAACGCGGAGTTCTTTACCCGCATCATGCAAAGCCGCAAGGTGGGCGAACGCGTCGTCAAGCGTTTCGATCTGATCAAGCGCTACGAGGTGGAATCTGTCGGTCAGGCGCTGGGGGTGCTGGCACGCAAACTAGATTTCCAGATCGACAGCAAAAGCGGCGTGGTCACCGTCAGCGTCGATGATTGGCACCCCGCCACCAGCGCGGACATGGTCAATTTCATCGTCGATCAGTTGATCGACGTGACACGGGAAATCACGGTTTCGGAAGCGACCCAGCGCCGGGTCTACTTCGAGAAACAGTTGGCCAGCGCACAACAGCGAACCCGCGACGCGGAAGCCGAACTCAAGGCCTATCAGGCCAGAACCGGTGTCTACGGGCTGGACCAGCAAGCCGGCAACACCCTGGGCATGATTTCCAAGCTGGAAGCGGAAATCGCCTCCAAGGAGATACAACTCCGCGTCATGCGCACCACGTTGACCGACACCAATCCGCAATTGCTGGGTGTTTTGGAGACGATCAATGGTCTGAACGCGCAATTGGCGCGCCTCAAGAATGCGCAAGGCGAGGTTGAAAACAGTGTCGGCAAGCTGTCCAAAGTCTCGACGGAATACAGCCGCTTGTTTCGCGAGCTGAAATATCAGGAATCGGTTAACGAAGTCCTCAACAAGCAATTCGAGTTGGCCAAGCTGGATGAGGCGCGCGACGCCCCCTCGGCGCAAATTCTCGACTACGCGGTGACGCCGGAGCAGCACGTCAAGCCCAAGCGCAAACTGATCGTGCTGGCCGCGACATTCAGCGGCGGCCTGCTGGGCATCCTGCTGGCTTTCGTCGCCGAGGCTTACACGCAAGCCCGGCGCGAACCGGAATCGGCGCGTAAGCTCGGCCTGATCCGCGAAAATCTGTTCAGCCCGCGCCTGCGCGGAGCGCCCCGCGAACAATGAGCGCCGCGACCACCGGCAACGCCATGAAACGCGAGTCCTTTCTCCATTCCCTCGGCGCCGCCGCGCTGTGGCGCGGGCTGGACCGCGTGGCCGGGCTGGCCAAACACATCCTGATCGCCGCCGCCATCGGCTTGAGCGCGCAACTGGATGTGTTCTACATGGCGGTCGCCATACTCGGCGTGCTGGTGTTTTCCTGGGCGCACCTGCTCGATGTGTTGGCCGTGCCGCAACTGGTCAAGGCCAGCCAAGCGGGTGACCAGGCGACCTTCCAGTCTTTGGCCGGCGGGCTGTTCATCTTGTGTCTGCTGGCCTCACTGCTGATCGCCAGTCTGTTTTATGGTCTGCGCGACTGGATTGCCGCCCTGGCGCCCGGTTTCGACGCGAAACGCAATGCCATGCTGGTCGATGCCCTGGCCTGGTTGGCCCCGGTGGCGCTGTTGTACATTCCCCTGCGCATGTTGGGTTCCATCGCCCGCTCGGTGCGGCGCTTCACCCTGTTCTATCAGGCCGAATTTCTGACCTCCCTGGTGGTGCTGACCTGTGTCCTGGTCAGCGACGACCCGCATGTGCTGCTGTGGGCGTTCGGCCTGGGCGTGAGCGTCGCTTTTTTTTTCTCCTGGCGGCGTTGCGCGGCTATTTCCAGCCATGGGGACATCCGCTCAGTCCGGCCGTCCGCGCCAGCCTGTACCTGGCTCCCGGCCTGCTGATACTGCAAGCGACGCAGCACGTTCATGCCCTCACCGATCGTGTCTTCCTGTCCTATCTGCCCGAGGGTTCCATTGGCGCCCTGTCCTATGCCATGACTCTGGTAACCCTGGTTCCCGGCGTGCTCAGCATGGGCGGGGCTTTCATCACCATCCTGGCCGAAAGTGCTTGCCGGGATGAGCGCGCGCAACGTCTGAACCAGGCCATCTCGCTGGCGATATTTCTCGCCGTCGGCAGCGCCCTGTTCCTGTTCCTGTTCGGTTCCGCCCTGATCCAGGCCTTGCTTGAGCGCGGCATGTTCGGCGGCACCGACACCCAGCTCGTCTACTCCGCCCTGGCCGCCGCGTCGATCATGACTTTGCCGCTGTTTCTGCTGCCGCCCATGGACCAGGTGTTTCAGGTGGAAGGGCGCGTCGGCATCATGGTCCGGCGCGCCTTGCTGGGTGTGGTGGTCAATGCCCTGCTCAACGCCTGGTTCCTGTTCGGCCTGGGCTGGGGCTTGACCGGCATCGCCCTGGCCACCGCGCTCAGTTACTGGGTGCTGCTGGTGTTCGCCGGCCGCGCCATTTCACGACTCGGCATGACGCTGCACTGGCGCCGCCATCTTGCCTGGGCGCTTTGGCTGCTGCTGTTCCTGCTGCCGCTCTGGCCGTTGAAGATCATCGCCGCGCAAGCCGGATTCGGCGCCTGGTTGCTGCTGGCGGCCAGCACGTCGGCGACGACCGTCTTGCTGTTGCTGGCCGGATTGACCTTTCCCGGCGCAGAACGCGCGCTGGTGCGACAGACCCTGCGGCGTGTGTTGGGCGCGATGCGATGAAGCCGCCGCGCGTCTCGGTCATCACGCCAACCTACAACCGCGCGCATCTGTTGCCGCGCGCATGGAACTCGCTGCGGCGGCAAACGCTGGCCGACTTCCAGTGGATCGTCGTCGATGACGGCTCCAGCGATGACACCCGCGCGGTGGTTGCCGGCTTTGCCGATCCGCGCATCCGCTACGTCTATCAGGACAACCAGGGCTGCAACATCGCCCGCAACCGGGGCGAACAGGAAGTCGAGGCGGATTTCGTCACCTTTCTCGATAGCGACGACGAACTCTATGCCGCCGATACCCTGAACATGATGCTGAACACGCTGAGCGCTGCGCGCCCGGAAATCGGCATGGCGTATTTCACGGTGGTCGACGGCGAGGGGCGACAGGGGTTTCATGTCATGCAGGGCGATGAAATGGAGACGACTTATCTGGATCACCTCTGCCGGCAAAAAATCCGTGGCGAGTTCATGCCCATCTTCCGCCGCGAAACGCTTGCCTTGACACCATGGCCACTTTACAACGGCATGGAAGTCTTGCGGCATTGGCGGTTGCTTAGGCATTACCAGGCTCTGGTCGTGCGCAAGCCGGCCCGAATCTACCATCACAAAGCAGGCGACAATCTGACCGGTGCAATGAGCGCTATCCAGCGCGCGGGCGCGATGTCCGAGGCCAACCTGGAATTGATCGCCGAACACCGCCACGCCTGGTTGCAGCACTGCCCGTGCGAACTCGGTCGCCAACTGTTCTATGCCGCGATGTATCAGGCGTTGGACGGACAGACGCTCAATGCCTTGAAGTCCGCACAGGCTGCGTTCCCGGTAGCGAATTGGCCAATCAGGAAAAGTATTCTGACTTTGCTGGTCAGCCTGGCCGTGCCCGCTCCACTCAGAAAGCGGTTGTTTCTGTTGCGCGCGCGGGGATGGGGCGCATGAAAATCCTGTATGTCAATCGTGCCATGGGAACCCTGTTTGGCGGCGGCGAGGCGTTTGATCTTGGCGCGGCAAGGCATATGCAAAAGCGCGGACATGAAGTGACTTTGTTGACCGGCGTTCCGCTCCGGCAGGCTGCGAACAATGTCTTTGATGACGTCGAAATCATTGGTCTTGCGACCCCGAACGTACGGCGCTGGAGTTATGCCACCGAGCGCACCAACGGCAAACTTTCAGCAGCTTTTTATCACCTGGACAATCATTTGTTTGAACGCGAGGTGCGGGCTTGGCTGAACAGTCAAACGGGCCGCAGGTCATTCGATATCGTCCAGTGCTGCTCACTGTTCGACTTGCCGGAACGGCTGTTGCGCGAGTCCACGCTGCCTGTCGTGTCGTGGCTGCCCGGGCCGCCTTCGGGAAGGGCGCGGGCGAGCATCAAGCGGTTGCTGCGTGATCGTCATTTTGGCTTGTTCACGCATGGCGCACCGGTTGCCATGCTGGAACAGCAAATGGGCTTGGTCCAAGGCCGGGATTTTGACAGCATCGAGCCTGGCGTCGAACTCGATCGTATTGCAGCCCACAAGGCGGATCGCTTGGCCGTACGCCACGAACTTGGCTTCGCCAAGGATGCTCTGGTCGGCATGACTACCGCCCGCCTGGTCCCGGTGAAAAATTTGGCGCTTCTCCTGAACGGCATCGCCGCCGCGCGTGATCGCGGGGTCATCTGGCACTGGTTGCTTGCCGGCGATGGACCAAACAGGCCGGCTCTACAGCAGCAATGCAATAGCCTGCATCTGCAAGCGCAAGTTCGCTTTCTCGGCCAGCAAACGTCGGACCAAGTGCATCGCTGGCTGTCGGCGGTTGACCTGTTTGCGCTGACGTCAACTTACGAAAATTTCTCTGTCGCCGTTCTGGAAGCCATGGCGCATTCCTTGCCGATAATCGGCACAGACGTGGGGTATCTGCAGCATCTGCTCAGGCAGTCCGGGGGCGGCTTGATCGTGGCGCACGATGCGCCACATGGATGCGCCGACAAGCTGGTCGAGTTGGCGGCTGAGCCAACAAAACGCCATGAATTGGGGCGACGCGGTCGGGCCTATGTCGAGCGCCTGGACTGGCCGAAAATTGCCGAACGCCTTGAGCAGGTCTATCTGCGGGCGCAAGCCGGGCGGCAACCATGAAGTTGCTGGTGGTCATCCCCTCCATGCAGCGTGGCGGCGCGGAGCGTGTGGTCTCGCTGCTGTGCCGCGAATGGGCGCGCAATCATGAAGTGATTCTGGCGATATTCGATGCAAGCGCCCAAGCCTATGAAATCAAAGCGAAAATCATTGATCTGCGCGCATCATCAGCCTCGGGAATCATGCGCAAGCTGGTCAATCCGATACTGCGCACCAAGCGACTGGCACGGCTGATCGGTCGAGAACATCCCGATCGCATCTTCAGCTTCATGGAAAGCGCCAACTTTCCCGCCGTGTTGGCTGCCTGGCTGTGCGGCCGCGAGCAGGACCTGACCGTTAGCGTTCGTAACGATCCACATTCGTTCCCCTGGTTTCATCGCTGGCTGCTGCCGCATTTCTATCGTCTGACCAAGCGAGTCGTGGCGGTCTCGCAGGGCGTGGCTGATCGCTTGCATTTCATGGGTATCGCGCAGCGAAGGTTGTCAGTCATTCCAAATCCAGTTGATCGGACACTGTTGCAACGCCGAGCGGCAGAACCAATACCTGCGGGCTTGATTGGTAAAGAAGCCTTCATTCTCGGGGTCGGGCGGCTTCATCGCCAGAAGGGTTTCGACAGACTGATCGAAGCGTTTGCTCAACTCCCTCAAGCCGAACTCAAACTCGTCATTCTGGGCGAAGGTCCGGAACGCTCCAGTCTGGAGCAGCAAGTGACAGCGCTAGGGTTGGCATCTCGCGTCTCGTTGCCGGGGGCCGTTGAAAACCCGTTTCCGTTCTATCGTCGAGCGCATTGTTTTGTGCTGAGTTCGCGCTATGAAGGCTGTCCAAATGTGCTGTTGGAGGCCATGGCGCTGGAGTGTCCAGTAATCGCCTATGAATGCGACTATGGGCCAAGTGAAATAATCATCGACGGCAATAATGGTTTGCTTGTTCAAGAGGGCGATATTGCGGGGCTGACCTCGGCTATTTCACGTCTGAATGCGGATATCAATTTAAGAAACAGAATGACCGCTTCAGGACTGATCACGATCAATACCTTGTTTGCAACAAAGGTTGCGGATTCTTGGTTGGGCGCTTGAAATGCATATCGAAAGAGTCATAGCTCAACCTTTTTTCGAACTCAGGTATCGTTTGTTTGCATTCAGCTTGTTAATTCTCGCGACTTTGTTACCGAGACTAGTACTTGACTTGTTCAGCATACCATCACAATTTATTGCTGTCCCAATAATTTTTGTATTCATGTTTGTGGCAAGCATTTTTCTTGTCAGAGCTAATTTTGACTTGGTATCAATTTTGATGATCTTGATTGTTGCCTGGTATTTTTGCGTGTTCTTGTATTGGGGCGGTTTAAATAGTACAGGCGTAAATAGGTTGATGGTTATTGTTTTGTATGGATTTATTTTCTGGATAAGCCAAGGGCTAGTGAGAGGCCTAGATGACTGGTTCGATTTTTTAGTCAGAGTTTTCTGGTTAGGGACGCTCTATCTGTTGGCTGTAAATATTATATTTCAACCAACTTTCGAAAATCTTCTTGACCCACAATTTGTTCGTTATGAAGGAGCCAGCGGTCCAAACTACCATGGAATAACTGCTGCATTAACCTTGATGGCCGGCCTTTCAGTAGGGATAAAATTTAGAAAACCACTTTATCTGTTTTATTTTTTACCAGCAGCTATCAATTTATGGCTGACTGGCTCACGCGCAGCATTGTTGACTTTCTTGCTATTTATTTTTGTTGTAACAGCTTTTAGAGCGAAAATTTTATTCTTAGCTCTGCTGATACCCACTGCATTGCTTGCATGGATTGCAATAAATGACCCAAATATTATGACAGGAATTCGTTTTGACGAAGTTAGCGTCAATAGTCGAATACAAGGAGTGGAATGGGCGCATGGAATGATCACCCAAGCTGGAGGTGCTCCATTTGGCCTCGGCGTTCTGGCACAAGAAGCAAAATCCCATACCTTGGACAACTCCTTCTTAACAATAACCTTGGAGTCCGGGATTATCGGGCTTGTATTGTTATTGTGCCTCTCCGCGATATCTATTATTAAGTTGCTTGCTTCAGAGTATCGGCTTAAACATATGAAGATCAAGGCAAGTTATACCCCTGGCGCATTTTTGATTGCATTATTGTTCCATGGATTATTTGAAAGCTATATCTGGTCAGGCTTTGAGCTCGGCATGGCAATAATGCTGGTTGCATTATCTTATCTTGCCAGGGTTGATGCACAAAACCATGAAATCCGGCATCAATTGATAAAGACAAAGGGGGCATAGTGCGGCTTTGCCATGTCATTACTTCTCTTGGGCAAGGCGGCGCGGAAGAAATATTATTTCGACTGCTAGAATTAATAAACAGAAATAACGTTAACGTAACAGTCATTTCATTGATAAATGTTGATGTAGTCGGTGAGCGAATCAGAACACTCGGCATTCCCGTCCATAGTCTGGGTATGCGTTCTGGGCGCACAGATCTACTAGCTCTGCTGAAACTGATCCGCTTATTGCGCCGTCTAAGACCCCAATTGGTGCAAACCTGGCTCTATCACGCCGACTTGTTGGGCGGTTTGGCCGCGCGGTTGGCGGGCGTGCCTCTGGTAGTCTGGAACATCCGCCAGGGCAATCTGGACCGCGACAAGAACAAGCGGCTCACGCGCTGGGTGGCGAAAGCGTGCGGCTTGCTGTCGACCCGCCTGCCGGATCGCATCGTCTGCAATTCCGAGAATGCGGCTGCCGCTCATCAGGCAGGCGGTTATGACGCCAGGCGTTTCGTGATCATACCCAATGGTTTCGACCTGTCCCGTTTCCAGCCCAACCTTGATGCGCGGCTGTCGGTGCGTGCCGAACTGGGATTGGATGCGACGGCCACGCTGGTCGGTTTGATCGCGCGCTTCGATGTGCAGAAAGACCATCGCGGTTTTGTGCGGGCGGCAAGGATCGTGGCGGCGGCGCATCCCGAGGTGCGCTTTGTGCTGGCGGGGACGGCGGTGGATGCCGACAACGTCAGCCTGAGCGGGTGGATACGCGAAGCGGGGCTACAAGATCGCGTGCATCTGCTGGGGCCGCGTCAGGATATTGCCCGACTGATGCCGGCGCTGGATGTGCTGGTCTCGTCCTCGATCGGCGAGGCTTTTCCCAATGTGCTGGGTGAGGCGATGGCCTGCGGCGTGCCGTGCGTGGCGACCGACGTGGGCGATTCGGCGCGCATCGTTGCGGACACCGGCATCGTGGTGGCGCCCGGCCGGCCCGATCTGCTGGCGCGGGGCATTCTGGCCTTGCT
>JAGUXX010000104.1 GCA_020061585.1 Betaproteobacteria bacterium | reverse complement strand
GGTATCGCCGCCAGCTCCGGGTCGGCCTGCACTTCCGGCAGTCTGGAGCCGTCACACGTGATGCGCGCGATGGGCATACCCTACACCGCCGCGCACGGCACCACACGCTTCTCGCTGTCGCGTTACACCACCGAAGCCGAGATCGACCGGGTCATCGAAGTCACCCCGGAAATCATCGCGCAACTGCGCAAGATGTCGCCCTACTGGGGTGAAACCGGCCCGGCGACGGAACCGGAAAAGGCTTTCGCGCCGGTCTACGCCTGATTCTGGCGTGGTAATACGCCGGGGGGCGCCGTCAAGCTCCCCGGCGGTTGCCGCCGGCGATCGATCAGCGGCGACCGTTATCCCCCGGGCGTCCATCGTCGCGACGGTAATCCCGGTCATTGTATTGGCCGTATTCGCCGGGTTTCCGCAGGTGGTCATCGTCCCTCGATGAAGCCACGCGTTCGCGGTCGCGTATTTCCCATTTGATATTCTTTTCGGCCACTTCCAGACGCTTTTCCAGGTTGCTCAGCTCGTTCGGGCCGAGGCGGCCATCGGCTAGATAGCCGCGCTCCATGTTGGCGATCGCCAGATGCTCGCGCAGCAGACCGGCGGCCTCCTGTGTGGTCAGCTTGCCGTTATCCATGCCTTTCAGAATGCGCTGCATCTGGGCGTCCTGACGTTGATCCAGTTGCGCATGGCGTTGTTTCATTTCCGCCTGATAGCGCGCTTGTTGCATGGCCGGATTGGTCATCCAGGGATTGGCGTTGCCGCCGAAAGAAACAAATCCACTGTTCGCCTGGCTGGAAGTCGCGGCCAGAGACAGCGTGGTCAAACCCAGCATGGTCAGGGTCTTCAGGGTGGTCGAAAGTTTCATGATGCAGCTCCTGTTCGGTTTATCGGCGCCGAACCATTCGACGCCGCGTGAGATGCACTTTAGATGCGGCATGTATGGCTATCGTGTCGAGTCTGTAGTCGACTTGCAAGCATTTGTAACAACGCGGGGATAAACCCTGTTGCCCCCAACCTCGCCCCGGTTTGACCACGCCGGCCTTTCTACGCGGGAATACGCGTGGCGGGATTCGCAAACCGCGAAAATCCTATATTCTGATAAAGGGCTTCATTTGATTTGAGTCAATAATTAATCAGTCGGCGACGCCTCGGATTCTGTTTCGAGGCTGAATGCACTGTTGTCGGTCGTGTTGTTTAACACCACAAGGGACCCCATGCCGCGTTCATTCGGGCTGTTCACAATCGTGTTGTGCTGGCTGCTATGCCTGCCGGTGGTCGGCGCGCAAAGCAGCGTCGGTACAGTGCGCATCGGCGTACTGGCGTTTCGTGACATCGAGGTCACGGCGAAAACCTGGCAGCCGACCGCGGATTATCTGCAACAGCAGGTTCCTGGTTATCGATTCAGCATCGTCGCGTTGCACAACGAGGCACTTGAACAGGCGGTAGCCGACGGCGAGCTGGACTTTGTCCTGACTCAGCCGGAACAGTATGTGATTCTGCGCAATCGTCATGGTCTGGCGGCGATGGCGACCTTGATGACGCTGGCGGCAGCGCGGCCGGTCATGGCCTTCGGCGGCGTGATTTTCACCCGCGCGGAGATCCCGGATATCCTGACGTTGGAGGATGTACGCGGCCGCCGTGTCGCCGGCGTCTATGAAAATTCGCTGGGCGCTTTCCGGATGCAGCAATGGACCTTGCTGAAGGCCGGCATCCAGTTGCCGGGCGATGTGAAGCAACTGATTTTTACCGGCCAACCCCAGGACAATGTGGTCAAGGCGGTGCTGGATGGAGAGGCCGAGGTCGGCTTCGTGCGCACCGGCGTGCTGGAGGATCTGGCCAGTGAAGGCAAGCTGGATCTGTCGCGGGTACGGGTGCTGAATGTTCAGCCGGAACAGGATTTCCCGCAGTTGCTGTCCACCGGATTGCTGCCCGAATGGCCGTTCGCCGCGATGCGCGGGGTGCCCGAGCCGCTGACCAAGGCGGTCACGCTGGCCTTGTTGAAAATGCCCGAGGATTCACCCGCCGCCGTGGCCGGCAAGTATTACGGCTTCGCGCCACCCGGCGACTACACGCCGCTGGAAGCCATACTGCTGCGTTTGAAGGCCTATCCCGGCCGACTCGAACGCTTCGATGCGCTGGATGTGGCGGAAAAATACCGCTGGCAGAGCTATGCCATCCTGATCCTGCTGCTGATACTGGCCGCCAGCGTGGCCCGCCGTCTGCGCCTGGACAACCGCAAGATCGCCAAGGCCGCGCAGGAACGCGAACTGCTGCTCGGCAGCCTGGCGGAGGGGGTGTGCGGCTTCGACCGCGATGGTCGCTGCAATTTCATCAATGACGCCGCATTGAACATCCTCGGCTATCAGCGCGAAGCGCTGCTGGGCGGCGTGCGGCATCCAATGTTCAGTTTTCTGGAAAGCCGCAGCACGGATATCTGGGACGAATCCTGTCCGCTGCGCAGCACGTTGGTCGATGGTCAGCGACGCGAAGGCGAAGCCAAAGTGATACGGGCGGACGAAACCTGCATCCCGGTCGAATATTCGATCACGCCGAAGCGCGACGGCGGCGAGGTGCTCGGAGTGGTGGTGGCGTTCCAGGACATCTCCGAACGCAAGCGTCAGGATGCCGATCAACGGGTCGCCGCGGTCGCCTTCGAGACCCAGGAGGGGATGATCATCACCGACCACAGAGGCTGCATTCTGCGGGTCAACCAGGCCTTCAGCGAGTTGACCGGCTATAGCTCGGATGAAGCGGTCGGCCAGACGCCGGCACTGCTCAAGTCAGGCCGCCAGAATGGCGAGTTCTATCGCGACATGTGGGATGCGCTGAAACGCAACGGTCACTGGCAGGGGGAAATCTGGAATCGGCGCAAGAACGGCGAGATTTATCCGGAATGGCTGAACATCAGCTCGGTGCGTGGCGCCGACAGCGAGGTCTGCCACTACGTCGGCACCTTCCTGGACATCAGCCAGCGCAAGAAGGCCGAGGCGCAAATCGAATACATGGCGCTCTACGACATCCTCACCGGCTTGCCGAATCGCCGCCTGCTGCTCGAACGTCTCAACCAGGCGGTCCTGTCACGGGCGCGGGCGAACAAGTACGGCGCCCTGCTGTTCATCGATCTGGACAATTTCAAGACGCTCAACGACACCGAAGGCCATGACATGGGCGACCGTCTGTTGATGCAGACGGCGGAGCGCCTCAGAACCTGCGTGCGCGAGGAAGACACCGTGGCGCGTTTGGGCGGTGACGAATTCATCGTCATGCTGGAGGAGCTTGGTGATGATCGCGAGCAGGCGGCGGTGCTGGCCGAGGTCGTGGGCGAAAAGATCCTGTCCGGACTGAACCAGACCTACAAGCTGGGCGAAGTCGAACATCACAGCAGCGCCAGCATCGGCATCGCCTTGTTCCACAGCCACGACACCAGCGTCGAGGAATTGCTCAAGCGCGCCGACCTGGCCATGTATCAGGCCAAATCCACCGGCCGCAACAACCTGAATTTCTTCGACCCGGCGATGCAGGCCGCCGTGGAGACACGCGCCAGCCTGGAAAAGGAGCTGCGCAACGGTCTGAAACGCAAGGAATTCCTGGTCTACTACCAGCCCCAGGTCGATGGTGATGGACGCATCGAGGGCGCCGAAGCGCTGGTACGCTGGCAACATCCCGAGCAAGGTCTGCTGGCGCCGGGGGCATTCATTTCGCTGGCGGAGTCGTCCGGCCTGATCCTGAATCTCGGTCAGCAGGTGCTGGAAATTGCCTGTCTTCAGCTTGCCGCCTGGCAGGCCGACGCGGCGACCCGGCATCTGACGCTGTCGGTCAATGTCAGCGCCCGGCAATTCCGCCAGACCGATTTCGTCGAACGCGTGCTCGGCGCGCTGCAACACGCCGGCGCCAATCCGCTCGGGCTGAAACTGGAACTGACCGAAAGCATGATGCTGGAGGGTGTGGAAGCGGTGATCGCCAAGATGCAGGCATTGAAGGAACGGGGGGTGAGTTTTTCCCTGGACGATTTCGGCACCGGCTATTCCTCCCTGGCCTATCTCAAACGTCTACCGCTGGACCAGATCAAGATCGACCAGTCGTTCGTGCGTGACGCGCTGCACGACAGCAACGACGCCACCATCACCCGCACCGTGCTGGCGCTGGGGGCAACCTTCGGTCTTTCGGTGATCGCCGAGGGCGTGGAAACCCGGGCGCAACACGAATTCCTCGAAACCCACGGCTGCAAGGCATTCCAGGGCTATCTGTTCGGCAAGCCGTTGCCGATCGAGGCGCTTGCCGAGATGCTCAACGCGGGGTCCGGCGACTGAGCTTGGGGAAACGCCGAGCAATTCGTTATTCGTCATTCCCGCGCATGCGGGAATCCAGCCAAATCAAGGCTCTGGCCCCCGGCCTACACCGGGGTGACGAATTGTTTGGCGTTTCCTTAGGCGGGATATGAGCGATTTTGTCGCCTTCGACACAAGCCGTCTGTCAGCGCCTGTGCCGTTTCCGACAGAATCCGTCTATGCAAGCCTGAATAATCAATAAATACAGATAGATAGCCAGGCGGCCAAGTCAGGCACGGGGCTTGCAATAGTCAACTCGTCACCACTCGGAGGACGACCCGTGGACCTACCCGTACTCAATGCCAGCGCGACAGCCGAAACCGGCGGCGGCTGCGATTCCCACTCTTGCGGATCCAGCGACGATCAACTCGGCCACCTGCCGGAGCACATCCGCGCCAAGGTGCATAACCACCCCTGCTATTCCGAGCAGGCGCATCACTACTTTGCCCGCATGCACGTCGCGGTCGCCCCGGCCTGCAACATCCAGTGCCATTACTGCAACCGCAAATACGACTGCTCCAACGAGTCGCGCCCCGGCGTGGTCTCGGAAGTGCTGACCCCGGATCAGGCGGTCAAGAAAGTGATGGCGGTAGCCGCCAACATACCGCAGATGACGGTACTCGGCATCGCCGGACCCGGAGACCCGTTGGCCAACCCGGAGCGGACTTTCGCCACCTTCCGCGAACTGTCGGAAAAAGCGCCGGACATCAAGCTGTGCGTGTCCACCAACGGCTTGAGTCTGCCCGAGTCGGTCGAGGAATTGAGCAAGCACAACATCGACCACGTCACCATCACCATCAACTGCGTCGACCCGGACGTGGGCGCCAAGATCTACCCGTGGATCTTCTGGAACAACAAACGCATCATGGGCCGCGAGGGCGCGGCAATCCTCATCGAGCAGCAGCAGAAGGGCCTGGAGATGCTCACCGCGCGTGGCATCCTGGTCAAGGTCAACTCGGTGATGATCCCCGGCGTCAACGACGAGCATCTGGTCGAAGTGTCCAAGGTGGTCAAATCCAAGGGCGCCTTCCTGCACAACGTCATGCCGCTGATCGCCGAACCGGAACACGGCACCTTCTACGGTCTGATGGGCCAGCCCGGCCCGACCCACGAAGATCTGCAAAAGCTGCAGGACGCCTGCGCCGGCGACATGAACATGATGCGCCACTGCCGTCAGTGCCGCGCCGACGCGGTCGGCCTGCTGGGCGAGGATCGCGGCCAGGAGTTCACCATGGACAAGATCGAGGACATGGAAATCGACTACCCGGCGGCAATGGTCAAGCGCGCCGAAGTCCATGCCCAGATCGCCCGCGAACTGGAAATCAAGGATCAGGCGCGCGCCGCCAAAGCCGAGTTGGTCGCCATCCAAGGCCAAAAGAAGGATGGACCGAAAACCCGCCCGGTGCTGATGGCGGTGGCCACCAAGGGCGGCGGCGTGATCAACGAACACTTCGGCCATGCCAGCGAGTTCCTGATCTACGAAGCCTCCGAGTTCGGCGTGCGCTTCATCGGCCACCGCAAGACCATCCCGTATTGCGAGGGTGGCGATACCTGCGGCGACGGCGAGTCCGCGCTGGACGTGACCATCCGCGAACTGTCCGGCTGCGAGGTCGTGCTGTGTTCCAAGGTCGGCTACGAACCCTGGGGACCGCTGGAAGCCGCCGGCATGCAGCCCAACGGCGAACACGCGATGGAGCCGATCGAGGACGCGGTGCTGGCGGTGTACGCGGAAATGGGCGCGGCCGGCAAGCTGGATGCAAAGCCGGAACTGCAACAGAAAGCCGCGTGATTTCCGCAATCTCCATTCTTCCGTCATTCCGGCGCAGGCCGGAATCCAGCCCTGTAGGGTGCGCCGCGCGCACCGAGCCCGGACGGTGGCGCACTCTACGGGCATGTTTGAGGACTAAGCCATGGCCTTCGAAATCATCGAAACCTGCGTCAACTGTTACGCCTGCGAACCGCTCTGCCCGAATCAGGCAATCTACCAAGCCAGCCCGCACTTCCTGATCAACCCGGACAAGTGCACGGAATGCATCGGCGACTACATGGATGCCCAATGCACCAGCATCTGCCCGATCGAGGGCGCGATTCTCGACGACCTGGGCAACCCGGTGAACCCGATCGGCTCGCTGACCGGCATTCCCATGGAACTGCTGGCGCAGTACCAGACCGCGCTGGATGCGACCTATCAGGCGGCGCTGGACGCCAAGACCGCTTGAAAGCGGTCTCTCGCGCGCGTTGTTTGCAGCATTTTGGAAGGGAGAAGTAGCAGCAAGCGACGGATCGTCATACCTGCGCCATCGGGAAGCGGGCGGCTCAAAGCGCACTGGAGCGCAGGCGAAGCGACTGGTTGACCGCATCCAGCCGGATTGACGCGTTCGGTGCCTACATCGCACTGGCTGGTGTCGGTATCGATGACCAGCGCGGCAATTTCCGAATCACGCTCGCCCAATAGGCTGCGGTCTTTGATATTGGTGCTCCCCAGCAGCGCGAAGCGGTCGTCCACAACCTTCAGCTTGCTGTGAATATAGATTTGTTCGGTCACGATGTTCTCGCCGATTTTGTCCCAATTGCGCAGGTTGAGGAGCGTCGCGTAACGCTCGCACTTCGCGAGCGGCCGTTATCAGGCGGGCACACCCTCATTGGTTTTTTCGCGCGCCCACACTTGCCGCGATTTGCCGGGCAAGTTTGAGAACTTCATCCTGAGTCAATGGTTTGATGCCGCGCTTGATGGCGTTCTGTTTTTTTTGTTCAACCACCAGGCGGACATCCGGTGCCAGTTCCGGGGTATCGGGGTTCCCGCGAGCAACGGCGTGGTAGATGTAGTCTTCTTCAGTAGCATCAAGTCTGACAACAGCAAGGAATGTTTCTAGACCAGCACGTCCCGCCAACTGCATTGAGCGCTTGGCAGGCAAATGCCACAGGCTTCTGGCAGTTTTAAGGTTCGAAGCTAATTTTGCGCCCCAATACAGATCCGTCTGAAAGTCATTGGTGACAGCATCTGGGCGAATCGGATCGCCTTCCTTCGGGGTGCTTGCGGCACTTTCACTCTTGAGGTTGATCGTGATGTCGGGATGCTCCTTCAGGCGATAGGTCATCGCGATGGCGTGCTTTTCCTGACCACTATCTGGAATGAATAGGTAGGGCAGGCAGAGGCCGGTTTCGGTGGGGACGTCGAAGAGGGGGCGGGGACGAAGAGCGTTGATTAAGCTGTTGAGTTTCTCATTGGCTTGAGTGAAATCGACTTCGCTTTCTGTCTCCAGACCCCACAGAAAAACCGAATCGTTAACGATAACGTCAAGACCAATGCGCCGGTTTGGCAGGATCCAAGCCTGCCCAATATATTTGCCGGTCGGCAATTTCTCCACTTTGGCTTTATTACGTTTTTCCACCCTGTCCAGAATTGCCTGAAATGCCTTGAGAGCCTCCGGCTTTTCATCGCTGGTCAACGGGTGCGTAATGTCAACGATTGGAAAATCAGTCCATTCAGCCATTTCGCCATCAGGGAAACGCATAAAAGGTCCGCTGTACTGCGCACGGTTTTTGAACATGTCCTTGAATAAATAAGCAGCCTGATCCGCCTCTCCCGGCAAATTCAATTGCAGCCGCCCAACACACGCTTTTGGCCATTCGGGCGGGGCAATCTCTGCACAGCCGGCGCCCCCGCTGAGCGCGGCTACGAGCAACGCTGTCCATATCTTATGCATGGGCACCTCCTGTGGATTTCGTCTCCACGACTACCACGGCGGCCTTTGGTTCTGGATTGAGCACATCGCCGGATGCAGCACCGTTGTCGACAAGAATTGCGGTCGGCAATTTGAAGTCGAGATTCTCTTTTTCCGCCCAATGGATCGGCAGTGCGGTAATGAAACCCCTGATCTGTTGCAGGCTTGCTAACCCGTCCGCCTTGAACTGTGGCTTTTGCCAGAACTCTGACTGGCTGGGCATGGGAGAAGCGAGGACCTTGCCATCCCAGGTCGGCAGGACGCTACAGGGAATCTCTTCATCTGTCTTGGGATCTGCTCGCCCCGACCAATTCCTCGGCACAAACGGAAATGCCTCCTCATACGCCTGGGCATTGGCCTTGGCCTGTTTCTGAATGGCCTGCCAACTGGCCGGATTCGCCGGCTGCTCAATGGCTTGCTTGAGGTGGCTGGCCGGACGCACGTTGCCGGTAATGCCGAAGATCTTCTTCCAGATGCCCATGCGTAATTCGCGGGCGAAGGCGCGAACCGGCTTGGCCCCTCCGGTGCCTACATCGCACTGGCTGGCGTCGGTATCGATGACCAGCACGGCAATTTCCGAATCGCGTTCGCCCAATAGGCTGCGGTCGTTGATGTTGGCACTGCCGAGAAGGGCGAAACGATCGTCCACAACCATCAGCTTGCTGTGGATGTAGATTTGTTCCGTCACGTAGTTTTGCCCGATTTTTTCCCAATTGCGCAGGTTGAGCAGCGTCACGTACTGCTCGCAGGCTTCAACTGGGATTTCTTCGTAGGCGGTATCGGCTGGGTCGTCCAGCACGGACTGATAAGGCAGCTTCTTGTCGCGTAGCTCCCGTGCCTTGAGCCCCCGCCGAATGCCGTTCAGCAGGCTGTGACTGCCGCTGGTAATGCTCTGCATCGTCCAATAAACCTGTGCGGCGATCGCGTGCTTCATCAAGTCACCTTCCGGGTGCACGGGCAAGGTGATGTACACATGAAAGCGCGGTTGCGTGGCATCGAAAATCGCCTGCTGAATGCGCGAGATCAGGGCGTGGCATATGCGGTTTTTCGGGGTTTGGTCGAGTGTGCCGCCGTGGTCATCCGCTTGACGAACAACGGCGACCGTACCTTTGCCGATGCCCTTCGGACTCTTCTGAATGTACTCGCCAACAGGGCTGAGGCCGACATCACTGTTCTGCTTCCTCCCAAAATCCGACACAAAAAACTGACTCTCGATATAGATGAAGTGGGCCGCATTTTCGATGAGCCGGATCATGGCCTGCTGAATGCTGTCATCGGTTCCCGCCGGCGGTTTGGAAAATGCCGCCTTGGCGGCCGCAAACTCCTTGGTGCGCAGGGTGCTGGGTGCGCTACGCAGGAACTGTATCCGGGCCTTGCCCGGTTTGGGGTACAAAAGCGGATTGTCTGGTAGCGCCAGTTTGACCTTGCTGCCGATATTCCAGCGCACCACAAAATTTCGGACCATGTCCGCTACGATCGGACCTTCCATGCGGCAATGGACATCCTGCCAAGGCATGCGTGGTTGCAGGCTTTCGTCGAGTGTCGTCAGGTCCGGTGCGTTGGCGTCCGTCCGGGCATTGTTCAATAGGGCGGCATTGTCCCGATATGGCATTTGCCAGCCCCCGGCGGCGGCTTTGTCTGAATTGACTTGTGCACGACTCCGATCATCGCTTTCAGCATGGGCCGGCGGCATCCTCATTCCAAGGCCTCCCGCTGCCTGCCAAACGCTGGGCGGGGTACGGTCGACGAGCCCCGACATCAGATCCGGATCGACCAAATCCTGTTTTGCGAGCGGTTTCATCCAGGCGACGCAGGGGTTGTAACGATTGAGAACCGCCCGTCCATCCGCGTCGGCTCGCAGGGGGTAGGCGGCGCTGTCATAGCGCCCGTAAGCCAGGTCAATGCCGCCCATGTAACCGATCTTGCGATCTATAACCACGCATTTCTGGTGGTGGCTGAAGTAATTGGCGTTGGCGGAGGCCACCGCACTCGACAGCAGAACGTTGATGGCCTTCTTGTCGCCCTTCAGGCCCAGGCGCACATTGATGTCTTCGAGAACAATTCGTGTCTGATCGTCATAGGTCTGAACCGGGTTGGTGTCGTTCCACGGCATGACGAAGCACTTGATGCCGCGTTTCGCGTTACGGTGCAACAGGTCGTACAAACGAACGCCCGGCGCGAGCAAGGCATCCCAGGATATTTGCCAGCCGAGGATCAGCACTTCGCTCTGCGCCGCATCGATGCTGGTGATCAGATCGGCAAAATAGTCTTTCCCGGAAAAGTACGGGGTCGCCTTGTTGCCCGCCCTGGGCATGGCGAAGACGTCGGGGCCGCTACCGATCCAGGGGTTGAAACAGCCGGTTGCCGTATAGGGCTTGCCGTCTTGCCCAATGATCTGGTGAATCGTGGAGTGCGGTTTTGCCATCACACGCCTTTCTTGAATTGCTCGAACACGGCGCTGACGGCATTGCCCAATTCCCCACGAGCCAGAGGCGCGGCAAATTCATGGCTGTCCGCCTCCGCCGCGATACCCAGGCTATCCGCGAACCCCAAAGAATCAAGTGCGTGTTCCAGTTGCTGTTGTTCGTTCCAGCCCTGGCGCTCCTTGGTGATATCGAGTCGCTTGATCTGCCCTTCAAACAGAACCCAGACGCCTTTCCCCGACAGATAAGCTTCTGCCAGCTGCTTTTCCTGTTCGGCGGTTAGAGCAAGCTTTCCCATGGAATCGCTTTGTCCCGTCATCATGCTGGATGACTGCATCAAGGCATCCGTTTCGTTTCTGGCCAACACCATCCGCCATGGCGTATTCCCCAACGCCACACCATCCGGCCCCGGCATGTCGGTCAGCTTGAAATCGAAATGGGGCGGTGTGGTTGCGAATGGGTTGTCAGGGAGTCGAGGCAGGCTATAACCCATCCGCGTCGGCCCGCCAAAACTCTTCTTGCTCGCCTGCGCGGTAATCGTCCCCGGACACTCGACCGTGATGTTGCCATTCTCGATGGTGATGCTGGCCCCGCCCTTCACCGCCAGGACGATCTTCTTCGCC
>JAGUXX010000095.1 GCA_020061585.1 Betaproteobacteria bacterium | reverse complement strand
CTCGCCCGGGCCGCGACCGGCCGCCTGTGCCACGGCCAGCGCCTGGCTACCGTCGGACAAATGGCGGCGGGCCTCGCGCATGGCCTCAATACGCCGCTGGGCAACATCGTCGGCTATGCGCAACGGGCGCTGGAACAGGCGCCGGAGGGCACGGCCGCGGAACAGTTGAAAGTCATCGAGCGGCAAGCGGTGGTCTGCTCGGAGATCGTCCGCAACTTGCTGACGGCGGCGCGCGCGCCGGGCAGCCTGATCGAGAACTTCGATCTGGCCGACATGGTGCGCAATACCGCCACCTTGCTGGAACCGCTGATGCAAGACCATGGCGTTGCGCTGGAAACCGCGTTGCCGGCGCAAGCCGTGCCGGTCAACGCCGATGTCGGCGGCGTCGAGCAGATCCTCTTCAATCTCGTCAACAACGCCGTGCAGGCCGGGGCAAAGCATGTCCGGCTGGCGATTCGCGGCGACGGCGAGTCGGTCAAGCTGGCGGTGGTGGACGATGGCCACGGCATCCCGGCCGAGAATCAGGCGATGATCTTCGACGCCTTCTTCACCACCAAATCGGTCACCGAGGGGACCGGACTGGGTTTGTACATGTGCGCGGCGCTGGCCAAGAGTTCGAACGGTTCGATCGCCCTGGTGGAGAGCCGACCCGGCCATACCTGCCTGGAACTGACCTTGCGCGCGGGGGTGCCTGGATGAAATACCGTCTGTTGATCGCCGAGGATGACCAGGATATGCGCAACCTGCTGGCGGACATCGCCCGCGAGACGGGGTTCGATGTGCGGGTGGCGAGCGATGGACAACAGGCCAACGACCTGCTGCACAGCATGGCGCCGGACGTGTTGTTGACCGACTTGCGCTTGCCGCCGCCGAACGGGCTGGCGTTGCTGCGCATCGCGCGGGCACTGGAGCCGCAGATGCCGGTGGTGTTGATTACCGGTTTCGCGACGGTCGACGATGCCGTGGAGGGGTTCAAGAACGGCCTCTACGATTTGATCACCAAACCGTTCAACACCGCCCATTTGCGCGCCCTGATCCTGCGTCTGCTCGACCATCTGCGCCACCGCGACCGCAGCGCCCAACTCAGCGCCCAACTTAGCACCCAGGTGGCGCTGGCCGGGTCTGGCCCGGACGAACTGGTGACCGAATCGCGCGCGGCCAAGCAGGTCGCGAAACTGGCGCGGGAAATCGCGCCGCTCGACATCCCCGTCCTCATCCAGGGCGAAACGGGCAGCGGCAAGGGCGTGCTGGCCCGCGCCATTCATGACTTCGGGCCGCGCGGCGGCAACCTGTTCTTCGCGCTGAACTGCGCGGCGATTTCCCCTACCCTGGTCGAAAGCGAATTGTTCGGCCACGAGAAGGGTGCCTTTACCGGCGCCGGCGAACGCAAGAGAGGGCTGCTCGAACTGGCCGACGGCGGCACCCTGCTGCTCGACGAAATCAACAGCACACCGCCCGAAGTGCAGGCGCGCTTGCTGCAATTCATCCAGGAGCGCCGCTTTGTCAGGGTCGGTGGCGAGCGCATCGTCAGCGTCGATGTCCGGCTGCTGGTCGCCACCAACGAGGACTTGGCGAGGCTGGTCGAGCAAGGCCGCTTCCGCCGCGATCTGTTCTATCGCTTGAACGTGTTTCCCATCGTGTTGCCGCCACTGCGCGAACGCCGCGAGGATATCGCCGTGCTGGCCGAGCGTTTCATCGCGCGCTATGCCAGGCAATACGCCAGACCGGCGCGCCTGCTCACTGGTGAAGCGCTGGCCGCGCTGAACCGCTACGACTGGCCGGGCAACATCCGGGAACTCGAAAACATCGTGCAGCGCGCCATGGTGCTGGCCCCGGGCGAGGCCATCGGCAGCGAGCACCTGCCGGCCGAACTGATGCAGCGGCCGGCAAGCGCCACGGAGTTGGTGCATGTCCCCCCGAATGCGACGCTGGCCGAGCTGGAAACCTACTGGATCGACATCACCCTGGCGCGCTGCCAGGGCAACAAGACCGAGGCGGCCCGACGCCTGGGCATCGACATCACGACGCTGCATCGGCGGTTGAAGAAAGGCGCATGAGCGGGATCATGTGCGAGTTTGAGCAACTACGATTAAATGCAGACACGCGCGCCACAATTGGAGAACCGTCATGAGTCTGGTCCGTGCCGAACGGTTGGAGAAAAGTTACCGGGTGGGGGAGGTTGACGTCCCCGCCATCCGGGGCGTCGATTTCAACATCGAGGCGGGCGCTTTCGTCGCCTTTGTCGGGCCTTCCGGCAGCGGCAAATCGACCTTGCTGAATCTGGTCGGCTGCCTCGACCATCCCAGTGCCGGGCGGTTGACGGTGCTGGATACCGAGGTGGCCAGCCTGTCGCGCACGGCGGCGGCGGCGTTCCGGGGCAAGAACCTGGGCTTCGTGTTCCAGGATTTCAATCTGGTGCCGGTGCTGTCGGCCTATGAAAACATCGAATACCCGCTGCTGATGGTGCGTCATTTGACCCCGGCACAGCGGCGCGAGCGGGTCGAGCGTCTGCTGGCGGCGGTGGGCATGACGGAGCAGGCCGACAAGCGCCCGGACCAGCTTTCCGGCGGCCAGAAGCAGCGGGTGGCGGTGGCCCGCGCGCTGGTCTCCGAGCCGAAGCTGGTACTGGCCGACGAGCCGACCGCCAACCTGGATCACGACACCGCGCATCGCATCCTGGAGCTGATGAAATCGATGCGCGACACATTCGGCACCACTTTCGTGTTTTCCACCCACGACCCCAAAGTGATGGCCGAGGCGGAAGTCACTTTTCTGCTGGAAGACGGCCGCTTGCTTGAACAGAACGGAGGTGCCGCATGATCTCGACGCTCAAACTGTCGCTGCGCAATCTGTTGCGCTACAAGCGCCGCACCTTGCTGACTTCGCTGCTGATCACTTTGGGCGTGGTCGCCATGCTGCTGTTCGTCGCCGCCGCCGGTTCGTTCAAGGGGGTGATGATCGGCCAGATCACCGACAGCATGCTGGGCCATCTGCAGATCCACCGGCGCGGCTACACCGCCTCGATCGACAACCTGCCGTTGAACCTGAACATGCAGCCGCGCGCGCTGGAAAAGGCGGCGGCAGTGCTGCAGGCCGATCCGGCGGTGGCGGCTTTCTCGACGCGGATCAAGTTCGGCGCCATGTTCAGCAACTATGCCGAGACCACCAGCATACGCTTGAACGGCATTGACTCGGCGGCGGAGGACGCCACGGCGCCGGCGCTGCGCGGCCGCATCATCGACGGCGACAAAACCGGGCCACTGGTGGCGCCGGGGCAGATATTGATTCCGGAACTGATCGCCAAGGGCATGAAGGTGAAGGTGGGCGACACCGTGGTGCTGATCGCCACCAACCAGGACGGCTCGGTCAACGGCCGCAACTTCACGATACGCGGCATTCTGGAGCCGGTGACCGGGCCGGGCGGGCGCGACGGCTACGTGGATATTGCCGACGCAACCGAATTGCTGCGCATGGAGAAGCAACAGGCGATGGAAATCGCCGTGCGGCTGAAAGACCTGGGGCAGGCGAAGGCGGTGAATAAACGCCTGGAAGCGGCGCTGGCCGAATTGAAGAACAAGGAAGACAAGCCGGCACTGGAATTGCACACCTGGGACCAGCTCACGCCGTTCGCCAACATCGCCAACATGCTCGACCTGATGACGCTGTTCATCCGCGTCATGCTGGTGGCCATCGTGCTGGTCAGCGTGATGAACGTGATGCTGATGGCGGTCTACGAACGCATCCGCGAGATCGGCACGCTGGCCGCCATCGGCACGCCGCCGTCGCGCATCCTCGGCCTCTATGTCGGCGAGGGCTTGTTATTGGGTCTGCTCGGCGCGGCGCTGGGGGTGGCGATCAGCCTGACGGCGGTGGCCGCGCTCAATATCTGGCCGTTGAGCTTCCCCTTCGCGCGTCAAATCGTTGTCCTGACGCCGGTCATTTCGTTTGCCGACGTCGCCACCGTCACCGCGCTGGTAATCGGCATGGCCGTGCTGGCCAGCCTGCAACCGGCCTGGCGCGCCTCGCGCATGGACCCCATCGTCGCCTTGCGCCACGTCTGAACAGGAACCGCCATGAAAACACTATTGACACTACTGCTCGGTCTGCTTGTTTTGCTCTCGCCACCCGCCTTCGCCCTCGACGGCGATGCCATCCTGCGTCAGGTGGACCGCAACCTGGAGCCCGAGTCCTACGAGATGTACCGCAAGCTGATCAACATCGAGCCGGACGGGCGCAAGAAGGAGTTCGTGCTGTATTCGGTGAAGAAGGGTCGCGACAAGGTGGCCGCCCTGTTCCTCTCGCCGGCCAGCGAGAAGGGCCGCGCCACGCTGCGGCTGGGCGACAACATGTGGCTGTACATCCCCGGTGTGGGCAAGCCGGTGCGCATCACCAGCCTGCAATCGGTGATCGGCGGCGTGTTCAACAACGCCGACATCCTGCGCCTGGACTACACCGAGGAATACGCGGTGGCATCGGCCAAGGAGGAAGGCGCCGACTACATCCTGGAACTCAAGGCCAAGACCGGCGCGGTGGCCTACGACCGCCTGAAGATGCGGGTCGACAGGAAGACCGTGCTGCCGCGCGTCATCGAGGCCTCCGCCGCCAGCGGCATGTTGATCAAGACCATCACTTTCAAGAACGTCAAGGACTTCGGCGGCGGCATCCGCCGGCCGGCGACGGTGGAGACCGAAAGCCCGGTGTTCAAGGGCTACAAGTCGGTGATGCTGTACTCGCAACTGAAACGCCGCAGCGTGCCCGACGAGGTGTTCACGCAGAACTGGCTGTCGCGGCTGGAGGAGTTACGCAAGTGAGGGAACATGGTGCGCACGGCGCACCCTACATGGACCGCTTCGACGTTGGACTTGGTGCGCACGGCGCACCCTACTCGAATCTCGTAGGGTGCGCCGTGCGCACCGCTTTGTTGGCGCTGGCGCTGATTACAACCCACGCCAACGCCGAGGAATACAGCTTCGATCTGTCCGAAATCGAGAAGAAAACCTTCGAGTTCAGCGGCTACGCCGAGGCCAAACAAGAAGCCTTGACGCTGCGCCCGGACTCGGTGCTCAGCCGCATCAACTTCCCGGGCCGCGAGCATCTGGATCGCGGTACCGCCACGCTGGAACTGGCCGGGGTCTGGAACCTGCCGCAAGCGGTATTCAATCTGCGCACGCATTCCGAAATCGCCCACGACCAAAGCGACAGCGTCGATCTCCATCGCATTCAGGAAGGCGGCCTGCACTGGGCGCCCAGCCATGAATTCAGCCTCGACCTGGGCAAGCGGGTACAGCGCTGGGGCAAGGGCTACGCCTGGAATCCGGTCGGGTTCGTCGAACGCGCCAAGGACCCCAACGACCCGCAGACCAGCCGCGAAGGCTTTGTCATGGCCGGCGCCGAATGGGTGAAAAGCCTGGCCGGGCCGCTGACCACCATCTCGGTCACGACGCTGGTGGTACCGACGCATGACGACTGGAACAGCGACTTCGGCGCGCCCGGCCACACCAATCCAGCGGCGAAGCTTTATTTGCTGTGGCATGACACCGACATCGATGTGCTTTGGCAGGGCAAGGGCAGCCGGCCGGCGCGCTTCGGTTTCGATTTCTCGCGCAACCTGGGCGAGAACCTGGAACTGCATGGCGAATGGGCGCGCAGCCTCGACCAGCCGCGAACCGAGGTCGACGCGCTCGGCGCCGTCACGCAAAGCAGCGGCGACGCCGATAGCTGGCTGCTCGGCCTGCGTTATCTGACCGAGACAGAAGTCACCTGGATCGCCGAGTATTACCGCAACGGCACCGGCTACTCGGCCGACCAACTGGAAGATTTTTATCGCTATGCCGATGCCGCGCTGAACGCCGGCGGCGCGGCGGCAATCCAGGCGGCGTCGTTGACCCGGTCAGGTTACGGCCGCGCCAATCCAGGGCGCGACTATGCCTACCTGCGCGCCAGCATCAAAGACCCGTTCGATGTGCTGTATCTCACCCCGGCGATCTCCGCCATCGTCAATCTGGACGATGGCGGCTTTACCCTGACGCCGGAACTCGCCTATACCGGCATCACCAATCTGGAACTGCGCGGACGGCTGGTTTACACCCACGGCGACCATTACAGCGAGTTCGGCGAAAAACCCAACCGGCGGCGCTTCGAGGTATATGCGCGGTGGTATTTTTGAAGCGCTGCTGTCCGCGTCGTAAACCCGCGACGCAATACCCAAAAAGGCTGGAGTGCTATCCCGCGGAGGCCAGTTCCTCCACGATGATTTTTGACAGGCTGTAGGCTTTCGGACTGCTTGTATCGTTGTTTACGAGGATTGGTCCCAGCGATACAAGCTGGTAACCAGAGGGTGTGCTGGTGAATAGTGCCGAGACCGAGCCCTGACCCGAATGTATGGCAAGCACCACGCTGCTACCTGTAGGCGTGATCAGAGGGAGGGCGCCGTGCGCGGGCAATGTACGTGGTTCGGCGAATTCCAGTGTCAGTTTGTAATCCTTGCCGGGCGCGAAGCCCAGGAGGGTAAGGGTATACGCCTGGAAGCCAAGGTGCCCGATGCTGGCTAAGTCTGAGCGGAGAACCGGTTCGACGATGAACGTATCCCGCGTCAATCCGCCGATGAAAAGCATTTCCAGTCCTGGAGTGTAGGGGCGTCTGGGCGTGATTTCCCAGCGTTTGACGCGGTTTCGTTCCAGCGCCTCCGGCGAGAGCTGCAACACGGGGAAATGCGCGAACTCGGGGCCCAGTGGAATCGCGCGGATCGCGGCGGGGGTTAGCTGGCCGGGCTTGAGACCGGCTTGGGCTTTGAGCTTAAGGGAGGGCAAGGGGCGCCCGGCTGAGTCGCTGACCAGCCGAGCGCGTGTGGTTTCGGCCGCGCTGGGCCAAGCGCTACCCAGGAACACAAATGCGGCGACTGTGGTGGACAGGATGGGTTTCATGGCTGGCTCCGCTCAAACTGGAAAAACATTTGGAACATGGGGATACATCAAGACGTAAAACCTAAATCTAGAACCTACAGTTGGGTGGGCACCGATGGTGGGTAGTGGCGCCACCCAATTGGAGAGTGTGACCGGAGGCGAAAACGTCAGCATTCATGCGGCCTTACAAGGGCTGAAGAGCGGTCAACTGAGGATTCTGGGTTCAAGGATTAATCGTCATCCCCAGTGGATTTTTCGCAGGGCGTGGCCTTGGCCCGGCAACTGAATTTGCCCCGGGATTTCTCGCACTTCATCTCCTTGGTGTAGCTGTTGGCATGTTTCCAGGACGTGAATTCCGGCGGTGCTCGGCGCTTGACCTGCTTTTTCCACTCGTCGATGGCCTCCTTTTTCGCCCGCCTTTCGAGTTGATAGCCGTAGCTTGGAGAGCCGAATATGTTGTCAAGCATGCAGCCATTCGAGTCGGTGGGTGGCCTGGGAATGGCTTCGCGCTTGGTGAGCTTTCCGGTGGTGGCGTAGGCCACAATCGGCAGGCTGGCGAAGAGGAGCAAGAAGAGCGTTCTGGGCCAAATGCGCATGGGAGATATCCAGTGAAGTGATCAGGGCTCGGCCGGGTAGCAGCGGTCGATCGGCACGATGCGGTTCGCCACCATTTTGTAGAACGACTCGGCTACCCGGGTGGTGTTGGAAAGATGGAGCCGGGCAAGTTTGGGGTCATTGCGGAAACAGATACGGCGGGTGGCGGCTGCGGCAAAGAGATCGGGCAGGCGAGTGGGGGCGACGATGCGGGCGACGCCTTTACCGTCGCGACGTATCTTGCGGTCGAGTTCGACCGTGGCGTCGATGATTGCCTTGCAGCCGTCGAAGCTGAGTGCATCGACGGAGATGATGTGCAGGGTTTTGCGCTTGGTAAGGTCGACTTCCGCCCCCTCGGCGTACCGACGGATCTCATTGAGAAGAAGGTCGTGAAGACGGGCGCCGACGCGTTCGGTTTCGCTACATTCGTCGGCCCGCACACCGTTGGCGGCAAGCAGGGTCAGCAACAGGATGAGGATGAGGTAGCCGGGTAGACGCATTCTGGACTCCGATTCAGGTGTCAGGGACGGTTGGGAACGGGTAGGCCATGGTGTTCAGCCCAGGCTTTGATTTCGTCGTGCGCCGCGTCGTTGAGCGCCCGGCGCTCGGCGCGGTACTGCTCGCGGCATGCTTTGCCGTCCCGGCCTTTGGGGCAGCTGGCGAGCGCGCGTTCGACATCGGCCATCTTGCGTGGAATCTCGTCCATCAGTTGCAGGCCGAGCGCGGTTGCCTCGGACAGGCCTTTGGCACTGAACGCGGTGACCAGGCGGTAGTCCCGGGTATCGAAGCTCTGGGTGTCCGCCTTCGCTTCAAGCAGCTTGAACAGTACGGTGCCGCCGCCAAGATCGGCCCCCTCGGCGGCGACGACCTGCGCCACCCGGTTCTGTTTGGCTGCGTAATCCTTGTATAACCCCGCGCCGAAGCCGAGCCAGGGAAGATGGGTCTTGACGGTGCTGGCGTGCGGAAGCGCCCACAGTGTGAGCACTTGGCCGTCGGGGAATTTGCCGCGCAGCAATTGGGCGTCAGCAGCCGGGCGAGTGCCGGAGGTGGTTGGCGGCTGATGCTGCGGGGTCCTCGCTAAGCTCGCCTGCCAATCGTGCATTGCGTGGAGTAGGCGCAACTGCCCGGCGGTGGCACTTTGCTGCCCGCCGGTGCGCGCGCAGGCTTTGCCGATTTCCTTGTGCCTGCCACACACCAGCCAGGTGCCGCCTGGGCGTAGCAGGACGAAGTGCGCGGCGGTGTCGGGCATCGGCAGCCCACCGAGAGAAAGGATAGTCGGGTCGGGATCCAGCAGCGCGACGCTGCCGTCCCCGGTATTGACGTATTGGGTGAACTTGCCCTTGGCACGGCGGCTGTCGACGAACTGCACCAGGCGCAAATCGAAGCGGAACACGCCCGCATCCTCGACCGGATTGGGGGCAAATCCGCTTCCTTCCCGAAAGCGTCGCTCCCGAGCTAAACGGGTATCGCGCCGCGCAGCTTCGTCCATGGCCTCGAAAGGGTCTGGGACGGGATCGAGCGGCAGCATTTCGCCCAATTCTCGAGCCTTGGGTGTGCCGGATTCGACGATGTCTATGGGATGATCGAATGGATCGGGTGGCGCGGACGCGGGGCTGATTTTCTCGCCGCTGGCGACGGCCTCCGGCGAGCCGGATTCGAACACCTCGACCGGCGCATGGAATGGGTTGGGCACAAGGCCTGAAGCGAAGGCGGCGGCACCGAGCGCAACGGCGGCACCGCCGATAAGAAGCTTGCGTTTCACGGGAAGGCTCGTTGGTGGGTGTTGGCAGGCAAGGGAGGGGTCACTGTTTGACCAACTCGACCCGGCGGTTCTGCGCTCGGCCGGCCTCGTCGGCGTTGTCCGCCACCGGTACCGTGCTGCCAAATCCCTGTGCGGAGAGCCGTTCCGCCGAGACACCACGTGCGAGCAGGGCATTGCGCACGGCTTCGGCGCGGCGCTGCGAGAGTTGCCGGTTGGCGGAGTCGCCTCCGACATTGTCGGTGTGCCCAGCGATCAGGAGTTTCAGCGTTGCTTGCTGCCGCATCAGGAGCGCGGCCTGATCCAGCGCAGGGTTGGAGTCGGCCTTGAGTGTCGCCTTGCCCGTGTCGAAATGGATGCCGTCGAGGCGGACGCGACCGTCTTTTTCGAGCCCGGCTGCCAGCGCGGCGGCATCGACCTCGACCATGCCCTGGTCAAGCCGCGCGGTTTCGAGTACATGCAGGTACGTTACCTGGGGGTTGACCGCGACCGCCACGTAGGCCGTGCCATCGTTGTATTGAAGGCGCCCGGTGAAGTAGCGCACGTCGCCCGCGATGCCGAGGTTGATGCCGTTGATGGCCTGCCACGAAGGTTTGCCGGTGGTGGCGCAAGCAGTGCGCTTGACGCATTCGTAGTCGACACGCAGGCCGCGACCTGTGAGGGCGTCGCGGTAGTTGTGCGCGATCTCGAAGGTCGAGCGGCCTTTGGGGTTGTCGTACTTCAACCGGGTGAGTTTGCCTTCCAGGCGCTCGGTTCGAGAGGCTTTGCCTGCACGTCCGACGATGCGTTCGTAATCGGTGTAGGCCTGTACGTTGCGCTCGGCGCGGATCGAGCCGCGATAGGGCGAAACGAGGGGGTGGTCGCCGCCGGTGTCGGGCGTGTCTGCAAGCGGTGTATCGTCAGCATCTCCAGCAGGCGGATTTTCGGCGCGCGCCGATGCTTCACACCGCGCGTCGCCAAGTGCGCAACGGGTAGCCTTGCGTGTTTCCTGGTCGACTTTGCGCTCGACCTCGCCCTTGGCGGCGCGCTCCATGGTGTGGCGCAGGCTGTCGCCGAAATCCAAAGCAAGGGCGGGTGCCCCCGGCAGCATGCAGCCTGCCAGGGCCAGCGCGAGTGTCTTTCTGTGCATGATCGTCTCCCGTCTGAAATCTCATCCTGCGAGTGGCAGGTCGAACCGTTGATAGCTTAGCGAGTGACAAACGGCTCACCGGTACGATGCGGCACGGGGTGTTGGTCGATGCGGTATTGCGCGCCCCGGGCGTGGGGCTGGCGCTCCGGCAGGGCTTTAGTCCTGGCTGGCGCGGGCCCGGGCTTCGCCAGGGGTCATGCCGTAGTGACGGCGAAAGGCGCGACTGAACCAGGCCGGATCGTTGAAACCGGCAGCATAGGCGATGGCGCTGATGCGGGTGGTGCGGTGGCGTGGATCGATGAGCTGTCGGTACGCACGTGCCAGTCGCAAGCCCATGACGAAGTCGCTGAAACAGGTTTGCTTGTCAGCAAACAGCGACCGTACATAGCGGGCGGAGACTCGATGTTTACGAACGATCCATTCGATGGAGAGTTCAGGGTCGAGTAAATGCGCTTCAATGTCTTGCTCGATTGTTTTGAGGCGCGCTGCGCGTACGCCGCGCATGGGTCCGTGGCTGTCGCGGTTGGCCCCTAATGCCATCAGGGCAAGGTCTTGTATATGACAGGCGGCAAGTTGCGCGGCGTTTGCTTCGAGTGCCTGCGCCTCGGCAAGGAAGATGCGTGCATAGGCCGCCAGCAGGCGCATTGTGGGGGAATCCGGCAACGGTCTGCCCGCCACCTTGTCCAGGTTGCCCAGGGCTGCAGTCAAGACCGTCCTGGGTAAGGCCACGTTTATCAGCCGGGTCATGGGGGCAAGGTAACTGCTTTGACCCGCCTCGTCTCCGCGCCAGAGAAATGCCTCGGCCTGGCTGTATCGGAACCCGCGCCGACCGCGCAGGCTCACCTCGACTTCACCTTCATTGAGCAAAATTCCGAGGACATCATAGGGATTTCCCTCCTCGGCATGGCCAGAAGTGCGGGTGGTGCGGTTCGACGATACGGATAAATCGCCCACCGCCAGGGACGGCGAATGGTAGATTTCTCCTTGGTAAGTGAATGTCACATCCTTGCTTGGTGCGACGTGCACACGACCGATATGCGAATAATCCTCTATAGCGGCGTCGAGCTGTTCCGTTCCCCATATGGCAGATGATTTCATGCGTGCGTAGGTCATGCCCCCTCCTTTTTTCGACGGTTTTTTCATCGTAACCAGATTTTATTAGCATGCTGCCAAAACCGCATTTTTCATCGTCTGGAAGGAAGCTGATCTCCTTTGCCTTACTTCCCAGCGGGGTGCGCCATGACGTTCCGCTTGCTGCTGATTCTCGCCCTGGCCCTGGTTTCCGGGCCTGGCCTGGCGGCAGGCCTGAAAAACGCCCTGGCCGGCCATGCTTCCCCCTACCTGGCCCTCCATGGTCAGGACCGGGTAGCCTAGGAGCCTGTCGGACTTTGGAATCGTCGGCTGCAAATCGACCACAGCGGAATCAAGGCTGAAATGGATGTATTTTTTTGCCAGGCTAGGCGCAGCCCCTTGCCGTATTGGGTATACGGCAAGGGGCTGCAACGACGCATGGCGAAAAAAGACAGCGTTTAATGTCATTGTTTTGGTGGAACGGACCACTAGCCGAAGGCACCGACTTCCGTGCGGGCACCAGGCGCCCGCCTGCCGTTGCTGGCTAAATCGACGTTCTGCATGAATTGGGCGGCGAATCTGGCTGTTCAATCGAGACTTCCTCCGCCTATCCCTGCGCGAACCTCAGCAATGTGTCACCCCGGCCCCGGCGCACCAGTCAAGAGTGTCGCGTGTAAGATGCCCCAGTCTCTGTTGTTGGCTTCCGCACGCCTCAAACTCCCGTAATTCGGACTTCTCTAATGCGGTCATAGAATGCGCCCCGCTTCTTCCATCCCGACCGGAGTTCCTCCCGTGTAAGCCTCTCCTTCGCTGCGAGTCCGCCGCGCCTTCCCTTGCTCGCACGAGGCTGCATGTTGATCGGTCGCGTCCCGTGGTTCCCCGGGCCGCCTGGCGTTGCCCCGCGGTTCCCCAGCCGGAACGAACTTCAAGTGGTATCCCCCAGCCGTCTAACGGCCCCTATTTTGCTTGGCAAACAATCATGAAATCACTACGTCAGGACTGGCTGTCCAATATCCGCAACGATCTGCTCGCCGGCCAGGTGGTCGCGCTGGCGCTGATCCCGGAGGCGATCGCCTTTCGATCATCGCCGGGATCGATCCGAAAGTCGGGCTGTATGCCTCGTTCTGCATCGCCACCGTGATCGCCTTCGCCGGTGGTCGGCCTGCTGGAATCGATGATGACCGCGTCCATCGTCGATGATCTGACCGATACGCCCAGCAATAAGAACCGCGAATGCGTCGGCCAGGGCGTCGCCAACATCGCCTCCGGCTGCCTGGGCG
>JAGUXX010000235.1 GCA_020061585.1 Betaproteobacteria bacterium | reverse complement strand
GGCCGATTGCGCTGTCCCGGCCAGCGCGGCGGCCGCGCCGCAAGTCGTGGACCAGCGCCAGTTCGACATCCTGTGCATTGAAGACAATCCGGCCAACCTGCGCCTGATCGAACGCATCCTGGCGCCGCGCGCGGACATCCGATTGCTCAGCGCCAGCGCCCCGGGTCTGGGGCTGGAATTGGCGGCGGCGCATCGTCCGAGCCTGATCCTGCTGGATATCAACCTGCCGGACATGGATGGCTATGAGGTGCTGCGTCGCTTGCAAGCCGATGCGGCGACACGCCGCATTCCGGTCATCGGCATCAGCGCCAACGCCATGCCCAAGGATATCGAGCGGGCGCTGGCGGCGGGCTTCACCGATTACCTGACCAAACCCCTGGACATCAGTCGTTTCCTGGACGTGGTCGATATACATCTGGCAAATTCGCGGAGCGCGCATGACTGAAGCAAGCGTCAAATTGGGTCTGATGCCGCCGCTGACCGGGCTGGTCGGGTTGTACGGCACGGAAATCACCCGTGCCGGGCGGATCGCCTGCCAGGAAGTCAACGAAGCCGGCGGCGTGCTCGGCCGGTTGCTGGAACTGGTGATCGAGGACGATGGCAGCCTGCCGGACAGCGCGGTCGCGGCAGCCGAGAAGCTGGTCGACCGGCACGGTTGCGCGGCGATCATCGGCAACCTGCTGTCGAATTCGCGCATTGCCGTCGCCTATCGGGTGGCGGAGCCGCGCAAGATTCCCTATCTCAATTTCTCGTTCTACGAAGGCAGCATCCTCAGCCGCTACTTCTTCCATTTCGCCGCGCTGCCGAATCAGCAGATCGACCGGATGATTCCCTGGATGCGCCACAAATTCGGCCCGCGCATGTTCTTCGCCGGCCACAATTACGAGTGGCCGCGCGGTTCCATCGATGCCGCCAAGCGCGCCGTGCTGCGCGCGGACGGCGAAGTGGTCGGCGAGGAATATTGCCCGATCGGTGTGGATGACGCGCTCATCGAGCGCTTGCTCGATCAGGTCGAGGCCGCCGCGCCGAATGTTTTCGTGCCGTATTTCGCCGGCGCCGATCAGCTGCGTCTGCTGACCCGTTTTACCGAGCGCGGGCTGAAGTCGCGCATGGCGGTGGTGATGGGGCATTACGACGAAATGATGGCGAGCCAGTTGACGCCCGAGGTGCGCGCGGACTTCTACTCCAGCAACACCTACTTCATGAGCGTGGACAGCGCGGAAAACCGTGACGTCCTGGCGCGACTCGCCAGACAGCCCGGGGTAAGCGGCATCTGGCCGAACGGCAACGGCATCCTGACCAATTTCGGCGAGGGCGCCTATCTCTGCGTCAAGGCGTTCGCCCAGGCGGCGAATCAGGCCGGCAGCGACGATGCCGAGGCGCTGGTCGAGGTGCTGCGCACGCTCAGCGTCGTCGGCCCGCAAGGCCGGGTGCGCATTGATCCGGCATCGCAGCACGCCACGGTCAATACCTACCTTGCCCGCTGCCAGGCCGATGGCGCATTCGCCATCATCGAGCGGTTCGGCGCCATCGACCCGGTCATCCCGGAACGCTACAACCATCAGCGCATCAGCCATCAGGCGACGCTGGAGGACGACATCCGGCTGCAGGCCCGCATGCTGGAACAGATGTCCGAGTCGGTGTTGCTGGTCAACGCGCGCGACGTGGCCATCGTCTATGCCAACGCCAGCGCCGCCGCCATGTTCGGCTGTGCCAAGGGCGTGCTGATCGGGCAATCCCTGACGCAATGGCTCGCGCCAGGCAGCGCCGCGCTGGAACCCGCCGCGCACATCCGCCGCGTGCTGGAACAGCAGGGGCGCTGGCAGGGTGAAATCGAAAGTGTCAGGTCGGACGGTTCGTCCCTCTGGTGTTCCGCCTCGTTCTCCACGTTCACTCATCCGGTGCATGGCGAGGTCTGGCTGGCGGTCAGCCGCGACATCACCCAAGTGAAGGCGCTGCAGCACGAACTCGAGGAACATCGGCGGCATCTGGAAAGCCTGGTGCAGGCGCGCACTGCGGAACTGGAAGAGCGCGAGCAACAGCTCATTGCCGCTCAGCGCATCGCTCAACTGGGCCACTGGTCGGTGAACCTGCAGACCGGTGAATTGCATTGGTCGGACGAGATCTATCGGATTTTCGGCCGCGATCGGGCAACGTTCCTGCCGAGTTACGCGAATTTCTACGCCTGCGTGCATCCGGACGATCAGGCGCTGGTCAAGGCATCCGAAGCGGAATCAATGCGTATTGGCCGGCACAGCGTCGATCATCGCGTCGTGCATCCCGACGGAACGATCCGCTGGGTGCACGAGGAGGCGCAACTGGAACACGATGCGGCGGGCAGGCCGCTGCGCCTGAACGGCACGGTGCAGGACATCAGCGCGCGCAAGCAGAGTGAAGCCGCCCTGACTGGCGCCCGCGACGATGCCGAACGGGCGAATCGGGCAAAATCCGAATTTCTGTCGCGCATGAGCCATGAACTGCGTACGCCGCTGAACGCGATACTCGGCTTCGGCCAGTTGCTGGAGCGAGATAATCTGCCCGGGATGCAGGCCGACAACGTGCGAGAGGTGCTGCATGCCGGCCGACATCTGCTGGAGTTGATCAACGAAGTGCTCGATCTGGCGCGCATCGAATCGGGCAAGCTCACGCTCAGCCTGGAGCCGTTGAGCCTGGCGGCAATCGTGCGGGAATGCCTGAATCTGGCGCAACCGCTGGCCGAAGCGCGCGGCATACGGCTCATTCTGGCGGATGCCTGCGGCGGCAGTGTGCGGGCCGACCGCACCCGGTTGAAGCAGGTGCTGCTCAACTTGCTGTCCAACGCCGTCAAGTACAACCGGGAACAGGGTACAGTCGGCATCGCCTGCGTCGCCGACGGTGATGCGATCCAGGTTCGCGTCAGCGATACCGGCGCGGGACTTACCGAGGCGCAGCAATCCCGCTTGTTTGTCGCTTTCGAGCGACTGGAAGCCGACAAGTCGGCGATCGAGGGCGCCGGTATCGGCCTGGCCCTGAGCAAGCACCTGATGCACCTGATGCAGGGCGAGATCGGCGTGGAAAGTACGCCGGGGAAGGGCAGTACGTTCTGGATACGCTTGGCGGCAGCCAAGAACCAGACCGCTACTTGTTAACGTGTCGAATCAGTCCGATTTTGCGGGAGGACGCTGAGATGAAGGAAGAGATGGCGAAAACGGTCGAGATGATCGGGCAGTTGCCGGATGCTTTGGCGGCCTCCATCCTGGTGGTGGACGACGAACCGGCCAACGTGAAGCTGCTGGAGCGGACATTGCGCACCTATGGCTATCTCGACCTGCGCTCCACGACCGACCCGCGCAGCGTGCTGGACCTGTTTCAGCAGCACCGGTTCGACCTGATCATCCTCGACCTCAACATGCCCCACATGGATGGCTATGAGGTGATGCGCCAGTTGCAGGGGCTCGGGCGCGATGACCTTCCCCCGATCCTCATCCTCACCGCCCAGCACGACCAGGAACATCGGGTGCGCGCCCTGAAAGGCGGCGCCCACGATTACGTCACCAAGCCCTTCGCGGTGGACGAACTGCTGGCGCGGGTGCGCAACCTGCTGCAGGTGCAGCTCTACCACAAGTCCATGCGCGGCCGGAACCAATGGCTGGAAGAGCGGGTGCGGGAGCGTACCCGCGAGCTCTACGACACCCGCTTGCAGATCGTCCGGCGACTTGGCCGGGCGGCGGAATTCCGCGACAACGAAACCGGCCTGCACATCCTCCGCATGAGCAAGATATCGGTGGCGCTCGGCGAAGCGTGCGGCATGAATTCGGAAGCCTGCGAATTGCTGCTCAACGCCAGCCCGATGCACGACATCGGCAAGATCGGCATTCCTGACCAGATCCTGCTCAAGCCCGGAAAGTTCGAACCGCACGAGTGGGAAATCATGAAGAACCACGTCACCATCGGCGCGGATATCTTGGCTGGCGACGATTCCGAATTACTCACCATGGCGCGCGTCATCGCCCTCAGTCACCATGAAAAATGGGATGGCAGCGGCTATCCCAACGGTCTGGCGGGGGCGGACATCCCGCTGGTTGGCCGGGTCGTCGCGCTGGCCGATGTCTTCGACGCGCTCACTTCGGCGCGACCCTACAAAAAAGCCTGGAGCGTCGAGGCCGCCATGGTCTACATAGACGCCAATCGGGGCAAACATTTTGATCCGCAACTGGTCGACCTGTTCCGGACGCGGCTGCCCGACATACTGGCGATCAAGGAGATGTTCGCGGAACCAGGCTCTTAGTGTGGTGTTGCACGCTATCCAGCCCATAAAACGGCGGCTTTTTCCGCCATGCGTCGTTGCGGTCCCTTGCCGTATACCCCATACGGCGGCGGGTCC
>JAGUXX010000069.1 GCA_020061585.1 Betaproteobacteria bacterium | reverse complement strand
CGCTGCCCAGCACCACCAGCCCGCCCTCGCCCGCCGTACCCTTGGCCGCGGCCAGGCTGTCGTTCGCCTTGGCCAGCAGCTGGGCGCCGCTCAACAGGTGGAGATCGCCGCCCGCATACAACTCGATGCGGCCGCCCTTGGCGCCGCTCGCATCCAGCGTGCCGGCAATCCGGATATCGCCCTGGTCCGCCGCCAGCAGTAACTCATGCGCTTGCGCCGTCGCCGTCAGTTCGATATCGCCCTGGCGCGCCCGGATTTGGCGTGAGGCATGGAAACCGCCGCTTTCCAGGGTGGCATTCAGCGCGGCGAAATCGTTGTCGCCTTCCGCATCCGGGTTGATGCGTTCGGCCGTCAACTCGAAACGGCCGGAATCAAAGCCGCTTGCCGAATCGCCCAGCAGCGTGCCGGCGAAGATCGCGTCACCCGCCGCCCATACCGCCAACTTGCCGGCGTTGCCGCCCGCGCTGTCGCCCGCCACGTCGATGTTGGAACCGTTTTGCAGATCAACCTGGCCCTGATCGGCGATCAGGCTGACGCTGCCGCCCGCGGCATGGGCCTGGGTGTCGGCAAAATCCAGCGTCGCGCCGCCGGCCAGGATTTTGCCATCGGATGTCACTGCCACATCACCCGAAGTCGCGCGCAGCGTAACGATGCCGGCCGGCATTTCGATCAAGCCGCCATGCGTGACCGCCGCGCCGACCAGGTCCAGTTTGCCGCCCAGAGCGGCTGCCGCCGAAGCTGATGTTGCGGCGGGCAAGCCGGTCACCAGATCGCCGGCCGCCTGGATGATCTGATCGGCGCCAGCCGCCACCGTGACGCGGCCGGCATTCAGGTTCAAATTGCCGCGCGCGCCGCCGCCGGCTTCCGTCGTGAAACTGCCACCCAAGCCCAGCACCTGGCCGCTGGCGGCCAAGGTCGTGGTATCGAAACCGCGCAAGGTGAAGCCACCCGTACCCAGTTCCACATCCTTTGCCAGCACGGCCAGATCGCCCAGGCCGCTGCCGCCGGTGAAGGCTGTGGCGGGGTCTATCATGTCCGGGTTGGAAAAGCGCAGCGTGTCGGCTTGCAGCGTCGCGGTCTGCCCCGCCACGCCATGGCCGGCCAGCCCGGCCGCCTGGATATCCAGACTGGACAGCCCGGCGCCGCCGAGGCTGACGTTGCCGTAAATGTCCAGCGTGGAATAGCTGCGCAACACCAGTTGCGCCGGATTGCCCAGCTCCGCCAGGCGATTCTGGTCGAACAGCAGGCCATCGCTGGCGACGGACAAACCATTTTCCACCAGCGAGATGCGCGTCGCGCCCAACGTCAAGGCGCCGCCGCTTGCCGGCAGTTCCACCCGGCCCAGGGTCCGGTTGTCCAGCGTGGCATCGAGGATCGCCGACTTGCCGGCGAGCACCGTCGCGCCCGCCGCCACATCCAGAATCCCGCCGGCCAGGCTGGCGGCATCACGGCTCAGCGCGACCTGGTCACCGGTGGACACCCGCAACAAAGCGCCGTCGCTGTTGCCGAGGGCATCACTGACATACAAATCCTTGGCCTGGCCGGAATACGCGCCGGCGCCCGCCACCACCGCGCCGTCTTCCAGCGTCAGCGTATCGCGCGCCAGCAGAATCAGCTCCGGCGCCGACAGCACATGCTCGGCATCGTTGGCGATGACCACGTTATCGCTGCGCTGCGTCAGCACCACCCGATCGACATCCGCGTCGACGCCGCGCGCACCGCCCAGCAACAGGCTGGCGGCGCCCAGGCTGGCGAGTTGCTCCGCGCTCAGGCTGACGTAACCGGCGCCATAACTCGCCCCGCTGGCGGTCACCGCCAGATTGTCGGCGGAAATATCCACCTCCGAGCCACGCCGACCGCTGCCATAGGTGGCCAGCAACTCGCCTTGCAGGCTCAGGTTCTGGCCGACGCTGATCGATAAACGCCCGGCGTCCCCCGGCAATTGCGCCCCGACCAGATTGGCGTATGCCTTACTGGCGTAGGTATCGAGAAACTCGCTGTACTTGCGCGCGTCGCTGCCCGGGCGAATTTCCAGCGTCGAGGTGCGCGCGCCATGCAGCACATCGCCATTCGCCGTGGCGCTGCCCAGATAACCCGCCACCAGGCTGGCGCCATTCTCCAAAGTAGTGCCGCGACCCGGCAGTTGATCCGAGTTGGACTCGCTGACGCGGACCAGATAGGCGCCCGGCAACAACGCGTACCGCGCCGGCAGCAACGCATAGTTGCCCGCCGCCAAGCCATTCGCGCTTTCCAGCAATTGCACGCTGGCGCCGGGATTCCAGTCTCCCAGGCCCTTGTAGATCTGCGCGTCATAAGCGGCAAAGTCGCTGCCCAGGCCAGGCAGCACGGCATACAGGCCGACGCTGTTTTCCGATGTCAGGATGTCTGTCGAGCCGCCCGGTCCGCTGAGGAACTCGTAGGCATAGAGATCGCCACCACCGGACAGATCGATCCGCGCGCCGTCCGCAACGGTCACGCTCTCGCCGTCGAGAACGATCTGTTTTTCCGGCGGTTTGGTCAGGACTTGCTTGAACAAATCGAAGTCGTACAGCCAATCGCGGCCGGACAACTCGGTGACGCCCAGTGGTATGGTCTGCCCCTCGGCCGAAACCGAGGTGAGACTGCCGGGCGCCAACAGCACCTCGCCATTCGTGGCGGCGGCGCGCGACTCGCTTGGCGTGCTATTGGGCAGACCGTTGACTTGGAACTCCGAGGTCAATCGGGTAATCGTCTCCGACTTGAGCGCGATTTCTCCGAACGGCGCCTTGAGCGTGCCGCGCTGTTCGATGAACGGGGCGCTCAGGCTGAGCCGACCACCAGCCGAGAGTACCGGCGTATCGGCGCCGGTGGAGGTCACGCTGATGCGGCCAGCGGGATTGTTGTGGATTTCCAATGCAAACTCGGTCAGGCTGGCCGGATAGATCTGGCGCGCCGCCAGGTTAAGGTCGCCGCCGGTGACCAGACCGCCGCGGTAAACGTATTCCACATCGGTGGGATGCAAGTCGGCGTCATAGACCACGCCACGCGTCCGGATGTCGCCCTGACTGACCAGATTGACCACCCCGAAACCTTGCAGATTGCTGTGGCCGACCAGTTCGATCAGGCCGGCGTTCAGGCTCAACACGCCAGAGCCGCCGCTGGCATCGTTGCGCTGCATTTCCTCCTGCGGCTTTTCGGCGGTGTTGCCGAACAGGACGGAGGCTGCGGTCAGGCTGGCCTGGCTGTCTCCCAGCGCCGCGAAATTGGCGGCCGCCAGAACAAGCCGACCGTTCAACGTCAGATCAAGCGTATCGGCGAAGTCGATGCGGTTCCTGCTGTCCAGACTCAGATCGGCGAAACCACCGTCAACAATCAGGCTTTGCGCCAGGCGCGCCTGGCCGTTGAGGCTCAAGGTATCCAGCGCATCGCCTGCGTTCAGCCCCGCCGTCAAGCTGGTTGGCGCGGCCTGCAAGGTAATCACGCGCTGACCGCCAAGCGCCGCGACAAGTGAAGGCGCAAGGTTCACCCATTCCTTGCCCAGATGGTCGAATTTCAGGCTCAGTTTGCCGCCCATTGCGCGGCTGCCGCCGGCGCGCGCCCGCAAATCGCCTTCCAGCAACATGCCTTCACGCGCGGCAAGGTTAATTGCACCCGCATTGCCATCGATGGCCGTGGCGGCCATGCCGGAAGCGTCCACCAGGTCCAGCGTCGCGCTGGTTCCGGAAACATCGATCAGCGAGCCGGCCTGAGCGACCAGATAACCCTTGGCCGCGGTGATCGTCACCGTGCCGCCGTCGAGCACCTCACCTTTGCGCAGCCCCTGGGCATTCGGTTCGAAGCGGGTATAGCCGCTGGCCAGCAACTGGCTGTCGGCGCCCAGGAAAATCGAACGACCAGGATCGAAATTGGCCCCGTCACTGATGCTGTCATCGACTTCGGTCTGCGCCAGCACGATATCGCCGGCCAGCGCCTGCAAGGTGCCCAATACGGTCAACTGGCGGGCCGCGACCAGTTCGATTTCGCCCTCGGGATCGACCCGAATCGAAGCACCCTCGCCGACATATACGTTGCCTTGATCGAAATCTGAAGTCGTCAGGCTGACCCGGGTCGGTGCGCGCAGATCGGCATGCAGCGAAACCAGGCGCGTGATCGCGGCCATCTCGACATCGCTGGCGCTGAGCCAGGCATCGACTTCGATTTGCGCCGACAACGGCGCCGGTTGCAGGCTGAAGCCGTCGGCCAAGGTCACGCCATTGGCGCCGCTAAGGTTGAATTCCCGGAAACCGCCGCGGCCGAAGAAGGCCTCGTCAAGTACCAGTTCGCCTGCTGTAGCGCTCGGGTTTGCGCCGAGATGGAGGCTGGTCGTGGTCAGGCTCAGACTGCCGCCGTTTTCGTAGCCATAGGCGCGCAGCTCTCCGCCCAGATCGATGCGACTGCTCATGACGGCGGTTTCGACACCAAAATGGCCGCTGGCCAGGCTGATCGAACCGGCTTTGCCGTATGCCAGCTTGCCGTTGCTGTTCAGCCAGGCGCCGCCGCTGGCGTCGAGCACGCTGCCGGCGGCCAGAGTCAGATCGGCATGGGCGGCCAGGGTAATGCTGCCGCCATCGATGACCACCACGCCGAGATTCGCGTTCGGACCGGAAGTGGGCAGATCGTTGACCCAACGGCCGGCCACATCCAGGTGCGCATCGGCGCCGATGTCGAGACCGTAGTCCTCGGCGGTGTTGCTCTCCGGGCTGGGACCACGTTGCGTCTTCAGATTGATCTTGCCGCCCGCCGCCAGAATGTCGCCATCAATATCCAGACGCCGGCCGGTCAGGCTGACGCTGCCGTTGGCGCCGGCATCCAGCGTCACATCAGCCGGCAGGGTGATGCGACCGTCGCTGTAGATTGCGACACTGCCGAAGCCGCCACGCGTGAAAAAGTCGGATGACAACACCACTTGCGCCGGCAGCGCCTCATCCAGGCCAATTGCCGGGGTGCCGCCAAGCTGGGTGACAAAGCTGAAATCCGGAATCTGCATGGCGGGTGTGCTTTGGCCATTGAGCAGGGTCAGCGCCAGCTTGCCGGCGGCGGGCGCCGCCTGGCGCTGGTAGGTACCGGCCACGGCGTCGCCGCGCAAGGTCGCGTCCAGCACCATGTTGTGCGCGCTCAAATTGAGCGTGCCGGCGGCGCGGCCGGCGGTGTAGGCGGGGATATACCTGGCCCGCGCCATATCGAAGGTTTGGGTCACGCCCCATTTCGGATCGGCAATCGAAAACTGATCGGCGAAGCCGCTGTAAATCTGTTCCGGGTCGGCCTGGCCGATATCGACTATCTCGCCGTTGCGCGAAAGTTGGGTGGTTTTGCCATAACCCGCCTGGTAGGCCAGACTGCCGCCGGAGATGTCGATTTGCGCGTCTGCCTGCAATACCAGATCACCTTCCGAACGCAGCGTGATAGCGCCGCCGGTGGCGCTTTTCTCCGCCACCGTGCGCTCCAGCTTGGCGATGTCGGCCGCCACGTTGAGCAGGGGCGTGCCCTGTTCCACGTCGACCCAGACTTTGCTCTTGTACAGAAAACTGTCGCGTTGCAGCGGCGCGTCCTTCAACTGGTCGCCGCGAACTTCCACCTCGATGAAATTGCGCTCCACCGCCACCGGCACGTCGAGCAGACCCGACACATCCAGCACCGCGCCGCTGTCGATCTGAATGCGCACGCCATCGACCCGGTCGTCGCCGGCATTCTGGAAATTCTGGGCGGCTTGCGCAGTCAGCAGGATATCGCCGCCCTGGGCGCGGATCAGGCTATCGCCTTGTACATGGATGACTTGGCCGATACCCTCGATTTTCGAGCGGATAAAGGTCTGCTCATCGGTGAGGGTGGCTGTGGTGTCGGTCTCGGGAAGCACCTCGGTGACGCTGCCTTGCCCGAACACCAGATGGCCGGTGCGGGTGGCGACTGGCACTGTCACCGCCGGGTTGGACGAATCCTTCGCCACGGCAGTCACGCTATCCCGCGCCATCAGCCGGATGGAACCGTTCAGATTGACCGAGGTGGTGGCGGTGACCCGGCCGGACTGGTTCACCGTCAGGCCGCTCATGCTGACATTGCCGCGTTCGGCGATGATGCGGCCGCTGTTCAGCACCGCGCCGCCGTGGTTCGGATTGTCCGCCGCCAGACTCGCGCCAGCCGGGCTATCCACCTCGACCAGGAAGCCGCGCAGGCTGGAATCGTCGCTGACCGCCAGATACACCTTGGAACCGGCGGCCAGTATGGTCTGGCCTTCCGGCGTCTCGATCAGGCCATGGTTTTCCACGTTCTCCGCCAGCAGCATGACGCGGCCGCCAGTTTCGGTCTTCAGTTCCGCGCCGGTCTCCACCTTGACCAGTCCGCCGCCGGCGCCGTCCAGCGCGAAGAAGGCGGCGACACCGCCGGCGTCGGTATTGCTCTGCAGGCCGGCGAGGAACAATTCATCGCTGATATCCAGCGTCGAAGCGATCAGGCTGCCGACGTTCACTTGCGCGCCATCCTTGAACAGAATGCCGTTCTGGTTGATCAGCGTAATCTGGCCGTTCTGACCCGGCTGTACCTGAATGCTGCCGGCGATCTCGCTCGGGCTGCCTTGCCAGATGCGGTTCAGCGTGGCAAAGCTGGCGCCGGCGGACATATTGCCGGCGCTGTCCTGAAAACGATAATTCAGCGTATTGCCGGCGCCCAGATTGAAGCTCTGCCAGTTGACGATGGCATTGGCCGTGGTCTGGTTGACGAAGGCCTGGTTGCCGGCGCTGTTGAAGGTCGCCGCGCCCGACGTGGCGAAACCGCTAATCGCCGGATTCGTGCCGCAGCCGCCGCCGCCGCAAGGCACCGGCATTTGCGCCTGTGTCGGCGCCGCCAGCAGAACCGCCAGCAGCAACGCGCCCCGGCGCTTCGCGCCGCGTTTACCCCGCACCCGCGTCATTTCGTGGGCCGGCACATACATCCCCAGATGCTTGCTGAAAACCAGACGAAACAGATAGGCATTCATGATCTAGTCTCTTTTAATTTGATGTTGAACCGGCGGGTAGGGATTCCCGCCCTACGTACCCCCGACAACGCTCCGCACTACTCGCATTCACCATGCGTAACCCAAACGGAAATGCATGCGGTCATCATGCTTGGTGACCTGGCCCACGGTGTTTAACGGGCGCGCGTAGTCGAAGCCGCCGCTGACGCCGCCCCAGCCCTCGAAGCGCACGCCAATCCCGGTCGACGCCAGGTCGAAGCGGTCGGTCTGGCTCGGCAAGGGCTTCTCCACGCGCAGGCTGGCGCCCTCGGCGAAGGCATACAGCGTCAGCTCCTTCAAACCGCCTCCGCCGAGCGCCGGGAAACTCGCCAGCAACGAGGGCGTGCGCAGTTCCAGGCCGGCATTCCAGCCGTTGTCGCCGGTTGCGCTGGATTCCAGATAGCCGCGCACGCTGTCCGCGCCGCCGGCGCTGAACTGCTCGTTGGAGATCAGCGGTTCGCTGGCAAACTGCGCCGAGACGCGTTCGAACAGACTCCAGCCGCGCGGCAAACGCTGGGTATGCTTCAAGTCCAGGCGCAGATACGCGTAATTCGCGTCGGCCAGATAACGCTTGCAGGCAAACTCGTTGACCATGATCCCGGGCAGGCATTCGACCTCGCCATCGGCCAGGCCGCGCACCGAGAAATTGAGGGTCGCGCCAAGCTGGGTTCGGCTCGCCGAGGATTGGAAAATACCTTCATAGCCGATGCTGAACGGCAGATAGGAAATCGGCGTCGTGCTGCTGTCGGAGCCGACCAGGCTGACGGTTTCATCGAATTGCTTGTAATCGACACCCAGCGTCAGATTGTGGGTATAGGCGGGGCGCGCACGCAGCGGCCGGATGTAGCGCAAACCGAAAATATCGCCATTGCCGATAACGTTGACGTCGCCCAGCGTGGCCACATCGCTTTCACTGAACACGGCATAGGCGGCCAGATAATCGCCGCGACCAACCGGCGCGACATAGGTCGCGGAGAACACCTTGCTTTCGTCCATGTTCTCGGGCGCGGTCTGGAAGCCGAGCGTCAGGCCGTGCTGTCGCTGAAACAGATTGTCATAGCGCAGGTTGGCGTTCAGTCGGGTCTTGGTGGTATTCGCCGAATAGCGGTCGTTGAGTTCCACGCTGCCGTGCAGCGGCAGCTTGTCGTCCACCTTCAGTTCCACTTCCACCTTGCCCGGCGTGCGGCCCGGCCGCAGCACCGGCGTCACCCGGCGATCGGCGGAGGTGCCGAGCGTGGCCAGTTGCTTTTGCACCTCCGGGAAATACGGCACCTTGCCTTCCGCCAACTCCGGCGCGCCGGCCTTGATGCGGCCCAGCGCGAAATAACGCGCGCCGCTGACCCGCAGGCGTTCGACCTGGCCCTCGGTCACCCGCAGGCGCACCGTGCCATCCCGCACGTCCTGTTCCGGGATATCGACAAACACGGTGGGATAGCCGCCGTCGTGATAGGCCTTTTCCAGCGCGGCGCGGGCGGCTTCGGCATCGCCTATGGTTTTCGACTCGCCCAGAAACGGGTACACCGCCTCTTCGATGCGCGCCGCGGTCAGCGCCGTGTTGCCGACCACCGCGAACTCCAGCAGATCGAAACGGTTGGCGGCATCGTCCGGTTCGGCGGCGAGACCAGTGGCTGAAACCAGCAGCAGCATGCACGCCGCGCGTAGGGGTCGTATCGGGTGGAAGCGCATGAAATTCAGTGTATTGGACGAACAAGACAGAAAAATGAAACCTTGCGCCGTCGATTCAGGCAAACCGATGGCGCAAAACTCCATCAAGAAAAAACCACTCCCCGCCAGGCGGGGAGTGGGTACTTGCGAAGGGCGGCATTGCACCGCCCGCGAACCCTCAGGTCCGACTCGCTAAACAGCGATCAGTACTTGCGCACCAAGGGCTTGCACATGTTGCCCTGGTGGCTGCCCAGCGCGGTGTGAGTGGTAGCGGTGCCACCGGCATACGGGTCATAGAAGTCAGGCAGCGCGGCGTAGACGTTCTTCTTGCTGTTCAGGTCGATCTTGGCGGGGTCGCCGGAACGCTTGATCAGCTCATCCGCGAAAGATTTCTTGACGCCGGTCAGCGGGGCGATGACATCGCCCTG
>JAGUXX010000210.1 GCA_020061585.1 Betaproteobacteria bacterium | reverse complement strand
CGAGGAAATCCTGCGCAAGATTCAGCATGCCCGTGAGGTCTTGGTGGCACAGAGTCAGCCCACCTAAATGTATAGGCATTTGTGAAACATCACACTAGGCCGGTTCCGCCAGTGATGGATAGCGCCGCCGCAACGCTGCTCAGCCAGGCCATGGCGGACTATCGGGAAGACCCGACACGGGGCGATTTCCTGATCCAGTGCGCCTGCGCCCAGGCGGCCAATCCCTTGCCGTTGCAGCGCATCGCCTACAAGTTCTACAACCGCCAGCGACGCTTCGAGCTGGCGCGCGAGTTTGCCCAGCGCGCCTTGCTCGAAGCCGGCCGGCAGGCTGGATTGCCGGTCGGCTTCGCGGCCTGGACGCGTGCGGATATCAGTCGGGCGGATGGCGGACTCGCCAGCCATGCATTGCTGGCACTCAAGGCGTTGGCCTTCGTCAGCCTGCGCGCCGGCAATGACATGGCGGCGCGGCCCTATCTGGAACAGCTTGCCCGGCTCGATCCGGAGGATGGCAGCGGCGCTTCGGTGGTCGCCGCCTTGCTGGCCTCGGTGGACGAGCCGGAATCCCTGAACGAGGACTGAACCCGCGCATGCGACATCAACTCGATTGGACCGCCTACGAAACCGCCGGCCAGGGCGATGCCTATGCCGGCATCCCGGCCAGCGGCGGCGATTTCGCCAAAGCGGTGGCGGTGTGCATCAACGACCAGTTGTGTCTGCGCAAACCCAAGGGCGTCATGTGCCCCAGTTTCCGCGTCACCGACGATCCCGCCGACTCGCCCGGCGGTCGGGTAAAAGTCCTGAAGGCGGCGCTGAACGGTGAGTTTGGCGAGCAGCCATTCGCCGATGATCGTCTGGCGGCGGCGATGGACTTGTGCGTCGGCTGCAAGGGCTGCAAGCGCGAGTGCGCCAATCAGGTCGATATGGCGGCGATCAAGATCGAAGTCCAGGCGCAACGCAACGCTTGCCAGGGCATCCCGCGCCGCGACCGATTGTTTGCCGGTTTGCCACGCTGGTTGCGGGGCAGGCACTCGCGCCGGCTGTTGCGCGGTCTGCTGCGCTGGCGCAATCGCAGCCCCTGGCTGGCGAAGCTGGGCGAGCGCTGGCTGGGCATTGCCGCGCGGCGGCGGTTGCCGGAACCGGCCGATCAGCCTTATGTATCGGCCCTTGCACCGCCCGGCGAGATTGCCGGCGTGTCCGGCGAACGCGATGTGATCCTGTTCGTCGATACTTTCGCGCGCCATTTCGAACCGGAAATCGCCGCGGCGGCGCATGCGGTGCTGACCGCCGCCGGCTATCGCGTCAGCACCTTGCAAGCGGCGCCGGACGACGCCGAACCGGAGCGCGCCCTGTGTTGCGGCCGTACCTATCTGTCGCTGGGCCAGGTCGACGCCGCCCGCCAAGAAGCGCGCCGCCTGCAAGCCGCGTTGCGCCCGGCGCTGGCGGCCGGCACGCCGATCGTCGGACTGGAACCCTCGTGCATCCTGTCGCTGCGCGACGATCATCTCAAACTGGGCCTGGGCGAAGAAGCGCTGGCGCTCTCCAAACAGGTCTATCTGTTCGAGGAATTCATCGCCCGCGAACACGACCGCAAGCGCCTCCAGCTCGATCTCAAACCGCTGGGGCGCCCCAAGACGCTGGTGCACGGTCATTGCCATCAGAAGGCGGTGGGCGCGATGAAGGCCTTGCGCAAAGTGCTGCGCCTGATCCCGGAATTCGAATTCGAGTTCGTCGAGGCGAGCTGTTGCGGCATGGCCGGCCATTTCGGGCTGGAGGCCGAACACGCGGAAATCTCGTTGCGCATGGCCGAACTCGATCTGCTGCCGGCCTTGCGCGCCGCGCCCGAGGCACCGGTGCTGGCGAACGGCTTTTCCTGCCGCGAGCAGATTCGCGCCGGCTGCGACCGCGCGCCGCGGCATGTCGCGGTGTTGCTGCGCGATGCGTTGATGGTCTGAAGGAGTCTGAACTATGATGACCGCCGCCATGCTGGGGCTGATCGAACAGACCGGCCTGGACATTCTGATCCTCACCGAGGAACTCGATGACCGGGAGTTTTTCGCCAGCCGCCTGACTCGGCTGCAAACCTATCAACTGCTCGGCGTCATGGCGGAAACCGCGCACAACCTGCCGGCTGAGGTCCGCGCCCGCCTGTCCGCCATCGACTGGGCGGCCTGGGCCGCCTTGCCCCGCGCCCTGGCGCGTCCCAACGAAAATGCCTTGCGCATCTGGGTGGCGGCCAAGGAACTGACACCGCTGACCGTGCAAGGCCTGATCGACTACAAATCGCTGCATCCCGAGTTGTTTCGGCTGGCGAGCTGTGAGCAAGGTCATCGCGACGATGTGGCGTAAGTGATTTCATCGCGGCGGTTTTTCGCCGTGTGCATTATAAAATCGCAATATTCGAACATTCGCACCGATACACTTTCTCGCTTGTCTCAACGCCGGCTCAAGCAAACAACTAGTTTTTTCGGGAGCATCATCATGTTCGATCGATTCGCGCGCGCGACCAGCGTGCTTTTTCTGTTTCTGGTTTCATTGCAGTCGGTTGCCGGTAACTTGTCGTTCGCGGTCATCGAGGGCACCTCCAGCGCCACCGATTCGATCTTCATGAAGGCCAAGTACGCGCCGCTGGCCGAGCATCTGGCGGCGGCCACCGGCGACAGAGTTGTTCTTGAAACCCCCAAGACCCTGTCGGTCGTGGCGCGCAACCTGGATAAAAAACGCTATGACGTGGTGCTGATCCGGCCCAGCCACCTGTCCGCGCGGGCGATGCGTGACCAGGGATATGGTTTGCTGGCGGTGGCCAATGGCGACGCCAAAGTGCATTTCATCGTGCGCGGCAATTCCAAACTCAAGGCGCTCGGCGATATCGACGGGCACTCCATCGTCATGCCCGACCCGCTCGCCTATCCGAGTCATCTTGCTTTGGCGCTGCTGCGCGACAAGGGTATCGACCCCCGCCGTCTGAACATCCAGCATCTGGATCGGCAGGATGCGGTGACGCTGGTCGTGCAATCCGGTCTGGCGGACATCGGTGTGGTGATGTCTTACTCCAAGGCGGGCGACGAATGGCAGAAGAACGGCGGACGCTTCCTGTTCACCCAAAGCAAACTTCCCTATTGGTCGATGATTGTTTCACCCGATGTCCCGCCGAAAACCGTGGATCACCTGCGCCGCGCCTTGTTCGACCTGAATCAACCCGCCAAAGCCGAAAAAATACTCGCCAATCTGGGTATTTCCGGGTTCAACGAGGGCCGTAAACAGGCTTATCTGGACATGCTGAGCTGGGTGGAAGGCAAGCGGTCAGCACAAGTGGCCAGCAATCCCTGAATCGAGCTGCCCGGTCATATCCGCGCATCCGTGTCGGCCGACTCAGGTCTGGCGCCGGTGGGCGACCTTCTTCACCACCTTGCCCGCCACGTAGGCGGCGAACTCTTCGACGTTGTCGTAACCCTGGTTCAGCGCCAGTTCGGCCAATGCGTCGATCAAGGCGCGGGTTTGCTCGATTTCCGCGAAATCGCGACCACAGGTCGTGCAGCGCGCGCCGTCGTCACGGCAGGCGGTTTTTCCCTGGCAGGGCGTGAACTGGCTCATGGCGCGAGCGGCGTGCCGTCCTCGGCATAATTCAGCACGCTGACATCACCGTCGATATCGGTGATTTCCGCTTGCCGCAGGGCGCCATCGGCATGGTACTGATAGCGGTGCGCCAGTTCGAGCTCGCCGTAAACCACCTTGTCGAAACCGGTCAGCCGTTGGGCTTCGTCGAAATAGCCGAGAAAGTAGGTATTGCGATTTTCAACTTCCGCCGCGTCGAGCGGGTTGACCAGTTTGAACGGCAGTTTGACGCCGGTGTAGCTGGTGAAATAACGGCGTGGTTCGGGCGTTTGGGGCATTAGATCTGCTTCACTTTGATGTTAAGGGTCTGGATGCGATAGGCAATCTGGCGCGGCGTCATGTCCAGCAACCTGGCCGCCTTGGCCTGCACCCAGCCGGCCTGTTCCAGCGCGGCGATGACCCGTTCGCGGTCGTCCAGATTGGGATCGTCGAGGTCCACCGCCTGGATGCTGCCGCGACTCAGACTGACCTGTTCCTCGATGCCGGTGAGCAGAATGGCGTCGCGATCGATGACTTCCGCCTCGGTCAGCACGGCGGCGCGTTGCAGACAGTTTTCCAGTTCGCGCACGTTGCCCGGCCAGGCGTGGTGCATCAGCACACGCAACGCGGCGTCGGTGAGGTTGAGCGGACGACCTTGCTGGCCGGCGATTTTTTCCACCAGGAAGCGGGCGATGTCGGGAATGTCTTCCATGCGTTCGCGCAGCGCCGGCAGATAGATCGGCATGACGTTGAGGCGGTAATACAGGTCTTCGCGAAAGCGCCCGGCTTCGACTTCGTTTTCCAGGTCGCGGTGGGTCGCGGCGATGACCCGCACGTCGATCTTGATGGTGCGATTGCCGCCGACCCGCTCCAGTTCGCCTTCCTGCAACACGCGCAGCAACTTGGACTGGAAGGCGGCGGAAACTTCGCCGACTTCGTCAAGGAACAGGGTGCCGCCGTCGGCCTGTTCGAAGCGCCCCTTGCGCTGCACCATGGCGCCGGTGAAAGCGCCCTTTTCGTGGCCGAACAGTTCCGATTCCAGCAGGTTTTCCGGCAGCGCGGCGCAGTTGAGTTTGACGAACGGCGCTCGTGCCCGCGGCGAGTTGTAGTGTATGGCGTTGGCGATCAGTTCCTTGCCGGTGCCGGTCTCGCCGCGGATCAACACGGTGGTATTCCATTTGGCGACCAGCCGCGCCTGTTCGAACACCCGCCGCATCGGCTGGGTATGGCCGATGATGTTGTCGAAGCCATACTGACCGCGCACGGTGCGGCGCAAGGTGTCGCGCTCCTCGGTCAGCGCCTGACGCTCCTTCTGCACATCGGCGGTCAGCCGCACGGTCTGGCCGATCAGATTGGCGACCATTTCCATGAACTGGGTGTATTCATCGAGCAGTATCTCGGCGCCGGCGGCGGTCTGCGCGGCGAGCACGCCGACCACTTGCCGGCCAAGGCGGATCGGCACGCCGACGAAACCGCGCTCCGGATCATAGAGGCCGAGCTTGCTGACAAACCGCCGTTCGTCGGCGATGCGCTGCAGCGCGATCGGTTCGCCTTCCTCGAGGATCAGGCCGACGATGCCTTCACCGGGACGATAGCGAACCTCCTCGATGAACACATCGGCCAGACCGTGCGCGACGGAAACCTGGAGCTCGCCGGATTCCGGGTCGACCAGACTGACCATGCCGCGTTCCAGCCCGACGCCTTCGTGCAGCACGCGCAGCACGGCGGTCAGGGTTTCCTTCAGGTCGAGCGAGCGCGACAACACCTGGCTGACCTGATACAGGGTCTCCAGTTCGCTGCGCAGCAGTTCGTGTTCGAGTTCCAGATCGAGACTCATGTCGGCATCCCGTCGCGCGCGGCGCCAAGCGGAAACTGCACCCGTACCCGGCAGCCTTCGGCGTAATCCGGATCCACATCGATCAGCCCGCCATGGCGGGACACGGTGTCCTGCGCCATGCTCAGCCCCATTCCCAGGTGGCCACGCGCCGCGCCCTTGGTGGTGAAGAACGGCTCGAACACCTTGTAGCGCCATTCCGCCGGGATGCCGGGGCCGGTATCTTCCAGTATGACTTCGACATGATCCGCGTGAAACTGGGTGAACAGCCGTACCAGGCGTTCACGCCCCTGATCGCCGACACGGCGTTCATTCATCGCCTCGATGGCATTCGCCAGCAGATGCCGGAATGTCGCCGCCAACTGGGTCGCGCCGCCCCGCACCGGCGGCAGTTCGGCGGCCGGATACCATTCGACGACGATGCCGGAACCGAGCAGATCGGCGGTGGCCATTTTCAGCACGTCGCGCAGCACTTCATTGAGATTCAGCGGTTGCATGACTTCGTTTTGCTGATGCGGGATGCAGGCGCGCAAGGTGTCGAGCGCGGTGCGACTGTCGCGCAGGGCGGTATCGATGGCGACGTCGAACGCGTCTTCACGTTGGCATTCGTTGCGTTCCGCGCTGTCCTCGCCCTTGCCGCGCCGCCGCTCCAGCAGACGCACGGCGGCGGTCAAGGTGTTGAGCGGGCCTTCCAGTTGATAGACCGCGCCGGCCAGCGTCTCGCGCAGGCTCTGGATGCGTTCCTGCTCGGTCAGCAGCGCCGCCAGGCTGTTGATGCGGATCGCTTCCTGCTGGCGTTTCAGTTCGGTGATGTCCTGCGCGGTGAGCAACAGATAATGCCGCCGGGTCGGTTCGTAGAACGCATCGGCGCTGGCATCCTGCTCCTCGAACCAGGACAGCGCGCAGGCGAACCAGCGGGTGGCTTGGCCATGACCGCCACCCGCCAGTTCGACCTTCACTTCGCGATGCCGCACCGCCTGGCGACGCCGGCGCGCCAAATCGAAGCCGGCGCCCATCTGCTGGCGCAGATTGGTCAGCAAGGTGGACGCCGGCTCGCGCCCCAGATCGCCGATCAACTTCTTGTATTCCTGATTGTCGAGCACGACATGATCGCGCTCGTCGAGCAGACAGATCGCCACCTGCGCGGCATCGACCACCGATTCGATCATCGCTTTCTGATTCTGTACCTGGCGTTCCAGGTGATGCACCTCGGTGACGTCGCGGTGCATGCCCAGGAAATGGCTGGTCTTGCCGTCGGCGCCGACCACCGGCGTGATGGTCAAATCGGCCAGATAGCGGCTGCCGTCGCTGCGCCGGTTGACCAGCATGCCGTTCCAGGCGCGCTGTCGAGCCAATTGCGCCCACAGGCTTTCATACACCAGCCCGGGCGTGACCTTGTACGACAGCATCGACTGGTTGTTGCCCAGCACCTCGGCCAGTTTGTAGCCGGTGACCCGCTCGAACGCCGGGTTGGCGTAGAGGATGTTGGCCTTGGCATCGGTGATCGAAATCGCCAGCGCGGCTTGTTCGACAGCCTGGCGGAAGACTTGCGGCGGTAGGTCGGGCGTTGCGGGCATGGCGTATCGATAAGCATGGAATAGAAAAGATCAAGCAATATCCATGCCGCCAATATGGGTGGCGCGGCATGCAGGGTGGAAAGGCGCCCGCGCCTTGCACCGTAACACCGGCGAGCTGGCTGTACAGCACGCATCCGGCGGCCGCCGCCGGTGCTACTCCACTCTGCCGCTGACCCCATCCTTGTCGCATTCCTCACACAGATTCGGCATCCGACCCAAGCATGACAAGGGTTATTTGCACCTATATGGTGCATTGGTGCGCAATACCTTGATTTTGCGTGCCTAGTCTATTTATTTCCGGCTTGGCATATCCCTTGCATTTAACGCAACAGGAGAACGAATCCATGAGTGAATACCTGTTACTGCTGGTTGGCACCGCACTGGTCAACAATGTCGTCCTGGTCAAATTTCTCGGCCTGTGCCCGTTCATGGGCGTATCGAAGAAGATGGACAGCGCGTTGGGCATGGGCATGGCCACCACTTTCGTGCTGACCTTCGCGTCGGCGGCGTCCTGGATGCTGGAGCACTGGTTGCTGCAACCGCTGGGCATCGAGTATCTGCGCATCCTGGCGTTCATCCTGGTCATCGCCAGTACCGTGCAGTTCACCGAGATGGTGATCCGCAAGACCAGCCCCGGCCTGTATCAGGTGCTCGGCATCTACCTGCCGCTGATCACCACCAACTGCGCGGTCCTCGGCGTGGCGCTGCTGAATATCCAGGAAAAGCATGCTTTTACACAGAGCCTGATGTACGGCTTCGGCTCGGCGCTGGGTTTCACGCTGGTGCTGTTGCTGTTCGCCGGGTTGCGTGAACGTCTGGCGCTGGCGCAAACCCCGGCGGCCTTCGCCGGCGCGCCGATCGGGTTTGTCGTGGCGGGCCTGCTGTCGCTCGCCTTCATGGGCTTCGCGGGGTTGGTGTGATGAACCGCGGAAATGTAGGGAGATTGCAATGATCGCCGCCCTGTTGAGTCTCACGCTGCTTGGCCTGGCGCTGGGTCTGGGCCTCGGGTTTGCCGCCATTCGCCTGAAGGTGGAAGGCAATCCGCTGGCGGAAGAATTGGAAGCCCTGTTGCCCGGCTCACAATGCGGCCAGTGCGGTTACCCCGGCTGCGGCCCGGCCGCGCGGGCGCTGGCCGAAGGCGCCGCGCCGGTGACGCTGTGCCCGCCCGGCGGCCGGCCGCTGATCGAAGTGCTGGCCGCCAAACTGGGCGTGGACGCGGACCTGTCGGGCGCGGTGGACAGCGGACCGAAAGTCGCGGAGGTGCAGGAAGATCTCTGCATCGGTTGTACCAAGTGCTACAAAGTCTGCCCGACCGACGCCATCCTGGGCGCGGCGAAACAAGTTCATGCGGTGTTCAGGGAGGCCTGTACCGCCTGCGGCAAATGCGTTGACGTGTGTCCCACCGAGGCCACACGCATGATTCCGCTGCCGGCGACATTGCAGACCTGGTACTGGAGCAAACCGGAGGTGTCGACATGAACGTCGCGTCGGAGCCGTTCCTCAAACGTCTGCTGGTCAAGGCCGGGCTGAGTTCCTCGCTGCACAAACTGCGCGGCGGCGTGCATCCGGAAGGCCGCAAGGATCTGTCGGCGGAACCGCCGATCCGCGTGCTGCCGATGCCGGAACGCTTGTATGTGCCGCTGCAACAACATATCGGCGCGCCGGCGCGGCATCTGGTTGGTGTGGGTGAAGTCGTCAAGAAGGGCCAGTTGCTGGCCGCCAGCCAAGGCATGGTCTCGGCGCCGGTGCATGCGCCGACTTCCGGACGAGTGATCGCCATCGGCGACTTTCCCGGCCCGCACCCCTCCGGCCTGCCGATGCCGACCCTGACCATCGAAGCCGATGGCCTGGATGCCTGGATCGATGCCGACCCGCCCGCCGACCCGTTTGCCTTGTCGCCCGAGGAAGTCGCTACCCGGGTGGGTGCTGCCGGCATCGTCGGTCTGGGCGGCGCGGCCTTTCCGGCGGCGGTGAAGCTCAACCTGTCGCGCCGCAACGAGGTGCGCACGCTGATCATGAACGGCGGCGAATGCGAGCCCTATCTGACCTGCGACGACCGGCTGATGCAGGAACGCGCCGCGCAGATCGTCGAAGGCATCCGCCTGATCGCGCATGCCACCGGCGCCGGCGAAATTCTGGTCGGCATCGAGGACAACAAACCGGACGCCATCGCCGCGATGACCAAAGCCGCCGCCGGCGGTCCGGTGAAAGTGGTCAAGGTGCCGGCGATGTATCCGATGGGCTCGGAGAAGCAGTTGATCCAGGTGCTCACCGGCCAGGAAGTGCCGGCCGGCGGCCGCGCGGCGGATATCGGCGTGCTGGTGCACAACGTCGGCACCGCCTACGCCGTGCAACAGGCGCTGTGTCTGGGGCGGCCCCTGGTATCGCGGATCATCACGGTCAGCGGTGGCGCGATCATGGCGCCGGGCAATCTGGAAGCGCCGATCGGCGCGCTGGCCGCCGACCTGGTGCGCGCCTGCGGCGGACTGCGCGAGGACGCCGCGCGCCTGGTGCTGGGCGGGCCGATGATGGGCACCCAGTTGACCAGCCTGGATGTGCCGGTGATCAAGGGCAGCAGCGGTGTATTGGCGCTGACCGTTCAGGAAGTCGAACAAACCCGTCCCGGCCCGTGCATCCGCTGTTCGAGTTGCGTACGCGCTTGTCCGATGGGCTTGTTGCCGCTGGAAATGGCCGCGCGGATCCGCGCCGGCGATCCCGCCGGCGCGGTGGACTGGGGTCTGAAGGACTGCATCGCCTGCGGCTCCTGCTCCTATGTCTGCCCGTCTCACATCCCGCTGGTGCACTGGTTCAATCACGCCAAGGGCGATCTCGCGGCGCGCGAACGGCTGAAGATGAAGAACGAGGCGACCAAGAAGCTGGCCGACGAGCGCAGCGCCCGGATGCAACGCATCGCCCAGGAACGCGAGGAAGCCGCGCGCCTGCGCGCCGCGAAGAAGGCCGCCGCCGACGCCGCCAAGAAAGCCGCGGCCGAAGCGGCCGCCGCCGCCAAGGCAGCGGCGAAGGCAAAGGAAGAGGTAGAGGCATGACGACCCTGGCCCACTCCCCGCACGCGCATGCCCAGACCAGCGTCGGCCAGGTCATGGGCACGGTGATGCTGGCGCTGACCCCGGCGACGTTGTTCGGCTTCTGGTTGTACGGCTGGCCGGCGATCAATCTCTGGGTGGTGTCGCTGGGCGTGGCGCTGCTGGCCGAAGCCGTCAGCCTGAAGATCATGGGCCGGCCGGTGCGCGGCGCGTTGCTCGATGGTTCCGCGCTGCTCACCGCCTGGCTGCTGGCCTTGTCATTGCCGCCCTGGGCGCCATGGTGGCTGGCGGCGGTCGGTTCGCTGTTCGCCATCGTGCTGGCCAAGCAGATCTTCGGCGGCCTGGGACAGAACCTGTTCAACCCGGCGATGGCGGCGCGGGTGATGCTGCTGATCTCGTTTCCGCTGGAAATGACCAGCTGGATCGCGCCGCTGCCGATCACCTCGGCCGGCGCGCCGGGCTTCGTCGAAGGCCTGGCGATCACCTTCGCCGGCATGGCGCCGGCCGACGGCATGACCAGCGCCACCTTGCTCGGCCATGTCAAGACCGAACTCGGCCGCGATATCGTCCTGCCGCAAGCCCTCGGCAGCTACTTCGATCCGGCCACCTTCATGCTCGGCCAACGCGCCGGCAGTTTCGGCGAGACGTCGGCGCTGCTGTTGCTGATTGGCGGACTGGTGCTGATCGTCCGCCGCGTCATCACCTGGCACATTCCGCTGGCGATGCTGGCCGGGGTGGCGCTGCCGGCCCTGCTGGCCAACTGGATCGCGCCGGAGGCCTACCTCGCGCCGGGCCTGCACCTGCTGTCCGGCGGCCTGATCCTGGCGGCGTTCTTCATCGCCACCGATCCGGTCACCAGCCCCAACTCGGCCAGCGGACAACTGCTGTTCGGCTTCGGCATCGGCGGGTTGACCTGGATCATCCGCACCTGGGGCGGTTATCCGGAAGGCGTGGCGTTCGCGGTGATGCTGATGAACGCGGCGATCCCGGTCATCGACCGCTATTTCAAACCGCGCATCTACGGGCGTGACCGCAAAGGCGCGGCATTGGCGCCGGCCAAGGAGGCGACGCGATGAACCTCGCCAGTCTGCGCAACAAACTCGGCTATCAGGGCGCCTTGCTCGCGCTCACCGTGCTGATCACCAGCGCCGCGCTGGCGGTCGCCTCGCGCGCCACCGGGCCGGCCATCGCGGCGGCGGAAGCGCGCGATCTGCAACAGTCGCTGAGCCAGGTGCTGCCCGGCACCCACGACAACGATCTGCTCGCCGACACGCTGACCCTGCCGGGTCCGGACGGCGATCTGACGGTGTACCGCGCGCGCCGCGAAGGCAAGATCGAAGCGCTTGTGTTCCAGGTTGTCGGCAACGGTTATGCCGGCCGCATCGTCTGCCTGATGAGCGTCGACCGCGACGGCAAAATACTTGGCGTGCGGGTGCTAAAACATGCCGAAACTCCGGGTCTGGGCGACAAGATCGAACCGGCCAAGGCGGACTGGATCCATGCCTTCGCCGGCAAGTTCCTCGGCGACCCGACACCGGACAAATTCGCCGTGAAGAAGGACGGCGGCGTGTTCGACCAGTTCGCCGGCGCCACCATCACGCCGCGCGCGGTGGTCAAGGCGGTGAAAGGCGGGCTGGAGTTCTACGCGCGGGAAAAAGGGAAGCTGCTCGATGAACCCGGTGAATAGTGACTCGGCCTGGCGGCCTCAGGTGATTTGGCCTGCGGCCTGGGTGAAACGTGAAAAGTGGAGCGCCTTGGGCTGCGCCCTCGGCATTGACCCCTCCCACTTCACCAGCGGCGAAGCCGCATCACAATTCACCAACGGCGAAGCCGAATCACGTTTCACCAGCGGCAAAGCCGCATCACATTTCACGGAGGTTCGGCCATGACCTACGCCCGCATCACCAAAGACGGCCTGTGGGACAACAACGTGGTGTTCGCCCAGATGTTGGCTCTGTGCCCGCTGCTGGCGGTCACCGGCACCGCCACCAACGGGCTGGGCATGGGCCTGGCCAGCACCGCCGTGCTGGTCTCCTCCAACGTGCTGATCGCCGCGTTGCGCAACTTCATCAGCGCCGAAGTGCGCATTCCGGTCTACATCGTGTTCATCGCCACCCTGGTGACCCTGGTCGACATGACGCTCAACGCCTACGCCCACGATCTGTACAAGGTGCTGGGCCTGTTCATCGCGCTGATCGTGGTCAACTGCGCCATCCTCGGTCGCGCCGAATCGTTCGCCTCGAAAAACGCCGTGCTGCCGGCCGCCGTCGACGGCCTGATGATGGGCATGGGTTTCACGCTGGCGTTGGTGCTGCTGGGCGGCGTGCGCGAGATACTCGGCAGCGGCACGCTGTTCGCCCAGGCGCATCTGTTGCTCGGCAGCTCGTTCGCGTTCCTGGAAACCACCTTGATCCCGAACTACAAAGGCTATCTGCTGATGATCCTGCCGCCCGGCGGCTTCCTCGCCCTGGGCTTCCTGCTCGCTGGCAAACGCGTGCTCGACCGCCGTCTGGCGGCGCGGGCGGCCGCCGCCGCAGTACCCGCCGCGGCCTGAAACCGAACCGGAGCCCCACGCCATGCAAGTCGCCGTCGCCTATGCCGATCCCGTGCAACAAGTCTGGCTGCGCATCGAAGTGCCGGAAGACGCCACCCTGGAACAAGCCATCATCCAGTCCGGCCTGTTGCGCCAGTTTCCGGAAATCGACCTGACCGAGCGCCAGGTCGGCATCTTCGGCAAACTGGCCAAACTGGACGCGCCACTGAAACCCGGCGACCGGGTGGAAATCTATCGACCGATCATCGCCGACCCGGCCACTGTGCCGCGACGGCAGATGGCGGACGACGATGACGATGATTGAACACCATGGGTTCGGTCGTTGCGGGCACGGTCGAGTCATCGTAACAGTTCGCTAACCGCTAGCCACGTTGATACATGGGTAGCTGACAACCGGGGAATGCACGGCAGTAGCGCACCAGGGAGGCGCTGTTCGCAAAAGCAGGGTGCTCCTCCACTCGTCGGCCTTGTGCAAAACTTTTCATATCGGCGAAAGTGGCTAAGCGCGACCCGATAAATGCACCAAACCAGAAAATCGATACCAGTGGGGAGAAGCCGCGCCGGGAGATGCCGCGCCATATCGCGGCCTAAATTTCCAGCCGATAGCCGACGCCGGATACGGTGAGCAGATGTTTCGGCCGCGCCGGCTCCGCTTCCAGCTTGCGTCGCAGGCCGGCCATGAACACGCGCAGGTAGTGGATGCGATCCACATGCGACGGCCCCCAAACTTCATTCAGCAGTTGCCGATGCGTCAGCACACGGCCGGCGTGGGTCAGCAGCACCGTCAACATGCGGTACTCGATGGGTGTCAGATGTACTGCCTCGCCGGCGCGGCTGACCGTGCGATGCGCCAGGTCGATGCGAAGGTCGCCGAACTCGACCAGCGCCTTGCCGCCGTCCTCGCGGGGCAGTGTCCGGCGCAGCAGCGCGCGGATGCGGGCGATCAGTTCCGGCACGCCGAACGGTTTGGTCAGGTAGTCGTCGGCGCCCGCGTCGAGGGCCGTCACCTTCTGGGTCTCCTCTCCGCGCGCGGACAGAATCAGGATCGGCATTGCCGTCCAGGCGCGCAGGTCGCGGATCACATCGAGCCCGTCCCGGTCGGGCAGACCGAGGTCGAGAATGATCATCTCCGGCTGTCGGCTGGCGGCTTCGATCAGACCGCGTTCGGCATTTTCCGCCGGCCAGACCTGGTAGCCGGAAGCGCCGAGCGCGCTTTGCACGAAGCGGCGGATTTCCTTGTCGTCCTCGATCAGTACGAGGTTCACGACGGCTTCGCTCATGCGGTTTCCTTCATGGCTCTTCCTTGATCGCCGGCGGATTGCCGACCGGTAGCGTGAACACGAAGCAGGCGCCGCCCTGCGTCCGGTTGCAAGCCCAAACCCGGCCGCCGTGCGCCGCGACGATGGCGCGCACGATGGCCAGACCAAGGCCAACGCCGACGACATTGCTTTCCTCATGGCCGCGCGTGAATTTCTCGAAGATGGCCTGCTCGCGGCCGGGTGGCAGACCGGGGCCGTTGTCGCAGACCGAGACTTCGACCTCGCCGCCAACGACACGGGCGGAAATCTCGATGACGCTGCTCGGCGGCGTGTATTTCGCGGCGTTCTCCAGCAGGTTGCTGAACACCCGTTCCATCAGCACCGCATCAAGTTCCAGAACCGGCAGATCGCCCGGCAGGTCGATATGCACGCTATGCCCGCTCAGGACGACCGCGCGTGCCTGCAACGCCGCGCCGACGGCGTCTTCCAGCGGTTGCCATTCGCGCTTGAGGGTGACCTTGCCGGCTTGCAGGCGGGCCATGTCGAGCAGGTTGTTGACCTGCGCGCTGGTGCGCAGCGCCTGCTCGCGGATCGCGCTGGCGAACTCCTGATGTTGCGGTTCCAGCTTCGGCTCGATCAGCATCATCGCGTCGATCAGCCCGACCAGCCCGGTCAGCGGCGTGCGCAAGTCGTGCGAGATGCTGGACAGCAGGCCGTTGCGCAGGCGTTCCGATTCCATGCTGACCAGGGCTTCCTGCGCGACGGCGATGTAATGCACCCGCTCCAGCGCGATGCCGATCAGCGCGGCGAAGGTATCGAGCAGACGCTGCTGTTCCGGGTTGAGCAGGCCGCCTTCCTGGCGCGGCGCGATGGCCATCACGCCGCGTACGCGCATGGTCGCCTTCAGCGGCACGTAAAGAAAGTGGCTGGCCGGTAGCGTGTCGGTGCCGCAACCGGCGGATTCGCCGTGATCCAGCGCCCATTGCGCGATGCCCAGATCGAGCACATCGCCGCGTTCGATGGTGACTGGCAACTTGCCCTGGTCGTCCGGCAGCAGTAGATGGGCATGCACGCCGAACGTGCTGGAGACGAAACGGTCGCCGATTTCCTCGATCTGCTCCAGCACCAGCGCGCTGGACAATTCGCGCGCCATTTCGTACAGCGCGCGCATGCGGCGTTCGCGGCTTTCCGCCACGCGCGCCTGGAAGCCGAGGCCGGTGGTCAGATGGGCGATGGAGAGCGCGACGGTCAGCATCACGGCGAAGGTGACCAGATATTGGGCATCGCCCACCGCGAAGGTCAGGTGTGGCGAGACGAAGAAGAAATCGAACGCCGCCACCGAGGCCACTGCGGTCAGCAGCGCCGGGCCGCGCCCGAGTTTGATCGCGGCAAACAATACGGCAAGCAGGAACAGCATGACGATGTTGGCCAGTTCCAGTACATCGCGCAGCGGCGTGACCAGCAGGGAGACCGCGACAACTGCGGCCAGCGCCAGACCGTACTGGCGCCAGGCAATCCGCATATGCGTCGCTTGTGGCACGGGTTCGGCTGTCTCTCGCTCGGCCGTTTCGCTGCCCAGTTCCACCAGGATCAAATCGATATCCGGCGCGATGGCGCCCAGGCGGGTGCTGAAGCGGCGCTGCCAGGGAAAGCGGTAAGCGCTCCAGCCGACCGAGCGGCGGCCGAGCACGATCTTGCCCAGGTTGTGTTCGCGCGCGTAGGTCAGCGCCACCAGCGCGGCATCCTCGCCCGGCAGCGTCGCGGTCTTGGCGCCCAGGTCCGCCGCCAGCTTGAGGATCTTCAGTAGGCGGGTGCGGCGCGCTTCCGGCAGACGCAGCAGTTCCGGCGTTTCCACGTAGACCACGTGCCAGGGCACATCGAACTGCGCCGCCAGCCGCGCGCCGTTGCGCACCAGCTTCTCGCCGCCCGGCTCGGGGCCGATGCACACCAGCAACGAATTCTGTGTCGGCCAGACCGCCGCCACTGCTTTGTCACGCCGGTAGGCCACCACGTCCTCATCCACCCGGTCGGCGGTGCGGCGCAGCGACAACTCGCGCAAGGCGAGCAGATTGCCCTTGCGGAAGAAATTCTGGATCGCCCGTTCCGCCTGTTGCGGCAGGTAGACCTTGCCTTCCTTCAGGCGCTGCAGCAGTTCATCCGGCGGCAGATCGACCAGCACCACCTCGTCCGCCATGTCGAACAGGCGATCCGGCAGCGTTTCCCACACCTTGATGCCGGTGATGCCGCTGACCACATCGTTCAGCGTTTCCAGATGCTGCACGTTGACTGTGGTGTAAACGTCGATGCCGGCGGTGATCAACTCCTCCACATCCTGCCAGCGCTTCGGATGGCGCGAACCGGGCGCGTTGGAATGCGCCAGCTCGTCCACCAGCAGCAAACCCGGCTTGCGCGCCAGCGCCGCGTCGAGATCGAACTCCTTGAGCACACGGTTTTTGTATTCGATGTCGCTCGGCGGCAGGATTTCCAGCCCCTGCAACAGCGCGGCGGTTTCCGAACGGCCATGCGTCTCGACCACCCCGACCACGACATCCACGCCCTGCGCCTGCAACTGCCGCGCCGCGACCAGCATGGCGTAGGTCTTGCCGACGCCCGGACTGGCGCCGAAGAAAATCTTCAATTTGCCGCGCAACGCGCGAACTTCCTCCGCTTCCAGCTTGGCCAGCAGGGCGTCGGGGTCGGGGCGGGGAGCTTCCACGGGCGCAGTTACATGCGTGAGCGCGCGGCGGCGTAGACCTGCTGCTTGTCGCGTTTGCCCACGGCAATGACGGTGACAAACACCACGTCTTCATCCACGCGATAGATCAATCGATAGCCCACGCTGCGCAACTTGATCTTGTAGCAATCCGCCATGCCGGACAGTGCGGAAGCTGGCACGCGGGGATTTTCCAGACGTTCGGCGAGCTTCTTCTTGAGTGGCTCGCGCACGCTGCCGTCGAGCCGTTGCCATTCCGCCAGGGCTTGCTCGTGGAAACGCAGCCTATAGCTCATCCAGAGCGACCTCGACGAAAGGACCATCGCCCCGCTCGCGCACCAGCCTGGCGTCTTCCAGGTCTTCCATGTAACTCATCAGGCGTTCGTAATGCGCTGCGGAAAGCAGGTAAACCTCGGGCCGGTTATGGTTGAGCACCGCAATCGGATTGTCTTCAGCCTGTTTGAGAATGGCTGAATAGTTGCGTTTGAGTTCAGTCACACTGACAGTGAAACTGGCGAGAATGGGTTCCATGCGGCTTCCTTGATATCTAATTAGATGTCTAATTTAGCATTGATGCCGTGCTGTCTCCAGCGGCTGAATGGAGTTGGCAGCGATAGGGAAGGAGGGAGTTGCGAAACACGTCGTGTGTAAAAACCAGCTACGAATTATGTTTTCCATACAACTTGCAGCTTGATGACATCGACGAAATGGCCACAAGAAAATCCGTTTGGATAGAGGGTTGAACTGCTCGGCCCCATATGATCCGGATCAGCCGACTCTGTCTCAGTTTGCCTCTTGAACCAGTCCTCGGGGTCATTCAACAAGTCACGATCATCACGTAATGCGATAAGAATTTCCTCCAGCGAGACCTTCAGGAAACCAGCGAAGGTTTCGTGGTCGTGCTCCAAGGATGTGTCGATGATCCAGCCATGCAGGATCGGCGGCATGCGCCAATGGGCGATGTCCAGTGCATGTGCCAGCTCGTCATCGGAGTGCACCGCCGCGATCACCGCTTCGGTTTTTCGGCGCAGCTGTAGCCCCGCCTTGCGGAGTGTCACGGTCTTGTGCAGCCAGGCTTCCTTCAGAGTCTTTCGCAGGAATGTGGACTTGATCTCCATCACGAATAGATGCCCATCTTTTGCGCAGATTAGATCGACCTCGCCCGGATCATCCTCGCTTGTTCGAACGGGCTGGTAACCGACTCGCACCTTGAAGCCGCGTGCTTCAAACTGTTCGGCTAAGCGGTGTTCAATGCGTCGTGTTTCATCTCTTGATTCCGCCCGACGCGCGCCAATTCTGCGCAGGTTGTTGATTGCGGCGGAGGTGTTGTTCTGCATCGCCACCATCCAGGGCAGTTGAAACAGATACCGCCCCAATTTCAACACTGGCCGCTCGTAGAACTCCGGGGTCTTGAAGCAGCTTTCTCCGGTGCGAAGCCGGCTTGACACTGCGCGCAGATCGTTGGTCCAGAAATCAAGAATCGCCTCGGCAGCCTTGGCATTCCCCTGCGAAAAATCTTTGCTCACCGTCCAGGGGCGAATACTTTTGATCTTGGCTTCTTGTTCGGACCATGTGAGCGGAAATCTGATTTGCGAACCTGGCTGAATCAAGCCGCCCATGGCAAGCAGCGTCAACGCAGAGCGCCAGTTGCCGGTGTTGCGCAGATGTTCGATATATGGACGGACGAAATCGTTGATATAGAAGGCACTCATCAGCTCCATTGACAGGGTCGCCTGGAACAAATCCACCCGTAGCCCGGAATCGGTCGTAACGGATTTGTCGAGTCCATAAACCTCGGTGAGCTGTAATTGGGTACGGATAGCCTTGATGTAGGCGAGTTGATTCATTTCGTGGTTTTCCGGGCTGCCAATATGGGCTGTTGCCAATTCGGATGCGGCGAACGCATCTACTGCACGATAGAACCAATAGGTGTGCAGGCGTGCCAGTTTGTCGCCGTTTCTCTGCCATGCTTCGCGCGCAGCTGGATCACGTTCAACGATTGCGAGTCCTTGATTTTGGAATTCGAAGCTGATGCTGTCGTCGTAACAGAAGGCATCGACCGATTGCGACATGAAGTAGTTGAGTTCCAATTGCGCCGCGACCAGGTGACCGAACGCACGGAAAAGGTCTTCCCTGACCGGCGAGCCATTGGGCGATGGGAAAAGAAACGGTGACAGATGATCGCGGAGGGAGGCGCCAATGATGGAGTCGGTCAGGTGGAAAGCATGGTCCGTGCTCGTTTCGATCTTCCACAGCAGGATGTCATTGATGGCTTCGGATACCGGCTGAAAGTCGTTTTCGGGGCTTGCCGCATGGTCGTCCTGAGATTGCAGCTTGGGTACCAAGTGCTCGAATGCGTACAGACTGGCATAGGACAGCAGTTCAAGCGGAGACAATGAGGCAAGAGGCTTGCGACAGGTTTCAACCAGCACATTTCTGTCGCGGTGCGCGCGGTCGAACGTGTGACAAATTCGGATGAACTCTCCAAACTCCGCCGACATGACAAGGCCGATTTGCTCAACTTCTTTCCATCGCTGCGATTCTTGCCGCAGAACCAGACCTGAATACCGTGCTGCTCTGCGTACAACCTCCGGAGTTCTGGCTGCCACACGATGCAACAACTCGAAATGGCTAAACTTTTCCTGACGCATGTAGCGCGACAGGGCCAGCACAAATGCATCAGTTGAATACGCGCTGTCTGGCAGTTCGAACAAGAATTTGTTTAGCCAGAATGTTTCGTCGCGCTCAGCCTGATTGATTTTGTGTTTACTGCGCCTAGCTGGCCTCCCGTCAAGGTACGCCTCGGCGGCTGAATTGACAGCCTCATCGATAGGCAGACCTTCATCGAGGCAGGCTTGAAACATACCTTCGTAAAAGGTGTGCTCGCATTTTCCTGGCGTTGCGTCAGACACGGACAGCTGCTTTCTCGATGTAAGGGCGCAGGGATTTGTCTGTCGCCAAATCTACCGGATGGCCAAGCAGGTCCTCCTGGTAGAACGTCATCACAGGCAGATGCTCGGCCAACAATTGCAAAGTCTGGGCACGATTCATGTTTCACCGGAAGGTGTTATGTCGAGGCATTGTATTGTCAGTGATTGGCAAAGCGTGTTCGTTCCTCGAAGGCCGCAGCCTTGTTTATCGCCGCTCAGCATCCAGCGCCAGATTGAGTTGCAGCACATTGACTCGGGCTTCGCCGAGCACGCTGAACTGGCGGCCATCGGTGTGCTGCTCGATCAAAGACTGCACGCGATCCGGCGCCAAGCCACGCAAGCGGGCGATGCGCGGTGCCTGCCAGGCGGCGGCGGACGGGCTGATGTGCGGGTCGAGGCCACTGCCGGAGGCGGTGACCAGGTCGACCGGAATCGGCGCGGTTTGAGCCGGATCGGCGGCTTTCAGGGCGGCGATGCGACCCTTGACCGCTTCTTCCAACGCCGGATTCAGCGGGCCCTGGTTGCTGCCGCTGGAGGCTGCGGCGTTGAAGGGCGTCGGGCCAGTGGCAGAGGGGCGGCCCCAGAAGTATTTCGGGTCGGTGAATGACTGACCGATCAGTTCGGAGCCGACCGCTTTGCCGTCGCGTTCGATCAGACTGCCGTTGGCGGCATCGGGAAAGAGTCCTTGAGCAATGCCGGTGACCAGCAAGGGGTAGGCGACGCCGGTGAGCGCGCTCAGCGTAACAAGCATCACTAAAGCGGGTTTCAGCTCTTTCAACATGGTGTTTTCTCTTTACTTGAGTGGGGTGCGCCATGCGCACCACTCCGGGGGGCGGTGCGCATGGCGCACCCTACAAAGCCTGATTTCTTCACTGGGTATCTCCTCAAGCCAAGTTCAGCCCGACCAATATCAGGTCGATGCCCTTGATGCCGATGAACGGCACGACCAGCCCTCCAAGGCCGTAGATCAGCAGGTTGCGGTTGAGGAGGGCGGCCGCACCCAGCGGGCGGTAGGCGACGCCTTTCAGCGCCAGCGGGATCAGCGCGACGATGATCAGCGCGTTGAAGATCACCGCCGACAGGATGGCGGAAGCTGGTGTCGCCAGACCCATCACGTTGAGCGCGCCGAGCGCCGGATAGGTGGTGGCGAAGGCGGCCGGGATGATGGCGAAGTATTTGGCGATGTCGTTGGCGATGCTGAACGTGGTCAGCAAACCGCGCGTCATCAGCATCTGTTTGCCGGTCTCGACGATCTCGATCAACTTGGTCGGGTTGGAATCCAGATCGACCATGTTGCCCGCCTCCTTGGCGGCCTGGGTGCCGGTGTTCATCGCCACCGCGACATCGGCCTGCGCCAGCGCCGGGGCATCGTTAGTGCCGTCGCCGGTCATCGCCACCAGGCGACCTTCGGCCTGGTACTGGCGGATCAGCTTCAGCTTGGCTTCCGGCGTGGCTTCGGCGAGGAAGTCGTCGACCCCGGCTTCGGCGGCGATGGCGGCGGCGGTGAGGCGGTTGTCGCCGGTGATCATCACGGTCTTGATGCCCATGCGGCGCAGTTCGATGAAGCGTTCCTTGATGCCGCCCTTGACGATGTCTTTCAGTTCGACGGCGCCGAGTACGCGCGTGCCATCCACGACGACCAGCGGCGTCGAACCACGTCGGGCGATGTCGTCCACGCCTTCCTGCACCGGCTGCGGCCAGAAGCCACCCTGGGCTTCGACATGTTTGCGCACCGAATCCGCCGCGCCCTTGCGGATGCTGCGTCCTTGCCAGTCGATGCCGCTCATGCGGGTCTGGGCGGTGAAGTGGACGAAGCTGGCACCCTCGGCATGTATGTCACGTCCACGCTGATGCAGGACATCCTTCGCCAGCACGACGATGGAGCGGCCTTCCGGAGTTTCGTCGGCGAGCGAGGCGAGCAGCGCGGCTTCCGCCAGTTCCGCCGGGGTCACGCCTGGCGCCGGCAGGAAAGCGGCGGCCTGACGGTTGCCCAGCGTGATGGTGCCGGTCTTGTCGAGCAGCAGCACATCCACATCGCCGGCGGCCTCGACCGCCTTGCCCGAGGTGGCGATGACGTTCTTGCCCAGCATGCGGCCCATGCCGGCGACGCCGATGGCGGAGAGCAGGCCGCCGATGGTGGTCGGGATCAAACAGACCAGCAGCGCGATCAGCACGGTGACGCTGACGACCGCGCCACTGCCCGCCGCAGCCACGCTGAACATGGAGAACGGCAGCAAGGTTGCCGTCGCCAGCAAAAAGGTCAGCGTCAGCGCCACCAGCAGGATGGTCAGGGCGATCTCGTTCGGCGTCTTCTGCCGCGCCGAACCTTCCACCATGGCGATCATGCGGTCGAGAAAGGTTTCGCCCGGATTCACGCTGATGCGCACCACCAGCCAGTCGGACAGCACCCGGGTGCCGCCGGTGACGGCGGAGAAATCGCCGCCCGATTCGCGGATCACCGGCGCCGACTCGCCGGTAATGGCCGACTCGTCCACCGAGGCGACGCCCTCGATCACCACGCCGTCACCGGGGATGGTGTCGCCGGCTTCCACCAGCACCACATCGTCGCGGCGCAGGTCCTCGGCGGCAATTCTGTTCCACTTGCCGCCGTGCCGCGGTTCGAGCTGCTTCTTGGCGAAGACGGTCTTTTTCAACCCCTTCAAGGCCGCCGCCTGTGCCTTGCCGCGCCCCTCCGCCATCGCTTCCGCGAAGTTGGCGAACAACACGGTGAACCACAGCCAGAGCGAGATGGCGAGGATGAATCCCGGGGTTTCCACAACGCGGGCCTCGCCGTGGCCGAACAATGCCTCGAGAAACAGGCCGCTGGTCAGCAGCGCACCCAGCCAGACCACGAACATCACCGGGTTCTTCAGTTGATAGCGCGGCGACAGGCGCTTGAGCGCATCCCACGCCGCGGTTTGCAACAGATTGGGATCAAACAGGGATAGGGTTTTTTTCATGAGTTTCTCCTTGTGGGTTCCCTTTAATGCACGCCAAGCATTTGCAGATGTTCGACCACCGGACCCAGCGCCAGCGCGGGCAGGAAGGTCAGCGCGCCGACGACGATGACCGCGCCGATCAGCAGCAGCACGAACAGCGGGGTATGTGTGGGCAGGGTGCCGACCGAGGCTGGAATGCTCTTCTTGGCCGCCAGCGAGCCGGCGATGGCCAGCACCGCGATGCCCAGCCAGTAGCGTGCAAACAACATGGCGAAACCGAGCATGCCGTTATAGAACGGCGTGTTGGCCGACAGCCCGCCGAAGGCGCTGCCGTTGTTGTTGCCGGCCGACGAGAAGGCGTAGAGGATTTCCGAGAAGCCGTGCGCGCCGGGGTTGGCGATGCCGGCCACGCCGGGCGCCACCACCACCGCGATGGCCGCGCCGAGCAGCACCACCAGCGGCGGCACCAGGATGGCGACTGCGGCCATCTTGACCTCGAAGGCTTCGATCTTCTTGCCCAGATATTCCGGCGTGCGGCCGATCATCAGGCCGGCGACGAATACCGCGACGATGGCGAACATCAGCATGCCGTACAGACCGGAACCGACGCCGCCGAAGATCACCTCGCCGAGTTGCATCAACCACATTGGCACCATGCCGCCGAGCGGGGTAAACGAGTCGTGCATGGCATTCACCGAGCCGTTGGAGGCGGCGGTGGTGGCGGTGGCCCAGATCGCCGAATTGACGATGCCGAAACGCGCCTCCTTGCCTTCCATGTTGCCTCCGGCGGACAGTTCGGAAGCCCGCGTCGCCAGGCCCAGCCGCTCGAACAGCGGATTGCCGGCCTGTTCGGCGCCGACGCAAACCGCGCCCAGCCCGACCAGCACGATGGTCATCGCCGCCAGGATGACGACGCCCTGGCGGATGTCGCCGACCATCTTGCCGAAGGTGATGCACAGCGCTGCCGGAATCAGCAGGATGGCCAGCATTTCCAGAAAGTTGGACAGCGGCGTCGGGTTCTCCAGCGGATGCGCGGAATTGACGCTGAAGAAGCCGCCGCCGTTGGTGCCGAGCTGCTTGATCGCGATTTGCGACGCGGCCGGGCCGACGGCGATGGTCTGCTTCGTTTCCATCCCAGTCGCGGTCTGCAACGGTTGCACCAGTTCCACCGTCTGCGACGGCGCGAAGGTCTGCACCACGCCCTGGCTGACCAGCGCCACGGCCAAAATCAGCGACAGCGGCAGCAGGATGTACAGCGTCGAGCGCGTCAGATCGACCCAGAAATTGCCGATGCCGTCCGCTTCGCGCTGGGTGAAGCCGCGCACCACGGCGATCAGCACGGCCATGCCGCCGGCGGCGGAAACGAAGTTCTGCACATTGAGGCCCAACATTTGGGTCAGATAACTCATCGTCGTCTCGCCGCCATAGCCCTGCCAGTTGGTGTTGGTGACGAAGCTGATCGCCGTATTGAAGGCGGAATCCGGCGTGACGTTGGCCAAACCCTGCGGATTCAGCGGCAGCCAGAGTTGTAGCCGCTGCAAGGCATAGACCACCAGCAGCCCGAGCAGATTGAAGATCAAAAAGGCCGTCGCGTAGCGCAGCCAGGACATGCCTTGATCCGGCTTGACGCCGGCCATGCGGTACAACCCGTTTTCCAGCGGTTGCAGCCAACGCACGTAGCGCGGCAGATCGCCGGCATAGACGCGCGCCATATTCAGCCCCAGCGGCCAGGCCAGGAGCAGCAGCGCGGCCAGATACATCCCGATTTGCAGAGTGCCGTTTGCGGTCATGAGAATTTCTCCGGCCAGAACAGCGCGATAACCAGGTAAACGAACACCCCGACCGCGGCCAATAGTGCGATCAGATGCAGCGTGCTCATGTCAGCGCCTTCGCAACTTATCGAAAGCCACCGCCAGCGCGGCGGTGATGCCGAAGAACGCCAATGCGGCAAAGAGATAGATCAGGTCCATGCAGCCTCCTGTGAATGAATGCGTAAGGGTTACGCACTGAACTCTAGGAGGTGGCGGATCAATATGTGACTAAGTCTGGTGTGATGCGCGTAAAGAAAGTATCAAGACGAAACGAGCGGGCACGGACAGCCGGTCGGCCCATCCAAACCCTCGCGATGCACACATAAAACGAACGTTAACGCCGCAGATCAAGCTCGCCAAAAGATGTAGCCGCAATGGGGCCGATTGCGCGCGGCCACATGACTCGCCGCTGCGCGACGAACCGCTAAGCCAGCACAGGCAGCCCGCCCGACATGTCCACCCGCGCCGTGCCCACCCGTTGCAGGTGAGCGGCCAGTGCGGCGTCCATGGTGGAAAGGTGGACGCCGAACCATTCTTCCAGGCCTTGTTTGACAAAGGCGCGCGGCAGCATCAGACGGCCGCGCTGCACGGCGCGGTTCATCTGCACCAGATCGCCGTAGATGCGATGGTGTTCGCCTTCATGTTCGTTCAGCGCTGGAAACCGCGAGATCCGCATCAAGCGGCCCTCGCTGGTGAAATGTCGGCGGCAATGCTCCAGCAGTTTTTCGAACAGCGCGGCGAAGTCGGCGTCGTCGCTTTCCGCCAGCATGTTCACCAGCGCGGTGAACTCGCGGTGCGTGTCATCCATTTCGGTCACGCCGAGGGCGTGGCTGGATTCATCCCAGGTCAACATCAGGCGGCCTCCAGCGCCTCGGGCGCGATGCTGGGCTCGCTGGCGGCGGCCAGCAGATCGGTGGCGCTGGCCGGCACCAGTTCCATGCCCAGCTTGGCGAGGAAGCGCTTTTCCTTGTCGGTGGCATTCGGCAGCAACGCCCAGCCGCCCATTTGCGCGCGGCCGAAGACGATGTCGGACATCACCATGCGTTCGGTATCGCGGGTCAACGGCAGGCCCAGCAGCAGGTAGCGTTTGCCCTGGCGCATGCGTTTGACGAAAGCGGGTATGCCGAAGCCGCCCATCAGTTCGGTAACGTAATCGACAAAATCCGCATCCGAGGCGATGTAATTCGACTCGGGAACCGGCGTGCCGAGCGGCTTGAACAGTATCGGCAGCGTGACATCGACCTGCTCCTGATCGATTTCGCGATACGCCGCGCCGTCCGACTGGAACAACTTGAAGCGGTAATCGGTGCCGCCGATGCGCGCCAGACCGACGATCAGGGTATGCGGCCGGCCGGCGTAGGCGTTCTGCAACAACAGGTCGCGATTGCTGTCGATGACATACGGCAGATTCAGTTGCGCCAGCCAGGTGTGCAACGGCGAGGCGCTCCAGACCGTATCGCGGTAGGTGCGGTCGAGAAATTTGGTGACCGCCTTGCGGCCGCGCTTCAACTCGATGTTCATCGCCGCGCGCGGAAATTCGTACATCAGCTTGGGCGCCATCGGCTTGCCGTCGTTCATGGCCAAAATCAGGCTGTCCGAATCCGCCGGAATGGCACGGCCGCTGGCCGGTTCGATCACGCCATCCAGCGCGCGACAGCCCAGGTAAGGCACGACGCTGCCATCGGCCAGGCCGGCAAGTATGGAATCGAATGCGGATGTATTGGGCATGGGAAGCTCCTTGGTGTTGAATAGAGTGGTCCATGCAATAACCGCGCCGACAACAAGGCCAGCAACCACGCGGGTTGGCGACGTTCAAGGGATGTCGGATTTGCATCAATGCAGTGGTTTTGTCGGGTTATTGATGCAACCGCCAAGGGCTTCAAATACTCACCGCCACCTCGTATACCCCGCCGATCACGCCGAATTCTTCCTCGCCCTTGAGTTTTCCCGGCAGAAGACCGTGGAAGAAAAACACCTTGGCCAACGGCACCGACACTTCCAGGATGCTGTCGCCGAACTCGCAGGCACGTTCGCGTTCGCGGGTGAAGGAATTCAGGCTGTTGAGCAACACGATGCGCCGCCGGCTGGCGGTCTCGCCCAGTTCTTCATAGCCGCCCATGTGGTTGACGCCGCGATACAACGTCAGGTGGCTGGCATCCGGCCAGCGCCGGCGCAGTTCATGCTGGCAGTAGGCGTAGACCAGATCGAATTGCGCTTCCAGGCTGTTGGTGTTGTACAGCCCGCCGCTGCGCTGCTCCAGGTAATGCCGATAGGTGGCGCCGGAAAAATCGCGGATCGGCCGGCCGTGATGGCGCGGCAGCAAGCCGAAGCGCGACTCCACCCAGCCCTTCAGCACCGCGCCTTCGCGGCCGTCGGCATCGAACATCCAGCCGCGCAGCACCTTCAGATAATTCGCCTTGTGCCGCCCGTGCGGCCAGGCCGGGTTGTAACCGGCCGCCTCCGGATGTTCCAGACTGAACGCGGCATCCATGTGCGCGGTAAATACCCGCCCCCGCTCGACCGCATCGTCCAGCCCGGCCAGCCGCGCGAACAAGGCGCGGTGCAGTTCTTCCACGCCATCCAGCTTCAACGCGGTGGGGTGACGCTGGAAGGTGAGGCTGCCGAGGATGTCCGCCGGCAGATTGCAGCGGTTGATGGGCAGACGCGCGGCGCGCGGAAGACTGGCTTGCATGCCGTGGATTGTGACCGAGTCGGGGGGCGGATTGCCAGACGAACGCCAACAGATAACCGGTATAGCTGATCTGGTCACGTGCTGCCGCTGGGTCAATCGCGGCGTTCGGGTTTTTTCAGCGCCGACTTGAATCGTTTGCAACTTCCGGCAAATCGGTGTGTCATCCAGTTTCATTTTTCCATAGCGAGAACATCATGAACAAAAACAAATTAGCCGTTTTCCTGCTGCCTTTGCTGATCAACAGCGCTCAAGCCGCGTCACCCGATGCATCGACGCTTGCCGCCGAGTCCGCCACCGGCACCCAGCGTTTCGCCGACCGCTGTACCGACTTCACCACCAATAGCTGGGCATTCAAGGCGCCACGCAACTTCCTGAAATGGCTGGATGTGTTCACCGACCCGGCGATCTACCTTGAATTCGCCAATCGCGGCATGGACCCGCAAGCCTATGTGCGCAGTCTGTCCAGCCTGCTCGACCCGGGAACGCCGCGCAACTATCTGGAATGGAGCAACCCGGAGATCTATACCCAATGGGCGCAGTCGGCGTTCGAGCCGGAGTTCTACACCGCCGTGAACAGCATCTTGTTCGATCCCGGTCGGATGATGCGTTGGGTAATGTTGCCGGTCGATGGACGCGCCTGGAACGTGCTGGGCAATGCGATCAATCCGGCCACCTGGGTCAAATGGCTGAATGCGCCGTTCGATCCGAATACCCAGGCACTGCTGGCCAAGGCGGCCAACCCGGAAACCACCCGTTTGTGGCTGGAAGCGTTGGGCGACCCGAGCAACATGCCGTGGTTCTATGCACCGTCCTCGGCATACGGCGCGCAACCCACCGGTCTGCAAAGCATGGGGGCCAAGCCAGCCAAAGACCAAATCAGGCTGTAAGCGGAAGCGTTGTTCTGTTGAGTTGAGCGGGGTGGTTGCATACAGTGCTAGCACTGCATGCAAATAGAGGCTGGTATGGCGACCATCATGATTCGCAACCTGGATGAAACCACGAAGGCGAATCTTCGTTTTCAAGCAGCTCGCCACGGTCATTCCATGGAGGAAGAAGCCCGCCAGATCCTGCGCATGGCGGTCAACCCCGCCGCTTCCGGTGAAGCGCTGGGTACGCGCCTGAAACGCCGTTTCGCCGCGCTGGGTGGCGTGGAACTGGAGACCGCCGGACTGCCGGATCGCCCATTGCCGGAGTTCGCCGAAGCTGACCAGCAATGATCCTGCTCGATACCAACGTACTTTCGGAATTGATGCGTCCGCAGCCCGATCCGATCGTGGTTGATTGGGTCGACAGCCATACGCAAGCGGCGCGGGTTTGCGCGATCACGCAGGCGGAAATCAACTTGGAGTTGGCTTTACTGCCGAACGGCAAACGGCGCGACGCCCTTGCCGCTGCCGCGCGACAGATGTTCGAGGAAGACTTTGCGGGGTGTTGTCTGCCCTTCGATGCCGCAGCGGCTCAGCGCTTTGCCGCCCTGGTTGCCGAGAGACGTCGCATTGGCCGCCCCATCACTACGCGGGATGCCCAGATTGCCGCCATCGCACTGGCCAACAACATGCCATTGGCGACGCGCAATATCGAGGACTTCGAAGCTGTTCCAGGACTGGTGCTGGTCAATCCCTGGGGTCTCGGGTGATACGTGTCTGCAATGCCTGCCAGTCCTGAGTTGGATTCAAGTAGCGCGAAAGCAAGCGCTTTGCGGCAGGAATCCATTGAGCGCAAGTTTGGGCGCTGCTTGCTGTTATTCAAGATGGGCTATGCCTCTGTGCTGATGCGATGAGCGCACGGTGCGTTCCTCGAATAAAATCCGGCCGCTGTGGGATTCCAGCCATCCGATGCCAATGAGTGGTTGAGTTCGAGATTCTCGGTCGAAGAAACAGCACCTGATCAACGGGAGAGCGCGCACCAATGGACAAAAGCCAGCTCAGTGAGCGCGATATCTGCACCAAGTTCATTACTCCAGCCATCCTTCAGGCAGGCTGGCAACAGCATCAGTTTCGAGAAGAAGTGAATCTCACCGACGGACGGGTGATGGTGCGCGGCAAGCTTGCGGCGCGCATCAAGAATCCGGAGGCCACAGGCGGCCCCAAACGCGCGGACTTCGTTCTATATGCACGGCCCAATTTGCCCATCGCCGTTGTCGAAGCCAAGCAAGCCAAATTCCCACTGGGCCACGGTATGCAGCAGGCTTTGACCTATGCCGAAATGCTGGATGCGCCCTTTGCCATCAGCAGCAACGGCGACGGCTTTCTGCTGCACGACCGCACCGGCCTGACACAACCCGTGGAACGCGCGCTCCAAAGCGGCGAATTTCCCACGCTGGCCGATCTTTGGCCCCTCTACCAGCAATGGAAGGGGCTGGCGGCGCCCGAGGCGGTCAAGCTCATCGAGCAACCGTTTCATACCGATGGCAGCGGTCGCGAAGCGCGCTACTACCAACGGGTAGCCATCAACCGCGCCATAGAAGCCATCGCCAAAGGCCAGCAACGTGTGCTGTTGGTCATGGCCACCGGCACCGGCAAAACCTACACCGCTTTCCAGATCATCTGGCGCTTGTGGAAAGCCAAAGCGAAGAAACGCATTCTCTTTCTCGCCGACCGCAATATTCTGGTCGACCAAACCATGCAGCAGGATTTCGCGCCCTTTGGCGAAGTCATGCACAAGGTCGGCAACCGCGAAATCAAGAAGAACTACGAGATCTACCTGGCCCTGTACCAAGCCGTCACGGGCAAAGAGGCGTGGCGGCAAATCTATCGTCAGTTCCCGGCCGATTTCTTCGATCTGATCGTCATCGACGAATGCCACCGGGGCAGCGCGGCCGACGATTCCGCCTGGCGCGAAGTGCTGGATTACTTCAGCGCCGCCACCCACCTGGGCCTCACCGCCACGCCCAAGGAAAGCAAGGAAGTCAGCAACATCAACTACTTTGGCGAACCGGTTTATACCTACTCGCTGAAACAAGGCATCGAAGACGGTTTTCTCGCGCCCTACAAAGTCATACGTATTGCCACTGATGTCGATGCCGTTGGCTACACGCCCGAAAAGGGCAAGCTCGACAAGCTCGGCCAGACCGTCGAGCAACGCCAGTACAACACCAAGGATTTCGACCGCAATCTGGTCCTGGAAAAGCGCACCAAGCTGGTCGCCAGCAAGGTTTGGGAATATCTCAAGGCCGTCGATCCGATGGCCAAGACCATCGTGTTCTGCGACGACCAGGATCACGCCGAGCGCATGCGCCAGGAACTGGTCAAGCTGATCCCAGCCGCCGCCGGCAACCGCCGCTACGTCATGCGCATCACCGGCGATGACACCGAAGGCAAGGCCCAGCTCTCCTACTTCATCGACAACGACGAGCCTTACCCGGTCATCGCCACCACCTCCAAGTTGCTGACGACCGGGGTGGATGCCAAGACCTGCAAGCTGATCGTGCTGGACCAGAACATCAATTCCATGACCGAGTTCAAACAGATCATTGGGCGAGGCACCCGGATACGCGAGGACTACCAGAAACTGTATTTCACCATCATGGACTTCAAGGGCGCGACACGTTTGTTTGCCGATCCTGACTTCGATGGCGAGCCGGTGGTGATCTACGAGCCCAAACCCGACGAACCCGTTGTGCCGCCAGACATCACCGACCTTCTTGGCGTCAGCCAGCCCGATCCGCCCCCTTACGGCCCCGACCCAACGGACTGGGATGAAACTGACCCCGACGGCGGCGCAGGTGGCGGCGTTGGCAAAGGCCGCGCCAAATACGTCATCGACGACGTGAATGTGCGCGTGGCCGTAGAGCGTTCGCAATACCTGGACGCCGATGGCAAGCTCATCACCGAGGATTACCGCGTCTTGCTCAAGGACGACATCCGCAAATCCTTACAGGAAAAATTCGGCACGCTGACCGAGTTCCTGCGCCGCTGGAACTCGGCCTCCCGCAAGCAAGCCGTGCTGGAAGAACTGGCCGAGCAAGGCGTGCCGCTGGACATCCTGCAACAGGCCGTCGCCAATGGCGGCGAGCTCGATGTCTTCGATCTGGTCGCCCACGTCGCCTTCGACCAAAAACCGCTCACCCGCCGAGAGCGTGCCAACCAGGTGAAGAAGCGCAACGTGTTCGGCAAGTACGGCGAGCAAGCCCGCGCGGTGCTCGAAGCCTTGCTCGATAAATTTGCCGAGCACGGCGTGCAGGACATTGAAGACGCCAAGGTGTTGGAACTGCCCCCGTTCGACCAGTTCGGCAGCAAAACCCAAATCCGGCGCGGCATCTTCGGCGGCGTTGAGCAATACACCCAAGCCGTCCACGAGCTGGAGCAAGCGCTCTACGCCACACCAGATCAGAAATCGGCCTGAACGTTGACCTGTGCCGAGTAAGAACACGAGAACAAGTCCATGAATCTCAGCAGCACCATCAAGTCCATCCAGGACATCATGCGCAAGGACGACGGCGTCGACGGCGATGCCCAGCGTCTCGGCCAGCTCACCTGGATGTTGTTCCTCAAGGTCTTCGACCAACGCGAAGAGGAATGGGAAGACGACAACACCAAATACAAATCGCCGCTGCCTGAGCGCTACCGCTGGCGTAACTGGGCCGCGTATGTTCCAGACAAGGAAGGCAAGAAAAAACCCCAGATCGCCGCCAGCGAGCTGATCGGCTTCGTCAACAACGAGTTGTTCCCGGCGCTCAAAGAGCAGATCGACGCCAGCCGGAGCCCGTCACACAAAGTCATCAAGCAGGTCTTCGAAGACGCCAACAACTACATGAAATCCGGCCCCCAGATGCTGGCCGTGATCGAGAAGCTGGAAGACGCCATCAACTTCCACGACTTCAAAACCCGCGCCAGCCTGGGCGATGTCTACGAGCAAATGCTCAACGACCTGCGCGGCGCCGGCAACGCCGGCGAGTTCTACACCCCGCGCGCCATCACCGCCTTCATGGCCGACCGGGTCAACCCCAGCCTGACCAAGCGCGAAACCGTGCTCGACCCGGCCTGCGGCACCGGCGGCTTCCTTACCGCCGTTATCGAACACTTCCGCAACCAGATCACCGCCCATTCCAGTGCCGAAGACCAACGCGCCATCGAAGCGCTGATACGCGGCATCGAGAAAAAACAGCTCCCGCACCTGCTCTGCACCACCAACATGCTGCTGCACGGCATCGACGTACCCAGCCAGATCGAACACCGCAACACCCTGGGCCGGGGCTGGAACGACTGGGCCGCGCACGAGAAGGTGGACTGCCTGATCACCAATCCGCCCTTCGGCGGTTATGAAGACGACGGCGTCGGCAGCGACTATCCCGCCGACCTCAAAACCCGCGAAACCGCCGACATGTTCATGGCGCTGATCATCAAAAAGCTGCTCAGGGAAAACGGCCGCGCCGCCGTGGTGCTGCCCGACGGCTTCCTGTTCGGCGACGGCATCAAGGGCACGCTGAAAAAACTCCTGCTGCGCGACTGCAAGCTGCACACCATCGTCCGCCTGCCCAAAGGCGTGTTCGCGCCCTACACCACCATCAAGACCAACCTGCTGTTCTTTACCAAGGGCGCGGTGGTGGACGACGGCACCGAACACTTCCACACCGACACCATCTGGTTTTACGAGCACCCCTACCCGAAGGGCTACAAAAGCTATTCCAAAACCAAGCCGATCAGGTTGGAAGAATTCAAGCCCGAGCAAGACTGGTGGGGCGATGCGGCCAACAATTTTGCCGACCGCGTGGAGAACGCATTTGCCTGGAAGGTCGATTTCAAAACCAAGCGAGAACAAGCCGAAGCCGCAGCCCAACCGCATTGGCAGCACGCCGAAGAATTGAACAACGCGGCCGCCAAACTGGAAGGCGAAGCGAACAACTTGCGCAAAAGCCTGGTCGGCACCAGCGACGCCGCCTACCGCGAAAAGATCGACGCCCAGATTGCCGAGCTGCGCGCCCAGGCCGAACCCTTGCGCCTGCAAGCGCGTGACGCCCAGGCGGCGGGCGACCGAATCTACTGGCCGATCTTCAACCTCGACATCAAAAACCCCAACGCACCGGAAGAAGAAACCCACGACCCGGATGTGCTGCTGGTGAAATACAAGAAGCTGCTGGGCGAAATCGAAGAAACCGAAAACCAGCTCAAAAGCGAACTGGCCGCCGCGCTGGCGCACCATTTCACCGACGTGGAGGCGGCTGATGCCTGATATCGTACCGCTGCCGCCGGACTATGCCGGCTGGCTCGCCGAGCTGAAAACACGCATACACGCGGCCCAGCAACGCGCCGCGCTGGCGGTCAACCGGGAACTGGTTCTGCTGTATTGGCAGATCGGGCGCGACATCCTGGCGCGGCAAGCGCAACAAGGTTGGGGCGCCAAGGTGATCGAGCGGCTGGCGCAGGACCTGCGAGCGGCCTTTCCCGACATGAAAGGTTTCTCCCGCGCCAACCTGATGTATATGCGGGCTTTCGCCGACGCCTGGCCGGACGAGGCAATTGTCCAACAGGCTGTTGGACAATTGCCTTGGGGCCATAACCTCGTACTGCTGACCAAACTGAAAGAACCGGATCGGCGGCTGGCCTATGCCGAACGCGCGATTTCACATGGCTGGTCGCGCACGATGCTGGAAATTCACATCGAAACCCGCCTGCTGGAGCGTGAAGGCAAGGCCGCGACCAATTTTGCCGAGCGTTTGCCCGCCCCCGGAACCGATCTTGCCCGGCAATCCCTCAAAGATCCCTATCTGTTCGATTTCTTGGGAATCGGCAAGGAAGCGGGCGAACGGGAAATCGAAACGGCGTTGGTACAGCACATCACCCAGTTCTTGCTGGAGTTGGGTGCCGGTTTTGCCTTCGTCGGGCGACAGGTGCACCTGGAAGTCGGCGGCGACGACTTCTTCATCGATCTGCTGTTCTATCACCTCAAGCTGCGCTGCTATGTGGTCATCGAACTCAAGGCCGACAAATTCAAGCCCGAACACCTTGGGCAACTGAGTTTCTATCTCACCGCCGTCGACATGCAGGTCAAGGCCGAGCAGGACAACCCCACCATTGGCCTCCTGCTGTGCAAGAGCAAAAACAAGGTCATCGCCGAATATGCCCTGCGCGACAAAACTCAACCCATAGGCGTAGCGGAATATCAACTGATCGAGTCGCTACCCGCCGAACTGCAAACCAGCCTGCCCAGCATCGAGCAAATCGAGCAAGCCCTGGCGGACGATGGGCATGCCGATGAGGAGCAAGCCTGATGGACGCGCAGCAGTTTCTGGCGGAGTTTGGGCATATTGCGAATGCGCCGGGGGGCGTGGGGCGGTTGCGGGAGTTGATCTTTTCGCTCGCATCCGATGGCACGTTGTTGGCGGACTGCAAACCTCTGGAGGCAATGCATCTCGACAAAATTGCTGATTTCGTGATGGGGCAAGCACCACCTGGAAGCGACTGCAATACAAGTGGGAACGGAACCATCTTTGTTAAGACCGGTGAGTTCGGAGAGCTATATCCAGTCGTTCGTGAGTGGACAACCAAGCCATTGAAGTTCGCAAAGAAAGGTGACGTGCTGATTTGCGTAGTTGGGGCAACGGTCGGCAAGCTGAACCTTGCAATTGACTGCGCGATTGGTCGAAGCGTAGCCGCCATTCGGCCTCGCGATGGATTGAGTACCAAGTACCTGTATTTCATGCTGATGCCTTTTACCTTGCGACTTCGCGGTGGTTCGCGTGGGTCTGCACAGGGCGTGATAGGCAAGGCAGAGCTTTCGGCAGTCAAGTTGAGAATTCCAAGCGAAGAGGAACAATCCCGCATCGTCGCCAAAGTCAATGAACTAATGGCCTTGTGCGACAAGCTGGAAACGCAACAACAGGCCCGCCGAAAACTGCAAAACAACCTGCGCCAGTCCACCCTGCAAGCCGTCGCCAGCGCCACCAGCCCGCACGAACTGCAAACCACCTGGACACGCCTGGGCGACAACTTCGGGCAGCTGTTTCATGCGCCGGAGGATGTCGTAGCGTTTAAGGGCTTGATTCTTGATTTGGCAGTGTCTGGCGAGTTGCTGAACATCGAACATCGCCATGCTTCCGCAGGCTCTGCACTGCTTGATTTGATTGCAGCAAAGCGCGTCGCATGGTCGAAGGAATCTGTCGAGCAGGAGCAAAAAGAAGCCTTGTCCATGCTGAAGAAGCTTCGCACTCAACAAGTTGCTATTCCTGAAGCCACATTGCCCGAACATTGGGCTTGGGCCTCACTGCTGCAGGTATCGCAAGCCGTAGTTGATTGTCACAACAAAACCGCGCCCTACGTCAGCGAAGGCATTCACCTCATTCGTACGACCGATATCCGTAATGGCCGGATGGATCTGACCAGTACAAGGAAGATTTCAGAAGAAACCTATGCTTACTGGGCGAGGCGGATGCCACCCAAGAGTGGTGACATCTTTTTCACTCGTGAAGCCCCGATGGGCGAAGCTGCGATTGTTCCGGTGGGCGAAAAGGTGTGCCTCGGCCAGCGCTCAATGTTGATCCGGCTCTTTCCTGAGTTATTCAGCAACCGCTTTCTTCTCTACGTAATTCAGAGTCCGAGTTTTCAAGCCCGGATGATCGAAGCGGCCATTGGCATGACGGTTAAGCATCTGCGGGTCGGAGGCGTTGAAGATCTGGTTGTTCCGGTACCCCCCAAGGCTGAACAAGATCGAATTGTTGTGATCGTCGATGAGCTTTTCCGAATGTGCGATCACTATGCGGATCAACTATCCCGGAGGCAACGCATTGCAACCAATCTCGCCGCCAGCGCTGTTGCGAGCCTCACCGGCATTGCCATCGAACAAGAAGAAATCACACATCTTCAGGAAGCAGAGGCAATCACATGACCAAACCCGGATTGCGATTTCAGGTCGATTCCCGACTGGCGACATTGCTCAGTCAGGAATATGCGTCTTCCGAAAAAGCGTTGAAAGAACTAGTGGATAACGCCTGGGATGCCGATGCGGAGCAGGTATTCGTTTCATTGCCTCGACCGATGAGCGACGAGCCCATCGTGATCACCGATGACGGCTGTGGCATGACCGAAGAAGAGTTGCGTCGGCATTACCTGTTCATTGCCACTGATCGCCGCTCGCGGCGAGGTGAAAGAACCGCCGGCAAGAACCGCTTGATCAAGGGGCGTAAGGGGATAGGAAAATTCGCGGGCTTGATGGCAGCTTCCACCATGATGCTTGAGACACGGGCACGCGGTCGTCTTTGTGGCTTTACGCTGCGACTGGAAGACTTGGCCGAAGTTGAAGACATTGAGCAACTGGTCATTGCCTTCCGTAGCGAGGCTTGTGACGCGGAACTGCATGGCACCACGATTACCCTGTCTGGTCTGCACCAGCGTCTGGCGTATCCGGATGCCAACAAATTGCGCCAGGTATTGCTTCAGGACTATGGTCGCCAGGATGATTTCCGACTGACGGTGGTTGGTAAGCAACTGGCCGTCGATGACGTGTCCGGCAGTTACAGCGATAGCGTGCATGAGTTGCCGGCGGTCGGTTCGGTCAAGTTGCGCTTCGCTATCAGCGACGGAAAGTCAGGCCTGCGTCAGCCAGGCATCACATTGCGGGTGGATGGAAAATCCGTAGGCAAGCCGCGATTTTTCGGCTTGGATGAACGGGATGACTTTCCGCCAAAGCTGCTGCGAAAGTTGTACGGCGAGGTGGAAGCGGATGGTATACGTGACCACATCACGGCAGGTTGGGACTCGCCCGTGGAAAACAGCGAACTGCTGCAGGCGCTCGAAGCTCATGTGCAACCGATCCTGCGCGCTGCCTTTGAGCGGCAATATCGACAGGAAATGCAACTGGCTCAGGCGCGGCTACAAAAAACCATTCAGGCGCGTTTGGCCGAGTTGCCTGAGTACAAGCGCCATTTTGCCGACCGGGCAATCAAGAAGATTCTCGGCAAGTATTACGGTGAGCCGGAAAGCAAGGTCGAGCCTATTGTTTATGTGCTGTTGGAAGCGCTGGAACGTTCCGACTACAGGACGCTACTTGAACATATTGCCGACTCCCGGCCGCGCGATGTTGCAGCGATTGCCGATGGGTTGAACGATTTTGGTTTGGCTGAAATGGCCTGGCTCGTCGAGCAGGCTCAGGCACGCAGTATTTTTCTCGATCAACTTGAGCAGCTCTCACGAGCGCCTAACACTTTGGAAGTGGTCATGCACAAAGCCTTGGAGAACGCTTTGTGGGTCTTCGGCCCAGAATATTCGCTGTTTAGTTCCAACACCACGCTGCGGCGTCAGGTGGAGGACTATTTGGGCAAAAATTACGTCGGCGAGAAAGCCGACCAGCGGCCAGACTTGTTGCTGAACGAAAACCTGAACGGCGAATATTTGCTAATCGAGTTCAAAAAGCCGGGCCATGCTCTGAACCACGATAACTACTTGCAGGCGATTACCTACCGTCATGATCTGGGTAAACACAGCAGCGCACCGATCAAGGTTTTACTGATTGGCGGCCGGCGTTCGCCGGATTACCCCTCGGATAACCGGGAACCCAATGTAAGTGCCATGGTATTTGATCAATTGATCGCGACCGCACGGAGGCAATTAAAGTGGTTGTTGCGTGATCTAGGCGGGTGTTGATGAACAGCCAAAGTGCGGACCTATGAGATGAAATGCTGACATGGCCAAACAGAAAAAACTCGTCGTCATGGTTTCCTCGACGGTATATGGCATTGAGGAACTACTGGAGCGCATTTACGCCATCCTGACGCGCTTCGGTTATGAGGTCTGGATGTCGCACAAGGGCACCGTGCCGGTGATTTCGACCCAGAGTGCATTCGAGAATTGCCTACATGCTGTTGAGCAATGCGATCTGTTCCTGAGCCTGATCACCACGCATTACGGCTCTGGCAAGGAGGATGCAACGGCCAGGTCCATTACCCATGAGGAATTGCTACGGGCCATCGAGCTGAACAAGCCCCGGTGGATTTTGGCGCACGATCAGGTGGCGTTCGCGCGCACGCTGTTGGGCAATGTCGGCTTCGACAACGCCGAGAAGCGGGCCGCGCTGAAAGTAAAGCGCAATCCCGTCATCGATGATTTGCGCGTGATAGACATGTACGAGGCAGCTATCCGGCACGATATTCGGGTGGCGGATCGCAAGGGCAACTGGGTGCAGAAATTCGTGACGGCTGACGATGCGCAGTTGTATGCCAGTGCCCAGTTCTACCGTTATCAGGAGGTAGAACGCTTCCTTGAGGAGCACTTCAATAATCAGGTTGCGGTGGCGCGGCGTGTGGCGCAGGAGAAAAAGCCATGATTCCGGATCTCGTCAGGAAGCAAATCCGCCAGGGTGAAAGTAGTGGCACTGAATTCAAGACCGACATCGGCAATCTGGATACCGTAGCCAGAACGGTCTGCGCGTTTTTGAACACGCTGGGCGGCACGGTTTTTTGCGGCGTAGACGATAAGGGCAAGCTCGTTGGTGTGGAGGACGCGAACGCGCAGGTTCAAAAAATCCATGCCTATTTGCTGGAGAGCATCACGCCCAAGGCCTTGTTCACGGTCAATATCGATGACGAAGAGGGCAAGAGCGTTATTTCCATCGATGTCCCGGAAGGCAAGGATCGCCCCTATGTGTGTGCCGGCAGCGTCTACGTGCGTGTGGGCAGCAGCACCCGAATGGCTGACGCTGAAAAGCTGCGCGACATGGTTCAGTCGAAATCTGTAGCAGCAGAGCGCTGGGAGCGCCGTCCAGCGATGGCGATGGAGGAGGCCGATCTGGACCGGGACGAGATTCACCGCACGATGTCGCAGGCCAAGGAATCCGGTCGTTTCGTATTTGCCGATGGCGCGGACGATATTGAAATTTTGCAGGCGCTGGCCGTCTATTCGGCAAAAGGGTACACCCAGGCGGCGGATGTGTTGTTTGCGAAAAATCCGGCCCTTCGTCACCCGCAAACCCGAGTTCGGGTGACGCGTTTTGCTTCTGACAAAAGTGGCGATGCCTATCTGGATGATCGTTTGTTGCAAGGACCATTGGTCAAGGTGTTTGAGCAGGCGTTTGAAATCTTGTCGCAGCATGTTCGCTGGGAAGCCCGATTTCAGTCTGGCGATGTGCGTCGCATTGATCGACCCGAATATCCATTCGAGGCACTGCGTGAAGGCTTGGTCAACGCATTTGCGCATCGGGACTATTCTGGATTTTCCGGTGGCGTGACGGTGGGCATCTATCCAAATAGGATCGAAATCTGGAACTCGGGGCATTTCCCGGAAGGGTTGCAACCTTCGGACCTAAAGCGGAATCACCCCTCTCTGCCAACGAATCCAGACATTGCCCATGTGTTCTATTTGCGCGGCTTGATGGAGCGTATTGGCCGTGGTGGCCAGTTGATCATCAACGCCTGCCAAGATCACAGCTTGCCAGCACCAAAGTGGGTTGATCGGCCAACTGGTGTCACGCTAACGATTTATGGGCGGACAGGGCATGAAGCAGAACTTCTTGCACCCAATCGTCGACAGCAGGCCTTGTTGGCGCTACTTGGGCACGGGGAAGCAATTCGCCCCGGCGAATACCACCAACGGTTTGCAATGGAAGTCTCGGATCGGCAGGCTCGCCGTGATCTGGTTGAGCTGGAGGCGGCTGGCTTGTTACTGCGCGTCGGCAAGGGAGCCGGAACGGTGTATCGGCGCACAGACCGGACATGCCCGGACATCAATCGGACATGATCCAGACATTTTTTTCGACCTGGTCGGGGCTGCGGAGAGCGGGCTAACCCTCTGGTCTACAAAGGAAAAATAGTCTGCCACCGCAGAGGGGGGCAGTATTGGCTGTCGCTGAACCGGACGTGACCGGACACGAATGAGGTGTGAATGAACGCTATCCGGTCATTCCGGATAGCGGATGGCCCACCATCATTGGCAAGAATGATGGATGTTGCGGGGAGGCTGGGTGAAAGGCTGGGGCTGGCGAGCGCTTTGGCCGATAAAATTATGACCGTGCTGCGCGACCTGGAATCCGTTGTTGGGGTCCAAACCGCTGCGGCAGGTTGTGCAATACAGGAGATATGCGATGACCACCTCAGTGCAGGCCGAACTACCCGATCAACTGGCGCGCCAAGGCCAGGCGCTGGTCAACAACGGCTGGGTGCCAGACATGAATGCTTTGCTGACGGAAGCGCTGCGGCGCTACCTGGAGTCGCATCCGGAAGCGTTGGCCGAGGCATTTGTTCGTGAAGATGTGCAGTGGGGTCTGCATGGCGGCGACTGATCGTTGCCATCTGGTCGTTGGGTGGGCAGCGTAGGTGGTTGAGTCGATCAAGCAGGTGTCGTGAGGAATTCAGTCATGTCGAAATTGAAGAGCGTGCGTGGAAAGTTATTCCATTTCTCATTGGACAGACGCGGAGGGTATCCCTGGTTTTTTGTATTGCTGGTTCTTGTTTTTCTTGCCCTGGCTTACTGGGTTACCCCACTCACAAGTACAAGTTGGCTGTCGTTTGACCGGGATCTTGTTGTCAAAGTTATTGGTGCTGTTGGCGGTTTTATGCTTTTTCTCTATGCGCAGCACCATCAGAACACTCAACTTTTCGTCAGCCTCTTCGATAAATTTAACGAGCGCTACAACAATCTGAATGAAAAACTGAATGCCATCGTCAAGCATGACCAGAGCTTGATGCTTTGTAAGGAAGAGGTTGACGATCTATATGACTATTTCAATCTTTGTGCTGAGGAATACCTGTATTACAAAGCTGGCTACATTGACCGCAACGTTTGGCTGGCGTGGGTTTGTGGGATGGCATTTTTTGCAAAGAACTCTCAGATTCGGAGTCTTTGGGAGGAAGAAATCAAACTGGGCTCTTACTACGGTTTCACTCTGGAACTTCTGAAAGACTGTCCTAAAAGGGACTGAGGGTCATGGCGCTAAGAAATGCCCCGAGATCCGAGGTGAGGTGGCTGACCTTGCCGGAAGTTGCTTTACTGAAGTTTGACGACGACAGGATGGCAACGAAGG